>JASGCJ010000001.1:30158-165013 GCA_030054195.1 Minisyncoccota bacterium
ACAGCAAACGCTTCATCCTTCACTACAACTTCCCTCCTTTCTCCGTAGGCGAAACGGGCCGCTTCGGCGGTCAAAGCCGTCGTGAAATCGGGCACGGGGCTCTCGCTGAACGCTCCCTCGAACCCGTTATCCCATGCGGTTCCGAGTTCGGTTACGCCATACGCGTCTCCTCAGAAATTATGGAATCCAATGGCTCTACGTCTATGGCCTCCGTTTGCGGAGGCACCCTCGCCCTTCTGGATGCAGGTGTTCCTCTAAAAGCACCCGTTGCAGGCATTAGCGTCGGACTCGTCACCGAATTCGACGCCGCAGGCACAAAAATGCTCCGCCACCAAATGCTCACTGACATCATCGGAAGCGAAGATCACTTCGGCGACATGGACTTTAAATTGTGCGGCACCGCACAGGGTGTGACCGGTTTCCAACTGGACCTCAAACTCCCGGGCCTTCCCCTTGCCATGTTGAAGGATGCCATCGACCGTGCCACCAAGGCTCGTCACGACATCCTCAAATTCATGAGCACCATCTTGCCCGCTCACCGCTCGAAACTCTCCCAATACGCACCGCAGATCGAAATGCTCAAAATCCCGCAGGATAAAATTGGGCTTCTGATCGGACCAGGCGGGAAAACGATCAAAGGCATTTGCGCCGAAACGGGTGCTGAGGTGAATGTTGAGGATGATGGTACCGTCCGCATCTACGCCAACACAGGCCCTGCCATGGCTCGTGCAAAGGAACTCATCTCAGGTCTGACTGGGGATATCGAGGTCGGCAAGACCTACAAAGGCCGAGTCGTCTCCCTCAAGGATTTCGGTGCCTTTGTCGAAATCTTCCCAGGCCGCGACGGCTTGGTTCATATCTCCGAACTCGCCGAAGGCCGGGTCGAACGAGTTGACGATGCCGTCAAGATGGGTGACCTGATCGAAGTGAAATGCATCGGAGTCGATGACAAGGGACGGGTCAAACTGTCCCGAAAAGCAGTTCTTCGCGACGCATCAGGTGCAAACGGCGCACCCGGCCGTAACTAAGAGCAAAAGGACAATCCCATGGCCATCTCTGTAGGAACAAAAGCACCCGACTTCACCCTGAAGACCAAACGGGGCGAGGACCTCAAGGACATCAAACTTTCCGACAATTTCGGTAAGAAAAAGACTGTCCTCCTGTTCTTCCCTCTGGCCTTCACTGGCGTCTGCACGAAGGAGATGTGCGATGTTTCCGCCGGCATATCTAGTTACGAAAAGCTGGATGCCGCCGTTTACGCGATCAGCGTCGACTCCCCCTTCGCACAAGAAGCATGGGCCGATAAAGAGAAGATCTCTCTCCCCCTCCTCAGTGATCTCAACAAGGAAGTCAGCAAAGCCTACGGCACTCTCCTCCCCGACCTGATCGGGTTGGGCTCCGTCAGCGCCCGCGCTGCCTTCGTAATCGATAAAAACGGGGTCATCAAATACTCCGAACAGACCCCTACGCCGTTAGAACTTCCCGACTTCAAAAAGATCCAGTCCGCCCTCTCAGCTTGTTAAGCATCTTTTAGGATGGATGGCCACGGGTGGCCCAAAGTTCGTGTCCTATCTTGACCTGCAGAATGTCCGTGGGATGGTGGATTAATGAAAAAGATCTTCCTTACCACCTCTCTTCTCTTGTCTCTTGTTCTCTCTGCACGTGCAGAGGTTGAGATTGGCGAGCCAGCTCCCGATTTCACATTAAAGGACTCCAAGGATAACCCTCAAAAACTATCTGCTTTTGCAGGGAAATTCGTTGTATTGGAGTGGCTCAATCCAGATTGTCCCTTCGTAAAAAAACAGTACTCGGGCGGGAATATGCAGAAACTTCAGAAAGAGTATACCGCCAAGGGCGTGGTCTGGCTCTCGATCATCTCCTCCGCACCAGGCAAACAGGGTCACCGAACTGGCCCTCAGGCTGATGCCGATACAAAGGATAAAAATGCCGTACCCACTGCAGTCCTACTCGACCCCTCGGGTAGTGTGGGCCAACAGTTCGGCGCAAAGACAACACCCCAGATATTTATCATCAATCCTGAGGGTAAAATGATTTATATGGGCGCAATTGATAGCATCCGATCTGCAAATCCAGAGGATTGTAGCAAAGCAGAAAATTATGTTCGGCAAGCTCTCGACGCTGCCCTTGCCGGCAAACCCGTTTCAAATCCTGAAACAAAGCCCTACGGCTGCAGTGTTAAATATTAAAAACTCGGCTGATTCAATAAAATTACCGAAACCCCAGCCTTCGGATTTTTACACCCAACTTTTCCGAAAGCCTCTCTTTCAACCCCATCCTTCTTCCAATCTCGTGCCTTCTCGTTGAACTCATACACCGAATGTAAGCTGCGCCCTTAAATCGATCCACATACTCCAACATCGACTCCTGCGCCGTCTCCTCCCCCGCCACCGCCGCCCACATCTCTTGCAGTCGCACCTCGCCTCCCCGTGCGCGATTCTCCACTTTCTCCACGACCTCAGCCAGCAACCGCCTGCGTGTTCCTGCGGCTTTCGCTCTCAAATCAGGTTTAAAAGTTAAACCCGCTTCCCCCGCTGCCTTGCCATACAACTCCAACTCCCGTGGCGTCATTCCTCTCCCATGGGCCTGGCGAAATGCCTCGCGCAATCCTGCCGCTGTGGACTCTCTCGAAGCCAAAATATCGTAAGTTTTTTTCTCAATCTTTACCTGATCCACATCCGTCGCTCTTCTTTTTCCCAAACACTCCACCTGCACGCCGGCTCTCGTCTGTAAATACTCCGCTCGAGTTACCTTCAACCACGGACGTTCAACTGTTCCCTCTCCAATATACCGATACAACCCAGCTTGATCTGCCGCCGATCGCCGACGGATCGATTTCATTTCCCGACCCAACCCTAACATCCGATAAGCACCCAACTCCTTTTTTTTACTCTGACTATCCCCTTGGCTCCACGACAAGTTTCCCATCCCCTAACTTTACCCGTCCTAAAAGCAAACCCCCCAGCAAAAACCAGACCCCGTTGATCAGAATCGCACTACGCATTCCGAATAACGCAGCCACACCCCCAAACGCCAACGGCCCCCCAATCCCTGCCAGCTTTCCCGCAAAACCCCATAACCCAAAACACTCCCCCTCCTTGCCCACAGGCGTCATCTCAGCCACAGCGGCACGCCCGGCCGACTGCAACCACCCCATCCCCACCCCTGCCCCCACCGCCACGATGTAAAACAATTCAGCCGAACGACTCCACCACGCCCCCACACTCACTAACACCCACAAACCCAACGCCCACATGAGCACGGGCTTCGCCCCCCTCCGATCCTGCCACCGCCCCGTTACCATAGCCCCCACAGCCGCCGCCACCTGCAAACATACAAAGAGTTTTACCGTGCCTTCCAACGTAAAACCGATCTCTTTCGTTGCATAAATCGATGCGAAGCCCACTACGGCACTCAAGCCGGCTAAAGCGAGTGTCAGCCCGACCAGTAAAGTCATCAGGTTGGGGTTGGCTTGAACCGTGCGCCAAATTGTTTTCCAGTCAGGCTCCACCTGAACCAGAGCTTGAGGCACAGCCCGCTCCCGTAAAAAAAGAGCCGTCGGTAGGGATGCGACAAAGATAAACACCGCAGTCATGAAGAAAACCTGTTGGGTTGCAGACTCTCCGCCCTGCCGCAACAAAATCAGTGCCAATCCTAAAGAGATCAGACCTCCCAAATATCCAAAGGCCCAGCCGTACGCACTCACTCTTCCCCTCTGTCCTGGCTCCGCCAACTCAGGAAGAAACGAAGCCACAAGATTTTCTCCCAGCAAAAAAGCAGAGTTGGCCACAACCAAAATGGCGACTGCCCCTTCTACACCCCACTTTCCCAATCCAAAAAGTGCAGTTCCTATAACACACACCAGAGTCACCCCAAGAAGCGCAGGCTTTTTAGAAGCCCTCCGATCCGCCCACCTGCCCAGAAACGGACCCGCAATCATCGCCCCAATAGCCGATACAGAAAGGGCGAGCCCCCAAACAAAATCCGCCCACGAAGCCTCCCCACAAATCGTTCGAGTAAAAAAAACACCACCAACCACGGTGATCACAACCGTCACAAATGCACTGTTCGCGAAATCGTACCAACACCATGCAAAGATTTCCCCTTTGCCCGCAGGCCCAATTCGCTCTGAAGATCTCATGAAGGAGTGGAACAAATCTTTTCTAAATACTCCCACGAATAAATACCCGTCCCATGCCCATCTTCCCACGTTGGTTGAATCGCATACCCTCCCACCCGTTGCATCCCCTTCAGTCGAAAACTTTCCTCCGTCAACTTTTGATCAAACCCAGGAACTGATCTCGTTAAACCCGGTTCGCCCGCACATGCCGCACAAGGACACCTTTTACGCATCTCCTCCAACCCCACATAACTCTCATGACCATCCGGCCATCGAATCGCTAACTCTCTCCCGATGACCTGCAAGTCCGCGGGAGTCGCCAAAGGAAAATCCGCCTAACTCGCCAGCGGAAAGAGCGCCGTCAGACGTCGCACTTCGACTCGTACCGCTTCCAGCCCCACGGGATCATTCCGCTTCTGCAAAGCCTGATGGATTAAATTTGCGACATCAAACATCTCCGATTCTTTCATTCCGCGTGTTGTCATGGCGGGCGTACCCAATCGGATGCCCGAAGGTTTCATCGGCGAGGCAGTATCAAACGGGATCGAGTTCTTATTCACCGTAATTCCTGCGGCATCGAGCGCCTCCTGCGCCACTTTTCCATCCATACCCACCGGTCTCAAATCCACCAGCATGAGATGATTGTCCGTTCCACCAGATACGATCCGGTACCCGTGTTTCTTTAATCCCTCCGCCAAGGCTCGTGCGTTCCGTACCACCTGGGCTTGATACTCCTTAAACTCCGGCTTTAACGCCTCCAAAAAGCAGATCGCCTTACCCGCAATCACATGCATCAAAGGTCCGCCCTGAACCCCAGGGAAAACCATCGAATCAATCTCTTTTGCGTACTTGGCCTTGCACAAAATAATTCCGCCTCTAGGCCCACGTAAACCCTTGTGCGTCGTCGTGGTCACAAAATCTGCATGGGGCACGGGATTGGGATGAACTCCCCCCGCAACCAGTCCCGATACGTGCGCCATATCCGCAAAAAGGAGGGCCCCCACCTTGTCCGCAATCTCTCTCATTCTCGCATAGTCCAGCAACCTGGAGTACGCCGACGCTCCTACCGTGATCATCTTAGGCTGGAACTCCAGAGCCGCTTTTTCCAATAAATCGTAGTCTACACGCTCCGTCTTCGGATCCACACCATAGTGCTTCACTGTATAAAACATTCCCGAGAAATTCTTTGGATGCCCGTGCGTCAAATGGCCCCCGTGAGCCAAATCCATCGTGAGAATTTTATCCCCATGCTTCAGAAAAGCGAAATACACCGCCGTGTTGGCCTGCGCCCCGGAATGCGGTTGGACATTCGCATGCTCCGCCCCAAACAACTCCTTGGCCCGATCGATCGCTGCCTGCTCCACGTCATCCACAAACTCACATCCGCCATACCAGCGACGCCCGGGATAACCCTCAGCATACTTGTTCGTTAAACACGAACCTTGGGCCTGCATTACGGCAGGGCTTGTAAAGTTTTCGGATGCGATTAACTCAATATTTTCAGATTGGCGTCGGTGCTCCAAACGAATCGCTTCAGCCACCCGCGTGTCCGTCTTGGCTAAGTCCGGACCCACAGGATCTCCTCCTTTGCCCGCCCCTAGATTTTGCAAACGACTCACCGACTCCTCGTAACGAGCCCCTCGGAATGAAGCAGAGATCCACTCCTGCACACACGCCCGAGCATCCGACGCCCCTAAATCATCCGCTCCTAAACAGAGAACATTCGCGTGATATCGTTCTCGGGCTAGCCGAGCCATTTCCGGAGAAGTCGCGACCACTGCCCGTACACTTGGAAAACGATTTGCCCCCATGCAAAGCCCTATTCCCGATCTCCCTACCAGGACTGCCCCTTGCAGACGACCGCTTCCAATCGCCTCAGCCGTTACCTTCGCAATCTCTGGAAATTCCTCACTTCCACCCGCCGCTAACATCACCGTTAGACACCCCTCATCTCGTAGAACTTCTGCCGCCTCTCCCATCAAAATCCTCCCCGAGGAATCTCCCGCCAATCCAATGGCCACCGCCCCCCCCGTTGCGACTGCTCCCTTCCCTGCCCCGTTTCGCACTACCTCCAACAAAGAAGGAATGGACTGCTCGATCTGATCTCGGCACGCCCGATACGTTTCACGGGATTGACCAATTGGATCATCCACCTCCCTCTCGTCCGGCGCCAAACCCGGCTGAAATTCACGAAGCATAAATGTTTTTTCAGCTGCCGAAGGATAGAGAAGAAGCAACGAATCCAAATGCCCATACGTCATGACAAAAATACAATCCGCCTTGCGAACCAACTCCTGATGAATGGGTTGACTCCGCAAGCGAGAGATATCCAGCCCCTTCTCCTTCATCACCTCAATCGCATAGGAGCTTGGGGGTTGCCCATTCACGGCTCCGATTCCGGCCGAACTGACCTCAATATTTCGATCCCCGTTTAGCTGACTTCGCAACAGCTCTTCAGCCATGGGACTACGACAAACATTTCCCGTACAGATAAATAAAACATTCTTCATGTTAGGTTGGAAAAAAGAATTTGCCCCCGAAACGGGTATGGGTCAAATGTTGCCCGTCTGCTTGGAGGAAACTTTCTCAATGCCCTGAGAAGATCTCCCGCCCTTTGTAACCCCTTATCCTGAGGGGGTCTTTTAACCTCATCTTTCTTATCTCCCGCCGACATCATTCCCTCCTGCTCCACATCCTCATTTTGTATGAGGGAGGCCTCATTGGGTCTCTTGATCGGGGGCACCTCCGCCACGGTAGATGCAATGGTCGCCTCTCCCCCAGGCCAAATCTCCGTATCCACCACCCCACTCGCCAATAAATTCAGATCGGGGGGTAACGGTCTTCCCACAGGAGCTTGTCC
Organism: Minisyncoccota bacterium; assembly: GCA_030054195.1. GTDB lineage: Bacteria > Verrucomicrobiota > Verrucomicrobiia > Methylacidiphilales > Verrucolacustridaceae > Verrucolacustris > Verrucolacustris abundans. The sequence continues at coordinate 37,157 of JASGCJ010000001.1, forward strand.
GCCCGGCAACACAATCTCCCCTTGAATTTTGAAAACAGATCGGCCCGAAGATAAGCGGGTTTCAGCCAACCACCCCATCTGACCTGCACTAGATTGACCAATCAGGATCGCTCCACCCCGCTCCTGCAAAAGATAGGCCAACAACTCTCCTGCTCCCCTCAATTCAGATCCCACTAGAACAATGAGCGGATATCCAGCACCCATTCCCAAAGGTTGCCGATCCGAACGAAACACCTTCTCCTTTCCCGCTCCATCCCTCCACGTAAACAGAACCTCGCCCGGAGTTACAAATAACCCCGCCACCTCAGCCGCCGCCTCCAAACTTTGGGTGGGCAAACACTCCCGTAAATCCAAAACCGCACCCAACGGATTTTTCTGCTTCCAAACCAGCCAATCCCGCCCCATTGCCTCAGCCACAGCCACTCCCAAACTTCTCACACGCCAGTAAGCGACAGGACCCGGCAAAAGTTCCGCCACCCAAGGTCGCTCCGGTGATGCGCTCTTCCTTGCATCCGCAAATGCCCAGCGCCCCCCAGACTGCTCAAAAGCCTTACTGATTTTTACGGGAGTCGCCTCTTCCGTCATGCCCATCAAACGGCCAATTTCCACCGCCTCAGCCGCTTTCAGGGGCCGAAAGGGCTGCGGAGCAGGCACTGCCGCAGGTCGGACGGGCGCACTCTTGGTCTCTGCCCGAGATACCGGCCGCATCCGCGTCTTGGCCTTCTCCACCCACCCACCCCATCCACCAGAAAGCCCAGACAATCGGGGCGCTACCCAGACCCCAAGCGCAATGCCCACAAAAAGAAGCAGAATTCCTCGAAAGACTTTCATTTCAGACTCACCTTACCTTGATGAAAAAAATCTTCCACCCCGCTTCTTACTCTTCGAAAACAACTTTTCCCAAAGCCCGATGCCCTATATCCCGCCGAAAATGCCGGCCCTCAAAACGAACGCCCTTCACTCCCGCATAAGCTCTCTCCCGCGCACTCTTTAAATCTGTTCCCCAGCCCGTTACCGCCAAAACCCGACCCCCCGATACCTCCACCCCATGCTTTCCCGTCTTTGTTCCCGCATGAAAAATCGCCGTATCGGGCAACTCCTCCCCCAAGTCGATCTTCTGCCCAAAAATCGGATGAGCCGGATACCCCGGAGCCGCTATCACCACCGTCATGGCAGAGCCGTGATCAGTCTGAACCACTATCTTTGCCAAATCCCCATCCGCCGCCGCCACCAGAAGGTCCCATAGAGGAGACCGCAAAAGCGGAAGAAGCACCTCCGTCTCCGGATCCCCGAATCGGCAATTGTACTCCAAAACCTTTGGCCCCTCCTTCGTTAACATCAACCCTGCATAAAGTACTCCCCGATACTCAATCCCCTCTGCCGCCAACCCCGCCAAAGTAGGCCGAAAAATCTTCTCCTCTACCTCAGCCAAAAGCTGTGAAGTCGCACGCGGGGCGGGCGCGTACGCCCCCATTCCGCCCGTGTTCAAACCCGTGTCTCCCTCCCCCACCCGCTTGTGATCCTGTGCACTGGGTAAAAAAACTAGATTTTTGCCATCCGTCACCGCGTGCAAACTGAGTTCCTCCCCCACTAAAAACTCCTCCAATAACACCTTTGCCCCCGCATCCCCAAACACCCGATTTTCCAACATCTCCCTCATCGCATGCACAGCCTCAGGTTGACTCTCTGCAATCACCACTCCCTTTCCTGCCGCCAAACCATCCGCCTTCACCACCACAGGAAAGGTCATCCCCTCTAAAAAATCTAAAGCCTCCTTCATCGTTGTAAACGACCCCGCACGGGCCGTTGGAATCTTTTGGCGAACCAGCAGATCCTTGCAGAACGATTTACTACCCTCTAGCTGGGCGCCCTTCGCCCCAGGCCCAAACACCCGAATCCCCGCACCTCGCAACCGATCCGCTAAACCCGCACAAAGAGGCGCCTCCGGGCCTATCACCACCAACCCCGGCCTCTCTTTGACCGCCCAGCCCGTAATCCCATCTAAATCAGTTGAGGCAAAGGGAAGGTTAAACCCCAATTGGGCAGTTCCCGCGTTCCCAGGCGCAAACCAGATTTTCTCAATCCGCTTATCTTGGGCAAATTTCCATCCCAAGGCATGCTCCCTACCTCCCCCTCCCACAACCAAAACGCTGAATCTCTTCTCCATGAAGCTATCTGTTTTCGCAACTTACCCAATTTACGAAAGCAAAGATTTCAAATATCGGGAGGGATTTTACGTAGCCCCATGAAGGGGTAGACTCCCTCCCATGTCCTCCTGTCCTTTTCTGGCAATGCAAGACCGGCTCCGGCTGACAGGCCGTCCAAAGCCCCTCCCATTGGCCCAGTCCGCAAAGACATTCCTCCAGCTCCTGCAAAAAGAAAAAGGGGCACCCCACCCCACCCCCCAACGATTGCGAAAGGTCTCGGGGAAAATCAAAAAAACCGGCACCTACTCCCTTACCCTTCCTGAATTAAGGTATGGATGCAGGCTCGCCTGGCGAAACAGCGTCCGCTGCATCGGCCGTTTTTTTTGGACGAAACTGGACGTCCTGGATGCCCGCCGAGCCACCACCGAAGAGGGAATCTACGAGGCCTGCCTTCATCATCTTCGCCATGCCACCCATCAAGGAGCCATCCGCTCCACCGTCACGGTCTTTGCCCCCGCCGATTCGAAGGGGCATGGGCCCCGGATCTGGAATTACCAGCTCTCCCGCTATGCCGGTTACAGGAATCGGAAGAAACAGGTTCTAGGGGATCCTGCCGAGGCCGATTTCACCGACCTTTGTCTTCACCTGGGCTGGAGGCCGCCAAAAAAACGCACGGCTTTCGATCTCCTTCCGATCGTGATTTCTCTTCCAGGAAAAAAGCCTCGTCTTTTTCCTCCCCCAAAAAAAGAAACTCTGGAGGTCTCCATCCGTCATCCCGATTCCTCCTGCCTCGACTCTCTCCATCTCCGCTGGGTAGCCCTCCCAGTCGTTTCCAATATGCGCCTTGAAATCGGCGGCATCTCCTTCCCAGCCGCTCCCTTCAGTGGTTGGTATATGGAAACGGAGATCGGTGCCCGGAACTTTGCCGATGAAAATCGCTACAACCTCCTTCCAGAAGTTGCCCGCCGACTCCGGCTCGACACTTCCCGTACGTCCACTCTTTGGAAAGACCGGGCTCTGGTCGAATTGAACCGTGCCGTTCTGGACTCTTTCACAAAAGTGGGTGTCCGGATGATCGATCACCATTCTGCCAGCGCATCCCATCTGCGTTTCGAAAATGAAGAATCCAAAAAAGGCCGGCAAGTCAACGGTCGATGGGACTGGCTGATCCCACCTCTCTCAGGCTCGCTTTCCCGCCTTTGGAATCGAACCTACGATCCCACGGAGTATTCCCCCAACTTCCTACCTCAAAAACGCCCTTACTGAGCTTATGAAAATCCGCTTTTTGACCATTTTTTTCGCTCTGCTTGCCCAAGGGATGACTCAAACCAGCCCCCTTCCCTGGCCGGAAGGGGAAAGGCTTGTCTATCTGATCAAGTGGGGGCCTTTGGAAGCCGCCGAAGGCACCTTCATTGCCAACAAAGACGCCCACCAAGATGGGATGCTGCGCTTTGAACTCTTACTCCGTTCCCGGGGCCCTATCGAGGCCCTGTTCCCCATTCGAAGCCGCATCACCTCCCAAACCCAACTAATGCCCTGGCGATCAAGGGAATATATCCAGGATCGCAATGAGGGAGGCAACGTCCGTTACCGGCGAACCATCCCCGATTATTCTGTTCGTTTGGGACGATTCTTTCCGGCCCCCGGAAAACCGGAGGAAAACTTTGAACTACCCGCCGGGCCTCTCGAAGATTTTGGCTCGATGCTCTACCATATTCGCAAGCACCCGTGGAAAGCGGGGGAATCCCTGACATGGAATGTCCTCGATAACAATGAGCCTCTTTTTGCAAAAATGAGCTGCCCCCAAATCGGCCAGATTGAATTGGAAGACGACCCAAGTCGGCCCTTGATTGAAATTTTTGGCGAGCCTCATGGCGCCTCGAGGCGTCATCAGGGCTGGATGAAATTATGGATGACGGATGACGCCCGACGAATCCCCGTTTTCGCCAAACTCAAGTTCCAATACGGAACCTTTGAAATCCGCCTCATCCGCGGAGGCGGTCCCGGCCTCGACTTCTGCCCGGATGGAGCACCCGTCGCCCTCATGTCCGATACGGATTCCCCGTCGAAGCCTTGAGTTTTTCTTCGCCTCGACCCGCACTTTCCCCAAAACTCCCTCATGCTCCGCTTGATCCTCGAAGCTTCTACCCCGAACGTGACTTGGGTCTGGGCCCAAGATCAGAAAGTCCTTCACTCCGGGACTCTCTCTGGAACAGTTGCCTCTTCTTTAATTCCCTCCTTACAGAACAATCTCTCTCTCTCCTCTCCTGCCGACCAGATCCTCGTCGGGGTTGGCCCTGGCTCCTTCTCAGGAATACGCGCCGCGATCGCTACCGCCCAAGGCATCGCCGCCTCTTGGTTTTGCCCTATTCTGCCCATCCGTAGCACCCACGCCATCGCCCAGCAATTTCCTGAAGTCACTCATCTGGGAATTTTTTCTGATGCCCGACGAGGCGATGTTTTTGCCACCTTCTACGACCACGGCAACCTCTGCCGTCCCACCACAGTTCACCCCATGAGCCATCTCCCCGAACTCCTATCGCGATGCACACTAGCCGTGACCCCAGACGGTTTGGCAGATATTCCAAAAATTGCCCATCCTTCCGCCCTTCACCTTCTAGCCTCCCTCGTCTCATCACCCCTAGAACCCGATCTGCCCTTAGCTCCTCTTCATCTTCGACCTGCCGTCGCCCCCTCCCGTACCCCCCTTTTTTAACTCTCACCTTGCCACCTCCATCCCTACGATTCCCTAAATGAAGGTTGATCGTAACGCCCGTACATGGTGCGAAATATCCCTGCCTGCTCTCCGCAACAACCTTCGTACTCTGCGACGCTGCCTTCCTCCAAAAAATAAAATCCTCGCTGTCGTCAAAGACGACGCCTACGGCCACGGACTCATTCCTGTCGGACGCACCTTGGCGCAAGCGGGTTGCGAAGAGTTTGGCGTGGCCTGCGTATCGGAGGGAGTCCAACTGCGCAAAGCAGGCATTCGCCAACCTATACTTCTTTTAGGTTCCACACTTCCGTTTGAATTGAAGACAGCTCTTGAACATCAACTCACTGTGACCCTCTCATCTTTGACCGAGGCCCAAGAGCTTCTGCGTGCATCTCTTCGCTCCCGTAGAACGGCACGAGTTCAAGCCAAACTCGAAACAGGAATGAACCGCCTCGGTGCGACACCCGCAGAATTCACGCAACTCCTTTTTTTTATCGCGCAACATCCCTCTCTCGATCTTGTGGGAACCTTTACCCATCTCGCATGTGCCGATTCGAGCCCTGCCTTCACTCAACGCCAGCTTGCTCGCTCTAGTCGTTTACCAAAAAGCCTGCCCCATCACTGGTCCAACACTGCCGCTGTGCTTCAATCCCTATCCCTATCCTCGACCCACGCCCGCCCCGGACTCGGCCTATATGGCTACTCGCCTTTGGGCCGTCCCACGCCCCACCTTCAACCCGTACTTTCATGGAAATCTCGTATCCTTCTCGTCCGAACTGTCACCCGAGGACAATCCATCAGCTACGGGGCTACGTTCCGAGCCCCACGAAATATGCGAGTGGCTACCGTTGCAACAGGCTACGCACACGGACTTCCTCGTTCTCTCTCGTCCTGTGGCCACGCTCTCGTTCAAGGTCGCCTCTGCCCGATCCTCGGTCGCGTCACAATGGATATGACCATTCTGGATGTCTCCCGCGTGCCCCATCCGCGTCGCGAACAAGAGGTCGTTTGGATCGGTCGCTCAGGTTCACTCACCCGCACTGCAGCGGATCTCGCACGTGAAGCTGGAACGATTCCTTGGGAGATCCTCACCCGTATTCATCCCAGTTTACCTCGGCTTCTGCCCTGAAATCCTCTTCCCTAGTCTTTCTTTGTCTTGGACTTTCCGGTTGGGCACTTGTTGCACTTCTTCCCATCCGCTTCCAAGCCATCGACGAACGTCTTCTTGTCGCTGCAGGGGAAAACACACAATCCCTACCACTCCTTGCGGACTCCCTTCTTGATTCAGAGCACCTCGGAGCGGGTCTCCGAATCTCTCTTCTTGCTCAATCCATGCATCTCCCTGAAAGCGATCCTCTCGTCGCCAACGCCCGCTCCCTACTCTCCTCCCGCCAAGACCTAGCCTGGCTCGGAACCCGCGACCCTCGGCTCGAACTTATTCTAGCCACCTCGGGTCTAGCCTTCGAAAAGAGCACCACCCAACCCCCACCCGCACTCTCCCTTCTGCTTCGGGAACCCGTTCGCATACGTTTACGCGATCATCTCCGCTCCAATCCATCACCCAGCGTCCAATCTCTTATGGATGCAATTCCCCTCCCCCCTTTACCACCTCTTCTTCCCGCCCAAAGCCCCGGAGGCCAACCCCTCGAAGCCATCCTCCTTCTCACCGCACATCTCATCGATACCAGCGCCTTCACTCCCAACGTAGCTGGAGACATCAAAATCCTTACCCAGCAATCGATTTCCGATCGGTCTCTGCGTCCTCTTCAACCCTGCCTCCTCTCCCTTTTGTCCCTCGCCCGACGTTACGAATACGATTCACTTCGAAAACTCCTTGCCACGATCGACTCTCTGCCAGCTCTTCACTGGTTGTCCGACCAAATCCGCGCTCCCTCCGAGCCCGCCGATCTTCTCCTCACGGCCACTCTTTGGGCGGGACCCGCCAGCCGCCTTGCACGACTGCCACCAACCCCCACTCAACCTTGGAAATCCCTCTCCACCGCCATAGCCCAAGGTCAGGGTGCTGTGGAACTTCTCGTCCAACGCCACTGCCCCGTCCTTACTCACCAGTTTCCTTTTCCGACTCAGTTTTTCCCCTTTGTTCTCCGCTGGGAAAAACCCCTTCTACTACTCCGAGCTCTCCTCCTTCTTGCCGGCTCTTGGTTCATCATCCTTAGCCTGTGGCGATGGCTCCCCATCCCCAACCCCCAAAGCCCCGGACCTTGGCGCCTCGCCCCTCGTTTGCTTCAGACCATCCTGCTCGCCTTTCTTCTCGGAGCCGCCCTAGAACCCTCGTGGCTTCGCCCCAACCCTCTTCCCCGCTATCGTTTGAGTCTCGCCCAACCCTCCTCCCAAGCTAAAATCACACAACCGAAAGGAAACGCTATGGACCTAACCAACCTCATCACACTGGCCGTTTTTCTTGGACTGCAAATTGCCGTCTACAGAATCTGCCTTCGCCGCATCCGTCAAATCGAGAAAGGCCCGGGCGATACCAACCTCAAACTTCGCCTTTTGGAAAACGAGGACAATCTCTTTGATGCAGGCCTTTACGTGGGAATCGCTGGCACTGCCACGGCACTCGTCCTCCAAGTCATCGGCCTCATTCAACCCAGCCTTCTTGCCGCCTACGCCTCCAACCTCTTTGGAATCGCAGGCGTTGCCATCATTAAGATATTTCACGTCCGCGCCCTCAAACAGCGTCTTCTTGTCCCTCCCGAAAAAAACTAACTCCTGCCCTTTGAGGCCCCGCCCTCCGCTCTTTGTTCCATGAATAAAACTCTCCTCCTCATTCTCTGCGATTTCTTACTTCTCAACCTTCTTGCTCTTACCCGATGGGATAAAAACGAACTTCCCGCTTCTCCCCCTGCCGCTCAACAACCCGCTTCCGCTCGCGAGGATGTTGTTGCTGCCCTCCGACTCACCCTGGAGGAAGAAAAAGCCAATCGAGAAAAACTCGCTCTCGACCTCGCCACGACTCGGGACGAATCCCGGACTCGTGCCACCGTTCTTGACCAAGCTCGCGCCCGCACGACCGAACTTTCCGAGAGATTGACCAAAGCAGAACAGGAATCCCTGCGCCTAGCTCAACAAGCAGGCATGGAAACAGAGAGAAGTCGGGCCGCCCTCGAAGCCGCAAAAGCTGAGGCCCTTGCCCTTCGTCAGTCGGAAGAAAAATTAAGAAAAGAGGGTGAAACTCTTCGCTCTCAGCTCACCGCCGCACAACTGACAACCCGCTCCACCGAAGAACGCGCTCGGCAGATTGAAACAACTCTACGCACTGCAGAGGAAGAGAAGAAAAAGCTCCTCGAGCAAAACCAATCTCTCTCGCAAGGGGTCACACGTCTGGCCGAAAAGTCGGGTGAAATCACTCAAGAAATGCGTGAATATCGTCCCGTCGCACCCAACTCGCTCTACGCCGATTATCTGGCTCGGCGCGCCACCCTTTCTATCGTTACCGAGCGGACATCCGCCCAAGGCTCAGGTCCACGGCGTCGCGAAATAAAATCCATTCTTCTGACAGATGGAACCCGTACTGGCGCACTGCTTTCCCTGGATCAAACCCCATTTACCTTGGGCGATGCTGGCGGTTCATGGAAATCTCTCGCTGGATCCCTCACCCCTCCAGCCCCCGCTAATTTTCCTCAACCCATTCCTTCCCTTCACTCCCTTCGAAAAGGTGATCCCCGCTTACTGATCGCGCTTGTTCCGAATTCCGATACGAACTCCCTTGCGACCGCCCCCTATCGCATTGCCACCGACCCGTTTCGGTTTCCAAAAAGCCTCCTTATCTCCCCCCGCGGTAACGGATATGGCGAATGCAGTTTCAAACTCTCCCCAGATCTCCCCGGTTACTTGGAAATGGACTCCCGATTCCTCAACCGACTCCAGGGCGAGTATGCCCCCTCCTCGGGCGATCTCGTCCTCACTCTTGGAGGGGAATTTCTCGGCATGATGATCAATGACCAGTACTGCGCCCTCGTCTCCTCTCTTGAAACAGGCACCACCCTCCCCCTCGACTCCAAAGGCGCCCAGCAAACAACTGGAACCGGACTCTCCACCCTTCAACGAGCGACCGCCCAGCTCGATTCCCGGCTTCGCTAACCCCAAAAATATCTTTCTTCCCCCTTTTCTCCTCCTCCCTACAACTCAACTGAGCCCATGAGCGATCAAACCCTCACGTTCGAAAACGCCCACACTCTCTCGGAACTCTATGCAGCGGATGACTCCCTCCTTCGAGAGGCCGAATCCACCCTAGGGGTCAAAATCACCGTACGGGACACCCTTCTCAAAATCGATGGGGTGGAAAAAAATGTTGCCGCCGCCCAGGAACTCTTCCGTCAACTTCACCTCGCCCGCCAGCACGGACTTCGAGTCCGCCGCTACGAATTTCTTCACGCCCTACGCGCTGTGCACCGAGGGGAGGGCAAAAGCCTCGAGGGAATGTGGTCCTGCCGAATCCAAGTCTCAGCAAAAAAACCCGCCATTCTTCCCAAAACTTTTCTTCAAAAAGCCTATGTTGAAACCATCCGCCACCACGATCTCGTGTTTGGGATCGGACCAGCGGGTACGGGTAAAACCTACCTCGCTATGGCGATGGCCATCTCCTACCTCAAAGCAGACAAAATCAACCGCATCATCCTTACCCGCCCAGCCGTCGAGGCTGGCGAAGCTCTCGGCTTTCTCCCAGGCGATCTACAGGAAAAAATATTTCCCTATCTCCGCCCCTTATACGATGCCCTGTACGATATGCTCGACGTGGAAGAGATTCAAAAACTCATGGATAAGGGAATCCTCGAAATCGCTCCCCTCGCCTATATGCGCGGCCGCACCTTGAATGGAGCCTTCGTCATCCTCGACGAAGGTCAGAATGCCACCACAGAACAGATGTTCATGTTTCTCACTCGGCTGGGGGCCGAATCCAAATGCATCGTCACGGGAGATCCTACCCAAGTCGATCTTCCCCACAGCCGTAAATCTGGGCTCGTCGAAGCCGTTCAAGCCCTCGCCCCCGTGGAAGGGATCGGGTTTGTTCGATTTGAGGATACCGACGTCATCCGCCACGAACTGGTAGGAAAAATTGTCCGCGCCTACAAAGAGCACCGCGGACTCAGGCAGACCAGCCTCACCCTGTGAGCTCACCCGCCACCCTCACTCGCCGTACTACCTCGGAAAATAGCTTAGAAAATAACCGGACGGTTCGCTTTTTTCTCTTTCTCCTTACCGCCGCCGCCTCATACACCCTCTCACTCTGGACTCCCGCAGGAGCTGGCCCCTCAGCATGGATTGCGGCTGTTTTCGTCGCCGTGGTTCTTCCCCTAATTCTCTCTGTCGTTCTGCCTGAAACTCTTCATAGAAATCGCCTTCTCGCTCTCTTTCTTCTCACTCTCATTGGAAATTTCGCCTTCATTCTGATTCTTTTGGCAGTAGCACCCCGCTTCTCTTTCGGAGCCTGTTCCTACCTGATCCCCCCCGCACTCGCGGCTCTGGTCCTTACCACCTTGGTAGGACCTCGGGCAGGCCTTCTCCTGATTGTGCTTCTGGGAATGGGTGAATTTTTTCTCCTTCGTCCGGACGGGCGCTACTTGGTCTCCTCACTTCTCACAGGGCTGGCCGCCATTTTTCTTTCCCGAAAAATCGCTCGTCGCTCGGATCTACTTCGCGCAGGTGCGGGCCTTGGCCTTGTCTCTCTACTCACCACCATCATTGCCTCCGGTCACAACATGAACCTCGCGCGAGACCTGCTCGTCACAGAGGCTTTATCCTCTGCCGCTCTTGGTCTTCTCGGTGCGATCCTTGTTGGCGCCCTGCTCCCTGTCCTCGAGTCTGTGTTCGACCGCACGACCGATCTCTCCTGGCTTGAACTCACCAGCCTCGATCATCCCCTTCTCCGAAAGCTTTCCATCGAAGCTCCCGGAACCTACCTCCACAGCATCCTGGTTGGACACCTTGCCGAAGCCGCCGCTGCCGCCACCCACTCCGCAAACCCTCGCGCTTGCCGTGCCATGGCTCTGTACCACGACATTGGAAAAGTTGAGAAAGCCGAGTACTTCACCGAAAACTTCAATCCCAGTGATCCCGATCCTCACGCCAACCTCACCCCATCCATGAGTGTTCTCATTATTCTGGCCCACGTGAAAGAGGGGCTAGCCTTGGCCCGACTCCATCGCCTTCCCCGAAGAATTCGAGATGCGATCCGCGAGCACCACGGCACCTCTCTTGTCTGGTTCTTTTATCAGCGTGCCCTCCAACACGAAAAAGATGCTCGCACCGGGGGAAAAATCCTTCGCCTTCGGGATGAAGACATACCCCCCGTTGCCGAATCCTCCTTTCGCTACGCAGGCCCCATACCTCAATCCCCCGAAACGGCACTACTCTCCCTCGCCGATATGGTTGAATCAGCATCTCGTTCAATGGAAAAACCCGCCCCCGGGGACGCAGCAAAACTTGTGGAAAAACTTTTTGCCGCTCGCTTTGAGGAAGGTCATTGGGAGAAATCTAAGCTGACACAAACCGAATGGCAGTCGGCACGACGTGCCCTCGCCCATGCTTTGCAGAGTATCCTCCGCCCCCGAATTCGCTATCCTAAGGATCGTCGTGGCAACAAAACCCATCCACATTCATTGGAACAATCGGCAGCGCCGGCACCGACTGAACCTCGCATACTTTCGTCGTAAGATCACCTCGGCCCTGCAGCACCTTCCGGAGAGTCGCCGCACGCGACTCCCCCTCGAGCTTGGCATTGTTTTTGTATCCCCCAAAGAGAGCGGGCGACTACACCAAACCCACTTGCAGGATCCCTCACCTGCTGATGTTTTGGCCTTCCCCCACGGCGAAATTGTCGTTTGCCCAGCCGTCGCCGCCTCACTCTGCCGAGGACACGGCCTGACGTTGCGAGAAGAGCTTCTCACATATATTCTTCACGGAATCCTCCATCTTACTGGATTTCGAGACTCCACGCCCGCGGGTGCAGCCAATATGCGAAGGATGCAAACTCGTTTGCGTAAAATGACTAACATCTCGCGGAGCTAGTACGATCGGGAAACGATCGTAACCCAGCTTATCCCCTACTGCCTGTTTCTTAACCAAAGGTTTGCCGAATCCACTTCCCGCGGATTCACAGCCCGCACCATCCTCATAATTTCAAAAGTCCTCTCCACCCTTGCAAAGATTTCTGAGACTGGATCTCCATCCTCATCGATCAACTCAATCACCACCCGATGCCTCCCCTCCGCCAAGCCACCCCATGGATGCGGATCCCGCGTGCTCACAATCGTCTCAACCCCATTCATCACCGCCTTCACCCGGTACTTTCCCTTACCCATCGGGGCTTGGTGCGTCATGAAATCCAACCAAACCTTCCCCTCTGCATCAGGAATGGCAACCCCATCCATCGGCAGGTTGACCGTCAAATAAGGTCTATCCATAGGTTGAAAATTAGAAAAATCCTGTCTCCGCACATAAAAATCTACCCTCATCAAAGCCTCTGGGTTCGGCAACATCTTGCCATCGGGTTTCACCGCAAAGATCCGTAGGGTATGTGCTCCTGGAGCTAATCCGCGCAAGATGACAGGTCGTAAAACATTCGTGTGCTCGATCGGAGAGCCGTTGTCCACAATCACATGCAAACGATGCTCATCCTCACTTATGGTTAGGTTTTCAACTTGGACGAAAACATCCACTGTCTCCCATGGCATCACCTGCCCATCCTGCGGAGATTGGATTGTTACCTTAGGAGTCGTGGACAAAATTTGATCTAGAGCGGAACCCTTTTTCGTATCCACAGAGCCTGCCTTCCGCACCTCTTCCACAACAGGCTCCGCAGCTCGAACCTGCTCCCCCACAAGCTCTGCTTTGCGCACAGGTTCCTCACCGATTTGCGACTGCACAGTGCTGCCAAGCGCCCAAACGAACCAAAAAACGATTAATCTTTTTTGCACAACCCAGATCATCCCACTTCTCCTCCATTCCGAAACCTTTAATCTTTTGAACCGATGCCCTCCCTCAAACTTTCTCACCCTTTAGATCTATCCTCGACCCTCCTTGGCGGGCAAAGCTTCTCTTGGAATCCTCTTGATGACTCTACCTTCACGGGCTGGATCGAATCCCAACCCGTCCAACTCCACATCAGAGGTCAATCCCTCCACTGGGATAACCCATCCCTCTCCCCTGCCCAGATCCAAAACTACTTCACCCTAGATCTTGATCTGCCATCCCTGCTTCAGCCTCAAATCTCGTCCGACGCTCACCTCCTCTCCGCTATGCAGAAATATCCAGGCCTGCGTCCCCTTCGCGAAGACCCTTGGGAGTGCCTTGCCAACTTTATCTGCTCCTCTCTCAAACAGATCGTCCAGATTCGCCAGATTCATGCCCGTTTGCGCCAGACCTTCGGAGGACCCGCAAACTCATTTCCTTCCGCCAACACTCTCGCTCAAGCGGGCGAATCAGCCCTTCGCTCCTGTGCTCTTGGCTATCGTGCTCGCCACCTTCTAGCCACGGCCAAACGAGTTGCCGCTCAACCCTCCCTGCTTGAGATCCCGCCTTCACTTTCAACCGCCCAAGCCGCAGCTCATCTCGAAACCTTGCCCGGAGTCGGACCAAAAATCTCACGTTGTGTTCTTTTATACGCGTATGGGCGCTGGGACTCCTTCCCCGTCGATGTTTGGGTCGATCGACTTCTTCGCCAACTATACTTCCCCAAAAAAAGAAAGGCCCTTCGCCTTGGCGACCTGGAAACCTGGTCGCACCAGAAGTTCGGCCCCCACCGCGGCATCGCTCAACTCCTCCTCTTTCACTGGTTTCGTCACCAGCCCAAAACATCCCCTGAGGGCCGTTCCACTAGACCTCGACTACGCCGCAGTTCATAAAAAACTCGCTCGCCAATTCCAACTGCCCCTTCTCGCCAAAAACAAATAGTTCATCCCCTTCGAATAACCTCTCGTCAGGACCAGGCGAAACCGTGCTTCCCCCCGCCCTCTCAATCGCCACCACCACCACCCCGCTGACCTTTCGAAGACCCGTCTCTTTTAAAGACTGCCCAATCAAGCCTGAACCTCGACCCACCCGAAACGATCGTACCTGCGAATCCCCTGGCAAACGCACCTCCCCTGGATCCGGCGCTACGGCAAAGGTATCCCGAATTGCGCTCTGCCCCTTAGCATACAGCTCCACAAGTTTTTTGCGACTCACCAACCCCACAGCCACAACCAAAGCCATTAAAATAGGAAACATTTTCCCTGACGGCAGAAGCGGAGAACTGATCACCAGCAAATACACACCACCCAAGACAGCCCCCATTCCGCAAAAAAGAAATGTGGCCCATTTTCGGGCCGATCCCACTTCCTCACGACTTCCTCGAGGAAAAATCAACTCCGAAACCAGCATTGCCAACGCATGATACTTTCGCAAAAAAGCCCAACCCACAGGCAAAGCCAAAAGAGCGCCACCCAGCCAAAAAAGCCCTCCCCCCCACCAAGCCAGCCGCACGGTTTCAGGCAATCTTTCTCGATAGCTATCCCAAAACGCTGCAGCTGCCAGAATGGGAGCCGTCAACAAGGCAAGCTGAAGCCCTAACTGCCCTAATAGTTTTCGGATGAATTGCCGCGCTACATGGTGCCGATCTCCGGGTTCCGAACGCATACTCCGTAACCAACTCGGATAGAACCTCCAAAAATCAACCCACCAACGAGGCGCCTTTCGCTCCATCCAATCTGCCGACCCTTCCGACACCCGAATCAGATAGGGGGTCGTCAAAGTCGTCACAGCCGAAACCATGACGGCCAACGAGTACAACCTTTGGCCCGTAACCCCTAGGCTCATTCCCAACCCAGCTAGAATAAAAGAAAACTCCCCAATCTGCGCCAAACTCATTCCCGCCCGAACCGCCGTGCGTAAATCCGCACCCCCCAACAACGCCCCGAACGTGCTGAAAATAATTTTCCCGATCACCACCACAAGCGCAATCAAACCTACCTCCGCCACCCCTCGGGGGGTCATCGCAAAGGTGATCAACATTCCAGATGAGGTAAAAAAGATCGCGCTAAAAAGGTCCCGCACGGGCGCCACCAACTTTTCGATTCGATTCACCTCTTTCACCTCCGCCAAAACCGCACCAATCAGAAAGGCCCCCAACGCCACGCTGAATCCTAACCGCTCTGCAAAAATGGCTCCTGCAAAGATCAGTCCCAAAACCGTAATGAGAAGAACCTCTTCCATCCGCGTCCGACTCGCCAACCGGACCAACCCTGGTACCAGCAAAAATCCCCCCACCGCCACCGCCACAAAAAATGCGGCCAACTTCAGCAGAGTTTGGCCCGCCCCCAACCAACTCAACTCCCCCGTTGTTCCGAAACTCGTCAGCATCCCCATCATCGCAATGGCCAAAATATCTTCCACGATCAGAACACCGAAAATCAATCGGGCGAAACCGGGCCGCAAAAGCCCCATACTTTCTAAAACTTTGGCAATAATCGTTGTGGACGAAATGGATAGGATCGCCCCAAGAAAAATTGCATCCATCGTGCTCCACCCAAAAAGCCTTCCCATCCTCTCTCCTAAAAAGAACATTCCCGCGATCTCCACCACGGCCGTAACGATAGCCACACCTCCCACCTCTTTTAGTTTTCGAAAACTAAAATGGAGTCCGACGGAAAACATGAGAAGAATCACCCCCAACTCTGCCAAAGTCCGAATCTCCTCCTCGTTCACAACCAAACGAATCCATGGGTTGTTTGGCCCAATCACTACCCCAGCTAAAATGTATCCCAAAACAACAGGTTGATTGAGCCTCTGGCAAATGACCGTTGCCACCGCAGCGGCAGTCATGATGAGGGCCAGGTCTTGAACCAGTTGCATTCCGTGCATGGATCGACTCTACCTCCCTGATTGAAAACTCAACCACTCTGTCGGGCCATGAAGCCTGCATTTTGACACCTGTCACCTCACGTCATACTCTATCTCTATGATCCAGTTAACCGATCGTGCGGCTTCTCAGATTCGGAATCTGACCTCGCAAGGTGATTCCAATCGGGGCCTTCGGCTTTTCGTTGAAAAAGGGGGATGCGCAGGCTCCTCCTATGGAATGGCTGTCACTCTTCCTGAACCAACCGACGAAAAAATAGACCAAAACGGCGCTCGTCTCTTTATTGCCGCAGAAAGTGCCCCCCTCCTTGAGGCATGTACTCTCGATTACGAAGACGAACTCACCCATACCGGCTTTAAAATCGTGAACCCCAAAGCGAAACAAACCTGCGGGTGCGGAACCTCCTTCGAGGCCTGATTTTTGTCATCCCCTTGGACTCTGCGTGACGCACTTCGTCCCGGCCTACTTGCCGTCCGTCGATTTTACCGCGTTTTTCTTTTTTTTCAGGCCATCGCAATCGGTCTCTACTTTTCCTACTACCATATCCCTTCAGTCCAAGCATCGGTTGATATCTTCGCAAACTGGAAAGCCTCAGGCGGCATTTTTCTCTCTGCCCTGTTGACCGCTCTCGCGGGCACACTCTTGCCTGAATCTGTCCGAACCGTAGTTGGGCCAGACCGAACCTGGTCTCCCGATCGGTTACGAAAGCTTGGCTGGAACTTTCTCTTTTTCGGGTTCAATGGACTCCTCGTGGATCTTTTTTACCTTCTCCAATCTTTTTTGTTTGGCGTCGGTGCAAAGTGGCAGGTCGTTCTTCCTAAAATCGCTTTCGATTTTTTCTGCTTTATTCCCTTTGTTGCTCTGCCCATGAGCGTCAGTTACTTTCTCTGGCTCGAACTTGGGTGGGGCCCCCTCCGCATCCTTCGGTCTTGGAACTGGCCCCTCTATCGGGACCGCGTACTTCCGCTCCTTTTTCCAGACTACATGTACTGGGGACCCATCCTTCTCTTTCTTTACGGTCTACCCATGAACCTACAGATTCCCTACTTTCTCTTGGCTTTTTCAGGCTGGAGCTTGGCATTCGTATTTATCGGATCTCACGGGTTGCCCGCGAAAGAATAACACATCACTTCCACTTCCATTCATTTTCTGAACCTATAAGATTTCAATCTATGCTTCGGCTCTGTTTTCTCCTGCCCTTACTGGCCACCGCTTTGTCCTCCTGCACTCCAAAATCCAAAGTAGCTCGAGAAAAACATCCCCTGCCCGCTGGAGTAGACACCTCCAAGCACGAAATTGGTCGCCAAGGCGGTGTTTTTATCGACTCGACCCCTGGCGAACCCTCCACCTTCAATCCGCTCGTCTCAGAAGATGCAACCTCCAGCGGATTCATCGGCCTCTTTCTCGACTCCCTCGTTCACAATAACCCCGTGACCCAAGAGGTTGAACCGGGCCTAGCCACACGCTGGGAAATCGCCGCGGACAACAAAACCTTCACCTTTCACCTCCGCCCAGGCGTTTGCTGGTCCGATGGTCACCCCTTTACCGCTGATGATGTGGTCTTCACCTTTCAAGCGATCTATGACCCACGCTTCCCAAATCGTGCGGCCTTTGACCTCTCCGTTGATGGAAAGAAATTTACGATCGAGAAAATCGACGATCTCACCGTCCGCCTGACCACTCCCGAAATCTACGCGCCTTTTTTGGAAACTGTCGGCGGCGTGGGGCTCCTGCCAAAGCATGAACTCGAATCAGCATTTCGGGACGGCTCACTCCTCAAAGCTTGGAATGTAAGTATCGCCCAAAAGGAGCCCCGTCGTCTTCTTGCCACAGGCCCTTTTCGACTTCGTTCCTACCAACCCGCCGAACGGATTGTCTTTGAAGCCAATCCGCACTTCTGGCGGGCTGACACGCAAGGGGTTCGGCTCCCCTACGTGGACTATCTGGTTACAAAACTCGTTAAAGATGCAAATGCCAGCACTCTGGCTTTTGCCACTGGGCAAACGGACGCCGAAGGCCTCTCACCCGACAATGTTGCTTGGATCGATCAATACGCAACTCGATACGGGTTTTCTGTTTTTAACCGCGGCCCCTCCCCAAATACGGGATTCATCTGGTTTAACCAAAACCCAGGAAAAGACGCCTCAGGCAAACCCTTCGTCCCCCCCCACAAGCTGGCTTGGTTCACCGACAGGCGCTTTCGCCAAGCCATATCCCATGGCATTGATCGGGAGGGACTCGTGCGCGGGGTTCTTTTTGGACGCGGCCAACCTCTTTGGGGCCCAGAAACCCCTGCAAACAAAAAGTGGTACAACCCAAATGTGACCCAGTACCCCTTTAATCCAGCCCGCTCCATGGAGCTTCTGACTCAATCTGGGTTCTCACTCGGCCCAGATCAGAAGCTGCGCGACCGCCTAGGAAATATTGTCGAATTCACCCTCAATACGAATCAGGAAAATCAACTTCGCGCTAATATGGCGACCGCGTTTAAGGAAAATATGCGTGACCTAGGTATTACAGTGAATCTCTCCTTCCTTGATTTTGGAACCTTAGTTGGAAAAATCCAAGACTCGTACGACTACGAGGCGGGAATGCTAGGGCTGACAGGAGGCGGTGATCCCGCAGGCGGAATCTCGGTCTTTTCGTCCAAGGGTCGCCTCCATCAATGGCATCCAAACCAAAAAATCCCAGCCACCCCTTGGGAAGCTCGTATCGATCAACTGATGTCCGACCAACTTCACACTCTCGATTATCCCACTCGGAAAAAATATTTCGATGAAGTCCAAAAGATTATGAGCGACGAAACCCCCTATATCTACCTTGTCACCGCGAACGCCTACGTCGGCTTAAAAGATCGCTGGAAAAACATCCGTATTCCCCCTCTCGGCTCTTTAGTCTGGAATCTAGATGAACTTTGGACCCCACTCATTACCCCATGACGCTCTTCATTCTCCGACGCTTGCTCGCCCTCCTGCCCATGCTTTTTGCAGTGACCCTGTTGGTCTTTGCGCTCATGAGTCTTGCTCCTGGCGATTTCCTGACACCTGTAAAAGCCCAACGCGATATTAACCCGGCCCTAATCGCGGAGTTGCAAAAATCCTTTGGCTTGGATCGTCCGTGGTATGAACAGTACGCACTTTGGCTGGGAAATGTCCTGCATCTCGATTTTGGTTACTCCTGGACCTACAAGGTTCCCGTAGCACAACTCATCGCCCAACGTGCTCCAGCCACCCTTCTCCTCAGTCTTACCTCCCTCCTTCTCGCGTGGACGCTGGCCATTCCTCTGGCTGTCCTCGCCGCCGCACGCCCAGGGGGATGGATCGATCGTATCACCTCTGCCGCTGCCTACTTTGCTTTGGCCATTCCCGAATTCTTTCTTGCCCTGCTTGCCGTTTGGATGGCCGCCCGAACAGGTTGGTTTCCTATCGGTGGTCTGACCTCTCTCGATCACGACTTCCTTTCTCCCTCCTCACAGCTTCTCGATATCGCTTACCATCTGATTCTTCCCACACTCGTTCTTGGGCTCGGAGGAGTCGCCGGCACTCTCCGAGTTCTTCGTGCGAATGTGCTCGATGTCCTTCAAGCCGAATATGTCACTGCCGCCCGAGCCAAAGGTCTTCCTGAAAAAGTTGTTCTTTTTCGCCATGTCCTCCGCAACGCCCTCAATCCCTTACTGAGCACGATTGGCTACGCCTTCGCAGGCCTTCTCAGTGGATCACTACTCGTTGAAAACGTCATGAACTACCCCGGCCTTGGCCGACTCGTGTATGAGGCCTTTATCCGCGAAGATCAATTTGTCGTTCTCGGATCTGTTGTCGTGGGTTGCTCTCTTCTGATCATCGGAAATCTATTATCCGATCTTGCTCTTGCTTGGTCCGACCCAAGGGTTCGTTATGGCCGCTGACATTGTGCGGGCTCTTCTTCGTCGCCCTGCGGGCTTGATCTCTGCCTGTCTCCTTATCCTTTTATATGGGGCCGCACTTTTCGCCCCGTTCCTCTCTCCATCAATTCCCTCTGCACAGAATCTTCAGCGCACATATCATCCACCCACCGCACTCATCTGGCAAAATGGTCGCCTTTGTGTCCAGCGCTACAAGCTGGTGGATCCCTCCACGGCCTCGTATCAACCTCTACCCGACGAAGCCATCCCGTTACAATGGTTCTCAAAAGGCGTTTCGTATAAATTTTTAGGCCTGATCCCTGCCGATCGTCATCTTTTTACCATCCCAACTTCTGATCCCATTTATCTACTAGGCAGTGATGCCACAGGCCGCGATGTGTTCACCCGACTCCTCTATGGGGCGGGGATCTCCTTAAGCATCGGCCTGATCGGGGTCGCCTTGACCAGTTTCCTGGGACTAACCATCGGGGGTCTTGCGGGTTATCTGGGGGGCTGGCCCGATACTCTTGCCATGCGCCTGACCGAATTCCTCATGGCTGTTCCTGGTCTCTATCTCCTTCTCGCCCTGCGTGCCGCTCTCTCTTCGCGGTTCCCCTCTGATGCCACCTTCCTACTCATCGTGGTAATTCTTTCCGCTCTGGGTTGGGCAGGCACTGCGCGAGTCGTCCGAGGCCTTGTTCTCTCACTCCGTGAGCGCCCCTTCATCTTAGCCGCAAATATTTTGGGTCAACGCCCTTGGACGATTCTCTTTCGACATCTTCTTCCGAATACGTTCAGCTACCTCATCGTCGCCGCCACTCTCAGCGTCCCCGGCTACATCCTGGGCGAAGCCGCCCTCAGCTTCCTCGGCTTGGGAATTCAGGAACCGGCCTCTTCTTGGGGTCTGATGCTCGGCCAAGCCCAAGACATTAAGATTTTTATGCTCAACTTCTGGTGGCTGCTTACCCCAGGACTTGCCATCATCCTGACTGTGATCGCTTTCAACCTTCTCGGCGACGCCCTGCGCGATGCCGTAGATCCAAAATTTAGGCTCCCTGGACGATGAATCTTCTCGAGGTCAAAAATCTAACTGTCTCATTTCACTCAGGCCCAAAGCCTGTCGTAGCAGTCGACAATCTCTCCTTCTCGATTCAACCCGGAGAGACCGTCGCCGTAGTGGGAGAAAGCGGTTCCGGCAAAACCACCGCCGCCCTTGCCTTAACCCGCCTGACCCCGCCTCCCCCCACCTGCACTCTTCAGGGAAAAGTTCTCTGGCAGGATGGGACCGACCTGCTCACCTGCTCCAACTCCCTCCTCCGCCAAGCTCGGGGAGGCAAAGTTGCCTACATCTTTCAAGAGCCCTCCACTTCTCTCAACCCCGTATTCTCTGTGGGTTTTCAGATTGCCGAGGCTTTGCGCCTCCACCAACCCAACCTGCCCAACACGTCAGACGAGGTAACTCGCTTGCTTGGCCTCGTGGGGATTCGCCAACCCGAACTTCGTGCTCGAGATTACCCCCACCAACTCTCAGGCGGAATGCAGCAACGCGCGATGATTGCCATGGCCCTGGCCTGCCAACCAAAGCTACTCGTTGCCGATGAACCCACCACGGCTCTCGACGTCACCATTCAAGCCCAGATCCTCGATCTTCTTAGGGAGCTGCGTCAAAAACTCGGAATGTCTGTACTCCTGATCACCCATAACTTCGGAATCGTGGCAAACTTTGCCGATCGTGTTCTGGTGATGCTCGAGGGAAAACTCGTTGAGGAAGGCCCCGTAAAACAGATTCTTCGCTCCCCCCAACACCCCTACACCAAGGCCCTTCTCGACTGCATTCCCAGACTGGGGCAAAAAACCAAACGTCTCGCCTCCATTGATCGCGCCACCCTCGTTGCAAAATGAATACTCCACTTCTGGAAGTCAAAAGTCTCTCCGTTCATTTTCCTGTCCGATCAGGACTTCTCCAACGCCCCACAGGGGTAGTCAAAGCTCTGGACGACGTTTCCCTAAAAATCGAACAGGGCACCACCTTGGGCCTAGTCGGCGAAAGCGGATCAGGCAAAACCACACTCGGACGAGTGATCGTTCGCCTGGTTGATCCCACGTCTGGGTCGGTTTCCTATCAGGGCGTACCGATCACTTCCCTCTCTGGGGCTGAACTTCGCCCCTACCGCAAAAAAATTCAGATGGTTTTCCAGGATCCTTACAACTCCCTCAATCCACGACTTCGAATCGGAACTATCCTAGCTGAACCCCTTGAAATTCACTTTCCACAAATGAGCAACTCGGATCGCATGGATCGCGTGACCGAGCTTCTTCAACTCGTGGGACTTGATCCTACCTTTGCACGCCGATTTCCACATGAGTTCAGCGGAGGTCAGCGCCAACGAATTGGGATTGCTCGAGCTCTCGCTGTTGAACCCGAGTTTATCATCTGCGACGAACCCGTCAGTGCCTTGGACGTTTCCGTCCAAGCTCAGATCGTGAATCTTCTGATGGATCTTCAGGAAAAACTTGGCCTGACCTATCTTTTTATAGCTCACGATCTCGCCGTAGTGGAACACGTCAGCGACCAGATCGCCGTCCTGGAACATGGCAAACTTGTTGAGGAGGGTCCATCGGAACAGATCACCACCCATCCGACCCACCCCTATACCCAACGCCTTCTCGCTTCAATTCCATCCCTCGATTAACCCACCGAATGTCACTGGGGTCAGAGGTTCCTGTAGTCGCTCGAGAGGATTTGGCCCCCGCACACCCACCCCTGGCCCAATCTATTTTCGCCTCCGGCTATTTAAACTCTCTCGCTTGCTACGCTGCGCTCGAGAGGATTTGAACCTCCAAGGGTTGCCCCACTAGAACCTGAATCTAGCGCGTCTGCCAGTTTCGCCACGAGCGCGGACACTGAAGAATGCACCATTTCCCTTCCCATTCCAACTTTTCTCACCCCCCCCCCACTACTCAGGCTTATTTCCTGCCGCCAGCAAAGTCTGGAACCCCGGGCCCTCCTTCTCTTTTGCCACAACCTCGACAGACACTCCTTCAAATTTTGCCTCTCGCATTAACCGCGCCAACTCCGCAGGAGAAAACCCTAGCCATACATCCGCATACATTTCACGAGCTGCCTCAAACGTATGCTCCACAAGATCTAAAATCAGAAGCGTTCCCCCAGGCCGAAGAATTTTCCACGCGGCCTCCAGCGCTCGAGGAGGATGTACCGCGTGATGTAATGCCTGACTCAAAATGGCCACATCCACCGACCCAGGCCGAATCGGTGGGTTCTCCATGTCCCCCAACCGATACTCCAGATTTTTCAACCCGCTTCGCTTGGCCAAATCTCGCCCCACCTCCACCATTCGAGGCGAGTGATCGACCGCAATCACCTTCTTAGCCCGCGCTGCCAGAAGTTGAGAAATCAATCCCTCCCCAGCACCTAAATCCGCGTACACCTGACGGGGCGCCAAAGCCAAAAGCAACCTCCCCACCGCCTCCCAAGATCGACCCGGACAATACTTCTTACCCAATCGACCCGCGACTGCGTCAAAGTACCTTTTCGACTTCTCCTGCCGTTGCCCCAACACGCGCCGCAATGCCTCCCCATCCCGCGCCTGTGTTCCCACCTCCCCCGCCGCACCCTCCGCCAAAGACCATATCTCTCTCCCCATCTCCGCTCGCCGATAATAAGCCTTTTGTCCCTCTCTTCGGTCGCGCAATAAACCCACCGACTTAAGTTGCGCAAGGTGGTTCGAAATCCTCGACTGCCCAATCCCCAAAACCTCCTGCAACTCCGCAACCGAAAGCTCATTTTCACGCAATGCGGCTAAGATCCGTAGACGAGTTGGATCCGCCAACGCACTCAAAAGCTTAACTCGATGACTCATGCTTCATATAGATTCATCATCTTATCATGATATATCAATATTTATTCTTGCCTGCCTCCACTTTTGCGATACGCTTAATCAGTGCACGGCAACTTCATCTTTTCCTCCGAGTCGGTCGGCGAGGGCCATCCCGACAAGGTATGCGACACCATTTCAGATGCTGTTCTTGATGCCTGTCTAAGCCAAGACCCAGCCAGTCGAGTTGCGTGTGAGACCCTCGTTAAATCCAATCTCGTTGTCGTGGCAGGCGAAATAACGACCCGAGCCAAGTTTGACTACGACAAACTCATTCGCTCTGCCATTCGAGAAATTGGTTACACCAACGACGATGACGTCTTTCACGCCGATCGAGTCCACATTATGAATGCCCTCACCGGCCAAAGCCCCGATATCGCTCAAGGGGTCGATGCCCGCCGTGTCTCGGGAAAAAAAACCGCTGAGCAGGGCGCAGGCGACCAAGGACTCATGTTCGGGTACGCCTGCCGGGAAACTCCGGAACTCATGCCCGCCCCCATCATGTTCTCCCACCGCCTCGGACGAGAACTCAGCCGAATTCGCAAATCCGGCAAAGCCCCCTGGCTCAGGCCCGATGCCAAAACCCAAGTTTCCGTCGAATATCGCCACTCCAAACCTGTCCGAATCACTGCAGTCGTTGTCTCGACCCAGCACGCTGCAAATGTATCCCACCGGCAAATTGAAAAATTCATTACAGAAAAGCTCATTCGCCGAGTCCTTCCCTCCTCAATGCTCGATCGCAAAACCGAATTTCTCGTCAACCCAACAGGACGTTTTGTTGTAGGTGGTCCCGAGGGAGATAGCGGGTTAACAGGCCGCAAAATTATCGTCGACACCTATGGCGGTGCGGGGCGACACGGAGGCGGTGCTTTCAGCGGTAAAGATCCTACCAAGGTAGATCGCAGTGCCGCGTATATGGGCCGCTACGTCGCCAAAAATATCGTCGCGGCGGGCCTGGCCGATAGGGTCGAGATCCAGTTCGCCTACGCGATCGGACATCCCCACCCAGTTTCCGTGTGCCTCGACACATTTGGCACCGAAAAAGTCCCTTTCCGTAAAATCGAAAAAGCAGTCCACGAAACTTTCGACTTCCGCCCTGCCGAAATCATTCGCCAACTCCGTCTCCGTCGCCCCATTTACTCGAAAACAACCAACTACGGCCACTTCGGCCATCGGGGAAAACTAGCTTACGCCCCGTGGGAGCATACGGACCGTGTCCGTGAACTCCGTCGTCACGCAGGCTTGAACTAACCCCAATAGGAGAAACCCAACCATGAGCACCGCAACGCTTGAACCAAAAACGAAACAACCCAAAACACAAAAATCTTCACCTGAATACAAAGTAAAAGATATCTCCCTTGCCGAGTTCGGACGCAAGGAGATCGAAATTGCAGAGAAGGAGATGCCAGGTTTGATGGCCATCCGCGAAAAATACGCCAAGGGCAAGCCCCTAGCTGGTGTCCGCGTAACTGGTTCCCTGCATATGACGATTCAAACCGCAGTCCTCATCGAAACTTTCGTTGCCCTCGGAGCCGATGTTCGGTGGGCCAGCTGCAATATTTTCTCTACCCAAGATCAAGCCGCCGCTGCGATTGCAGCTACCGGCGTTCCCGTCTTCGCTTGGAAAGGGGAAACTCTCGAGGAGTACTGGGATTGCACGTGGAAAGCCATCGTCAACCCCCAAGGCCTTGGACCCCAACTCGTCATCGATGACGGGGGCGACGTCACCCTCTTCCTTCACAAAGGATATGAACTCGAAAACGGCGATGGTTGGGTCAATACCCCCAGCTCCAGCGAAGAAGAAAAGGTCATCAAAAATCTTCTCAAAAAGGTTCATGCTGAACATCCCAATATTTTCCATGCCCTAGTCAAGGAGTGGAAAGGAGTCGCTGAAGAAACGACCACGGGTGTGCACCGGCTCTACAAGTTGCAGGAGCTCGGAAAACTCCTAGTTCCCGCATTCAACGTCAATGATGCCGTCACCAAATCGAAGTTCGACAACCTGTACGGCTGTCGCCACTCCCTTGTCGACGGACTGAATCGTGCCCTCGATGTGATGATCTCCGGCAAAGTGGCCGTGGTGTGCGGATATGGCGATGTCGGAAAAGGTTCCGCCCAATCCCTGAGAGGCCAAGGAGCCCGCGTGATCGTGACCGAAATCGATCCGATCAATGCTCTCCAAGCCGCTATGGAGGGATTTGAGGTCACAACCATCGAGGATACTCTTGGACGAGCGGATATTTATATCACCACCACGGGAAATCTGGATGTCATCACAATCGAGCATATGACCAAGATGAAAGATCAAGCCGTGGTCGCAAACATCGGTCACTTCGACAACGAAATCCAAGTCGATAAACTCAACACTCACACAGGAGTTCGCCGAGTGAACATCAAACCTCAGCTCGACAAGTACATCTTTCCGAATGGCCGGGAGCTCTTTCTGCTCGCAGAAGGTCGGCTCGTGAACCTGGGTTGCGCCACAGGGCACCCCAGCTTCGTCATGAGCGCAAGCTTCTCAAATCAAACCCTAGCCGCCCTCGACCTCTGGAAAAATCGCACTCTGTACAAGCCAGCGGTTTATGTCCTGCCAAAAAACCTGGACGAGGAAGTAGCTCGCCTTCACTTGGAAAAGATCGGCGTCAAACTAACCAAGTTGAGCAAAATTCAATCCGAGTATCTCGGCATTCCCGTTGGCGGACCCTACAAACCCTCCCACTACCGGTACTAAAACCGGGGCGGGGTTCGTGGATTAGGCACGTTCCAAAGATTGTCGTAAGGGGAGTATCCCGCGGCAGGGGGTGCACCCACTGTCTTTTTAGCCTCAGGCTGATTGACGAGCGGGCTCGGCTTCACTTGAGCCGTTACCTTCTTTTCACTACCCGGAGGCAATGAGTAGGGATCTTGGGAAATCCTCTGATACGAACCTGAGGGAACTTGGGGTGCCTGCCCAGCCGCGTTTAAACGCGAATCATAAGATCCACTTGGTGGCATAATGGGACGTGCACCTGATTGAAAATCTTTTCCTAGCGGACTACTCCCCTGCGGCCCAGTAAATGAATCAAAACTTGGACTAACACGTCCATCCCCAGAATTCATTGCTCGAGGCTGGACCCCGTCCAAACCCGTAACAGGAGTAAGCTTATTCGCACCCTCACTCTTCACCCCAGGCAAACTGCTCTGAGATACCGCAGGTGCCGCTCTTCCATCATTCTCTTTTTTCAAGTCTGCCTTTTCCTTCTTTTCCATCACCTGCTTTTCTTGAGCTTCTTTAGCATCTTTCGCCTTCTTCTCCTCAAGCGCAGCCGTGTCCTCCTGCTTCTTTTTTGTAGCATCCTGCAAAGCTTTCATATCCTGCCCCCAATCCTTCGTGCCCGTCTTGCTTGGATCGGCCGCAGGAGGCCGCGGTTGTGGGATCGAACTAGTCGAATTTGGATCGATCGGGGGAAGTTTTGCCTCAGGAACCGCACTGTCTATATCGGTCAAAGGAAGCGCGGCCTTGGTGCTCGGCAAATCCTTCGTGGATTCAGCCGTCGATCCCTCATACTGCGCCCAACATATTCCACTCAACGCAAAACCCAGCACAATGCTCAAGGTCTTTCTCATATGGGTAAAGTAATTCTCATCTCCCCCTCGTCAATCTCGCTCCTAGCTTCCCCATTCCTTAAGCTAATCCCGTGACACACTCAATTTCCTCCATTCTCAAAGAAGAGAATCTACGGAACGGCCCAATTCGATTTGATAGATTCATGGAAATATGTCTCTACCAACAGGATATAGGTTTCTACTCATCGGGAAAAACCCGTACCGGAACCCAAGGTGACTTTCTAACCCCAGTTTCTACAGGCCCTGTTTTAGGCCAACTCCTCTCCCTGCAAATTACCGAACTTGCTCAATCTCTCAGAAATCCAACCTCCTTGCACCTTGCCGAACAGGGAGCCGATCAAGGGCATCTCGCGCTCGATATCCTCTCGTCACTAGCTCAGAGCGCACCTCACCTCCTCTCCTCTCTCCATCTCCACCTCATCGAACCCTCTCCCGTACTTGCACAGCAACAAAAACACTCTCTCCAGCCTTTCCTGTCAAAAATTACCATTCACTGGCACCCCGATCTCGCCTCACTCCCCTCTTTATCCCATCCCACCTACTTTTACTCCTGCGAACTTCTGGACAGCTTTCCAGTTCGCATGATCCGCTTTTTTACTGGCCAGTGGCACGAACGTTTCGTCACTCGAATCTCAGACCGATGGGTGTGGATCGATCAACCCGCCTCACCCGAACTACTCACAGAAATCCATCGCTGGTCGATTCCTCCAATCGAAGGATTTACGGCAGAAATTCGTCTGCCCATCTCTCCTTGGCTTACCCTTCTATCCGAAAAGATCGAACAAGGAGCCGTTCTCACCCTCGATTACGGACTTCCGGCAGCCGACCTCTATCACCCATCCCGATCTGCAGGAACCCTCGTCGCGCTGCGAAAACATACATCCGCTTCCGATCCCCTCTCATGCCCGGGAGAGCAAGACCTTACCGCTCACCTCAACTTCTCCCAACTGGTCGAAGACGGATTAAAATTAGGTTTTCAATCCTATGGTCCACACCCTTTTATGACTGCCCTTACTCGCCAAGCCGCACCCCTCCTTCACGACTCCCAACCCCTACCCGAAAAGTGGACGCGTAATTTTCAACATCTCGTCCACCCAAACTTTTTTGGTCAAACCCACCTCGCCCTTCTTCAAACCAAAAACCTCCCCGCCTCATTTCGTCCAAGCATGTTTTCAACCTAAACTTTCGCCACTCGCCCCCGCTCCATCAACTCTCGGGCCATCGCGCGCGCCGCTTTCCCCTCCCCTCCCAACATTCGGCTCAACTCCTTTTCCCGACTCTCCCCCTCTACCCGTTCCAACCTTGCGAAAGTCCTCCCCTTTTCCACCGTCTTGGTCACACAAAAGTGTGCATCCGCCACTCCTGCCACCGCAGGCAAATGAGTCAGACAGAGCACCTGGTGCGTCTTCCCCAATCCAGCCAAACGCATCGCGACCGCTTTCGCAGTTTCCCCTCCCACATTCGCATCCACTTCATCAAAAATTAAAATGGGCACCTCATCTCTCTCCGCCAAAACCGTTTTGATTCCTAACATCACCCGTGCCAACTCCCCGCTCGACGCAATCGCGCGTAAAGGTCTCGGAGGCTCCCCAGGGTTGGGCGCAAACATCATCTCGACCGTCTCCCCTCCCTCCGCTCCTAAACTCTCCAACTTCTGCACCTGCACCTCGAGTCGACTCTGCTGAAAACCCAATCCTCTCAACTGACTCGTCACCTCTCGGGCAAATACAGGTGCCGCCTTGGACCTCTCCTTACTCAGTTTTCCTGCCAAAAGCCGATGAGCCTCGATCGCCTTCTTTGTGGCCGCCACCAACTCCTTCTCCGTTCCCTCCGCATTCGCCAACTCCCACTGCCTTTTCTTTAATTCAGTAAGCTTGGCTAAAGCCGCCTCAATACTGCCCCCATGCTTTTTTCTTAAACTCAATACACAGTTCAAGCGCGCCTCCAATGCGGCCAACCTCTCTCCATCCAACCCCACCTCCTCCGCTCTTCGTTCCCCTTCTCGAACTAACTCACGCAACGCCGAAACCACCATCTCATTCTTTTCCCGCAGCTCTCCGGCCGCCCCATCTAATCGCTCCCACTCCGTCAACCCCTTCTGCACTTTTCCCAACTTCTCCAACACATTTCCATCCTCCCCCTCAAGCAACCGACTCACTTCACCCGCTAACTCTAAAATCCTTCTCCCATGCCCCGCAGCTGCGTGATCCCTCTCCAACTGCTCATCCTCCCCCACCACAAGCTTTGCTTCGTCCAATTCCTGCACCTGATGGTCAATATACTCCCGCGTTGCCCCATCCGCCCCAGCCAGATTTTTGCGAAATACCTCCTCGGCCTCCTCCGCATCCCGTTTCGAATGCCAAGCCTGCCTTACTTCACCCACCAACTTCTCCAACCCCGCAAAACCATCCAGTGCCCCCCTCTGCGCCGCAGGAGAAAGCAGGGTCTGATGATCATGTGGCCCATGCAGATCCACCAACCGATCCCCCAACTCCTTCAACACCGACAAAGTCACGGCCGAACCATTCAGAAATTGTCGACCCGCCCCGGTGGTTCCCACCTGCCTCTTGATAATCAACGTTCCATCCCCATCCGCCTCGATTCCCTTCTCCTCCAGCCAACCCCGAAATCTTTCCGCTCCACCCAACTCCCCCTCCACCACACATCCCTCCGCCCCCGTCCTCACCAAACCCCGATCCGCCCGTTCCCCCAACAAAAGCAAAAAAGCATCCACTAAAATCGATTTCCCTGCCCCTGTCTCCCCCGTCAACGCGTTAAATCCTTTTCCCAACTCCCACGTCAACTCCTCAACTACAGCTAAGTTTCGTATCCGTAATCGCCTTAACATGACTCCAGAACCATAGCAGAAGACGCAGGGAAGGTAGGCAAAATCTTGTCCTTTTTCCCCTCCTAAAACCAGTAAAGGAGGTTCGCCACCTGCCTCTCCCACAGCTATCAAAACGTATGGATTTAACCTTTTTAGGCACGGGCACGTCCCAAGGCGTCCCCTTGCTCACCTGCACCTGTCGCGTCTGCACCTCGCCCGACCCACGCGACCGTCGCTTTCGATCCTCCGTCTGGCTCCACGACAAAGATCTGAGCATCGTCATCGATACCTCACCGGATTTTCGTTCCCAAGCCCTTCGCGCCTCCATCCCCAAGCTCGACGCTGTCCTCTACACCCATAGCCATGCCGACCATATCGCAGGCTTCGACGATCTGCGCACCTACTCCGTTAAAAATGGAAACTGTATCCCCATTTATGCAGATCCCTTTACTCTTTCTCGCCTCGAGAAAGCATTCGACTACGCCTTCGACCTCAAAGTCCGTAGTCCGGCCTACGTCTGCCCCGAACCTCACCCCATCACAGGCCCATTCTCGATCGGTTCCGCCACTTTCACTCCCCTTCCCGTGCCACACGGCAGCATCTCGACCACCGGATTCCGTATCGACATCGCTGGCCAACCACGCGCCGCATATCTACCTGATTGCGCCGCAGTCCCAACCCCGATCCGAGATCAGATCCGCCACATTCCCATCCTGATCATTGACGGACTCCGCGAAGAACCCCACCCCACCCACCTCACCATCGCTCAGGCGATCGAAATCTCCCAAGATATCCGCGCGGGACAAACTTGGCTTACCCATCTCACCCACCAAACTCTTCACGCCGAACGGGACGCCTCCCTTCCTACCCCTGTCCACCTCGCCTACGATACCCTTCGCCTCACTCTGTAATCTTCCTCTCCCTACGGCTCTTGCCCTAACATCGAAATATGTTTCAGCTTCTTTTTTTCTCTACTCTTATTGCTCTATCCCAACTGGGAATGGCTGAAACTTCCCCGCCTGCCAATTCCCAAGGGCCTGATCTCGCCGCTCATACCGTTGTCGTTTACAACAAGGCCGATCCAGATTCCCAATCCCTGGCCGAAACCTACGCAAAAGCCCGATCGATTCCCCCTGACCGCCTCTTGGGAATCGAATGCCCGATCACGGAAGAAATCACCCGAGTTGAATTCGAAACTAAAATTCGCCAGCCCCTCGATGAAATCTTCGTCTCCCGCGGTTGGTTAAAACGCAGCGAGACGATTCTTCCAAATCCCATCCTCGGTCTTGCCGAAAATCTCCCCGTTCAACAATCCCAAGAAAATCCGATCTGGATCATGGTCCTCATGAGGGGCGTGCCTCTCAAAATCGCAGAAGATCCTACCGTTCTGGCTCCTGAATCCTTGATGGCCCAACTTCGTGCCAATGCCGCTGCCGTCGATTCCGAACTCGCCCTCCTCCCTCTCCGCGGACTCCCCACCTACGGCCTCGTCTCCAACCCCTACTTTGCCGATAAACGCATCCGTCCATTCGGACAGTTCTTCGCAAACTACCTCATCCTTGTCTGCCGACTGGACGGTCCTACTCCCAACATCGTTCGGAGAATGATCCAAGATGCCGTGGATACGGAAAAAACAGAGCTCACGGGGCGCGCCTTTTTCGATATCCGTACGATTGAGAAAAAAGACGATCCTTACCGCATGGGGGACGACTGGATCGAACAAGCCGCCCTTCTATTTCAAGCCCGAGGATTCGATATCGAGATCGATCGCAAACCCGAAGTCGCATCAAAATGGACTCCTTGGGATCAGGTCGCATTCTACGCAGGTTGGTACACGTGGAATTTTGAAGGTCCTTTCGAACTTCCCACCACCCGATTCCGCAAGGGCGCCATTGCCTACCATATCCACTCCTTCAGTGCCGATACCGTCCGCTCCGAAACGAAAAACTGGGTCGGCCCGCTTCTCTCCCACGGCGTGACCGCCACCATGGGCGCCGTGTACGAACCCTACCTGCGCTTTACTCCTGATATCAGCCTTTTTGTCAGTGGCCTCCTCTCAGGTCTCACCTTTGCCGAATCCGCCTACCAATCCCAAATTGCACTCTCTTGGATGGTTACCTTCGTGGGAGATCCCCTCTATCGCCCTTTTCCTCGAAACTTCTACGAAAATCTCGATGCCGCTCAAACCTCGAAGTCTTCCAACCTGCCTTGGCTCCGACTTCGAAAAGCTCGCCTCCTGGCGAATGCCGGCTCGATCTCCGAAACCCGAGCCGCGGTGAATCAACTTCTTGAGGAATTTCCAAAA
Organism: Minisyncoccota bacterium; assembly: GCA_030054195.1. GTDB lineage: Bacteria > Verrucomicrobiota > Verrucomicrobiia > Methylacidiphilales > Verrucolacustridaceae > Verrucolacustris > Verrucolacustris abundans. Next base: position 69,395 of record JASGCJ010000001.1, read on the forward strand.
AACAAAATTATTTTAGAGGGAAGTGCTGACATCTATCGCGATCTGAATGAGAAAAAAGATGCAACCCAGCTGTACGATGAGGATCTAGATCTTTTGGACGAAAAGGATTCCAAAGACCGCTTTCGAATTCTCATGAAACTTGCTGAGATCTTTCGCAGGGGCGATAAAACCAAGTCTGCACTCGATACATACGAAAAAATCGCCCAAGAGTTCCCTGAAGCTACAAAGGGGACCGGGTTAGGCGATCGTGCACTATCCTTTGCTTCAGGAGAGGGAATCTCCGAACTTCCTCCTGCTCTGCTTGCCTACAAAAATGCCGTCGAAGCCGAACAACTCGCCGCTGCCGTGGCCAAAGCAGCCGCCCAACCTCCCGCCAATCTTAAGCCAGAAGCCACAGCCGCCGATCAAGCCGCGGTCCTCAAAGCCGCAGGCCCACGCCCAAGCCTAAAAGACTCTTCGGCTCCACCCCTCCCTCCCCAGCCAGCCGGAACCAAAACAAACTCTCCCTCCGTTCCCTAAACACTACCTCCACTCATGCTTGGGATACTTCCTCGCTAAATCCCCTTTTAACTTCGGATACGTCTCTTTCCAAAACGATCCCAAATCTCTCGTTACTTGCAACGGCCGCCGGTTCGGACCCAGAATTTCCACCGTGACCTCCACCTTCCCATCCCCAATCCGCGGCGTCTTCTCCAACCCGTACAACTCCTGAATCCTGCCGGACACCATCGGCTCCCTCCCCTTTCCATACTGAACTTTTAAAAACTTCCCGCCGGGCATTCCGATTCTGTCCGGCGCCAACTTCTCCAACCTCTTCATTCTCTCCTTGCCCAACCAAGCTTGGATCGACTCCAGCGCGCTTCGCTCATTCGCCTGACGCCAAGTCAGACAGCCCTCACACTGCATCTCTAAAACGAGCCTCTTCGCCTCCACGTCCCATTCAGGCCACTCCTCCTGCTCTGCCCAACCCCTCACGACTTCCAAACGCTCCAACAATCCCTCCGCTTCCGCATTCCATCCGGGCCAAGCACACTTCTTCTCCAACACCGCCTGCGCCAAAACCGCTGCTGTCTCCGACCCCGCCTCCACATCCCTCTTTTTTTCCTCTAAGACCAGATCCCGAAAACGTTTCTGCTCCACCTGGTAAACCTTTCTGCCGTTCTCCTCAAAAATCAGACCGCTTCTCTCCGAGAAATCCTCCGGAAACATCTCCCGCAACCAACTCTCCTCCACCGCCGTAACCAACCCCAGAATCACCTCCACCTCTCCATCCGTTCTCCCGATCTCCTTCATCTCCGCAGCGAGAATCAAGGACCGATCCCGCACCACACTCTCCCGCGCAATCGTGCCCCCCCGCCCTCCCGACAGACGACACCGCAATGTCCCCCCGTCTAATCGCCTTCCCAGATGATCAGAAAATCCCGCCAAGACACACTTCCTCAACTTTTCCCCTGTCGCCGGAGTCTCCTCCACCTTCAGCCCCATCCCCACAGAAACGCTCAATAACCGATCCCGAACCGCTGCCGCTTCCCTCGCCGCTCCCCCATGAATCCCCATCCTCCCGCACGCTCCAGGATGAAACTTCTCCCTCTCCGCAAACCGCAGCGCCCTCAGCCACACAAACAGATCACTCTCCTCCTCCCCCTCCCATAGAATTTCTGCCCCCTCCCCCTTTCGTCCCGCCATTCTCTGCAACAGCGGCCGTCCCGATAGAAGGGCGGCAATCCCCGTTGCCCCTCGCAAACACCCCAACGATCCAGCTTCCATCAACATCCGTGCCAATCGCGGATGAACAGGCCAACCCGCCATTTTTTCCCCCGTCTCCGTCAACTCTCCCCCCACCCCCTTTGTCGCACCCAAATCGGCCAGCAACTTCTCCGCCCTTACAACGGAACTCTCTTCCGGTGCATCCACCCAACGGAAATCCCGTAACCTCCCCGCCCCCGCCGCTGCCAAAACCAAGGCCACCTCCGCCAAATCTAACTTTCGGATCTCCGGCTCTTCCACCTTTGCCCGTTTCGACCAATCCATCTCCGTTTCCAATCTCACGCAAATCCCAGGGGCCGTCCGACCCGCTCTGCCCGCCCGCTGAGCCGCCGAGGCATGACTGATCCTCTCCACCAGCAACGTCTCCAACCCACGCCTAGGATCGTACTTCGCCATCCGGGCCAACCCGCAATCCACCACCGCCTTGACCCCATCCAAAGTCAACGAGGTCTCTGCCACATTCGTAGCCACCACCACTTTCGGCCGATCATACTTCTGCAAAGCTGCATCCTGATCCTTCGGCGACATCTCTCCGTGCAACGGCAAAACCACCGCTTCGGATCGACCCAACCTCGCCTCCAAATCCCTTCTTGCCCGGCTGATTTCGTATCCACCTGGCAGAAAAACCAGCACGTCCCCCTTCCCCGCTCGAATCAAACGCTCCGCCTCTCTCGCCGCTACCTCCGCCGCCCCTGATCCGCTCAGATCCTCTCGATGCTTCAAATATTCGATCTCCACAGGAAATGTTCTTCCTTCCGAACGCAACACCTCTGCTCCAATTCGTTTCGCCAACTTTTCTGTTTCCAAAGTTGCCGACATCACGATGAGAATCAGATCCGGCCTACCGGCTTCTTGCAGATTCAAAATCCTCCCCAACGTTAAATCTCCGTACAAATGCCTCTCGTGAAACTCATCACAAATCACTGCCTGCACCCCATCCAACCGGGGCCTCGAAATCATCTGCCTAACCAACACCCCTTCGGTAACAAAACGAATTCGAGTCTCCTTCGAAGTTTGATCGTCCAACCGAATCGTATATCCCACCTCTTTTCCCAACTCGCCCCCCCTCTCCTCCGCCACCCGTTTCGCCAACATCCGTGCCGCGATCCGTCTGGGTTGCAGTATAACCACCTGACCCCGCTCCCCTAAAAATCCTCCCTCCAGCAACATTTGCGGAATCTGAGTCGATTTTCCAGAACCCGTCGGTGCTTCGATCACAATCCGCTTTGTCCCTGTACGCAACGCCTTCCCCAACTTCTCCCGGATCTCCTCGATGGGTAAATTCGATGCCATCCCCAAACCCTAGCGGAAAATCAAATCAAAGGGAGGACAGAGCCTTCCCCAAAACGAAAATCTTACTTTTTCTTTTTCTTCGCGATCCGTCCACGTGTCAGCCATCCCGACTCAAAGTAATCCTTCAGTCCCTGCTCCAGACTATACTTGGGTTGAATCCCTAAATCCCTCTTCGTTGCAGACATGTCCGCCTCGGTGTGGGGTTGGTAGAAAGGATACGGACATTCGAAATATTGGGGCTTCAACTTTGTTCCTAACACCTCGTTCAATCCCTCCACCATCTCATTAAAACTTCTGGGCTGTCCCGAACCCGCGTTCCACACCCCAGATTTCCCCGATTTCATCGCGGCAATCGTGAACGCCACAATGTCCTTCACATAGACGAAATCCCGCTTTTGCTCCCCGCTCTTGAAAATTCTTGGGCGTTTGCCCAACAGCATCTGCCCCGCCAAGTGCCACGCCATGCTCGCCGGCACCCCTTTGTGCCCTTCGCGTGGTCCGTACACATTAAAGTAACGCAACCCCCCGATTTTCCACGAAGGTTCCTCCTCCAAAACTTTTCGCGCCAGATTTTCCAACTGCACTTTGGAGAATGCATACGAATTGGCGGGAGCCAGCGGATCCCCCACCCGATTCACCCCCGCGCGAATACCATACGTCGCCGCACTCGTCGCGTACACAATCGGTGTTTTTTCAGGACGAAGATACTCCAGCAATCTCCGAAATCCCTCCACGTTGTCATGAGTCTGGATCTTCTGATCCTGCAACGTCGTGTCGGTAATCGAGGCTAAGTGAAACATCGCATCCGGCCTTTTTCCCCGAAACTCAGCCTCCCAGTCCAATCGGGAGATGTCCGCCGCCACAAAATCCCCCCGATACCCCTCCAAATTCAAAAAGGACCCACTCCGAAAATCATCCAAAACCGTCAGGGAAGCCCCCGGAAACTCCTCCTGCAACCGTAGAACGAGATTCGACCCGATAAACCCTCCCCCTCCTGTAACCCATATATGCTTCATAGTTTTTAAACTTATATAGATAGAAAGTTATTCCCAAACAGAAAAATCTTGTCTAAATATAGGCTAGATCGCACAAATTACTACCTCTATGCTATTAACTATGATCACTTTAAGACGTAAATCTGGAAGCAAAACTTCCTTGGTTTTAGCTCTTTTTTTAGCGACTTCTTGGTCATTAATAACAAGTTGTTGGTCTGGTGTGTCCGTGAAAGAGTCCACCGCTACACCCTCCCCCCAACTATCCAACACCGATTCGATCCAAAACTCTCTATTTGGCGAGGATGTAGTCAGCCTATCAGTAGAGACGGCCGGCCTCTTCTCCATTAATAACTCCAACAATTATCGCTATCTCCCCCAACTCATCACGGTGGGATGGCAGTTGGACGAAATCGGAAATGAGGGATGGAACCGCGGGAACACCGAATTCCTCTTCAGCGGAATGTATGCCCCCGTAATCCACGGCCCCAATCCCTGGTTCACTGGTGGACTCTTTGGACCGCGATACAACTTTGTCCAAGAAGGATGGCCCGTTGTCCCTTACCTCGAATCAAGGGTCGGCTTCATATTCACCGATGCCACGGGCGCACCCAACTCCCAAGGACAGGACTTCTGCTTCAGCTTCACCATCGGAACAGGCGTTCGGATTCCCGTCATGCAACAGCTCTCGGTAAACCTCGGCATCCTTTACCAACACATCTCCAACGGCGGCCTCTCCGAGCCGGATCATGATAATGTCGGTCTCGACTCTATCGGACCCACCCTTTCGGTCACTTGGGCGTTTTAACTACGCCCCGCCCCCCAATCCTGAATTCCAATGTCGGGCCGTCGCCACGGTTCGCTACCCCACCCCTACGCCTCATCAAAAACCGAATCCTTCCCAACTTATTAACATATCACATGCTTTTTTTGAACTGACTGATAGTCAGTGATATAAAATCTGTTTATCCTTTCACTTTATGGCTTTCTTCAAAACTTATTCACTTATCACGTAGAGCTCTCTTTTTATGCTCGAAACACGCGATCTTCATAAATCATACGAATCAGGCGAGGCCCGCGTGGATGCCTTGCGTGGCATCACTCTGAAAATCCTCCCAGGCGAAATCGTTGCTGTCACTGGGCCCAGCGGCTGTGGAAAAAGTACTCTCCTGCATATCCTTGGAGCGCTCGACACCCCCACATCAGGCCAAGCTTACCTCGAAGGACATCCCCTCCACTCCCTTAACGACGATAAACTGACCGCCCTCCGACGCCTTAAAATCGGCTTCGTTTTCCAATTCTTCCACCTCCTCCCCACCCTTACGGTCGAGGAAAACGTTCTTCTCCCCCTCCTCCTATCCGGACGTGTGAACGCCTCGGCTCGGCACCGTGCCAACGATCTCCTTAAATCCGTCCAACTCGCCGACCGCTCCCACCATCGCCCCCACCAGCTGTCCGGTGGACAACTCCAACGAGCCGCCCTCGCTCGTGCCCTCATCCACCAACCCTCGATCCTTCTCGCCGACGAACCCACCGGCAATCTCGACTCCGCCTCCAGCACCATGGTCATCGATCTCATCACCCAACTCGCACGAAAAGAAAAAACCACAGTCGTTCTCGTCACCCACAGCGAAGAAATTGCCCGAACCGCCGATCGCCGAGTCGCCCTCGTCGACGGTCGTATCCACTCCTGATCTTGAACTGGTTGACCACCCTCCGCGTCTTCCTTTCCCACGGGACCCGCGATTTTTTCCGACACAAAACTCTATCCCTACTCAACCTCCTTGCCCTCGCCGTCGGTGTCGCCGCCATCGTCGCGATTCAAACTGTCAATGAAACTGCCCTCCGCTCATTCCGCGCCTCTCTCGACCTCGTCGCCGGCCGGCCCGACTTCACAATCGAAGGGCAAGGCTTCCGCCTCCCTGAAAAACTCATCCCTCTACTCAGGAACGATCCTGCAGTCCGCGAGGTCACTCCCACACTCTCTCTTGTCGCTTCCCTCCCCAATCACCCAGGGGAATTCCTTCATCTCATCGGCGTTGATCCCTTCTCGAATAGCGAACTCGTGACCTACCGCCTCGAAGACGCCCTCCGCTCCCCCACCGACGCCATCGCCTTCGTTTCCGAACCCAACACCATCGCCCTCACTCGCTCCCTCGCCAACCGTCTCCACCTTCAACCCGGCGACTCCATCCGCGCTGTCTCCGCCGGTCATCAAGCCAACCTCCGGGTCCGCTTCCTTCTCGAACCTTCCCCCGACCTCCTGGGAGCCGATGATCACCTCGCGATCGCTGATATCGCCACCGTCCAGTCCGCCTTTGGGCTCTTCGGCCAAGTCGACCGCATCGAAGCCCTTCTTCAACCCGATGCCTCGGGAAAAATTGCCACAGCTCGCTCTTCCCTTCTCGAACGCCTTAAACCCCACCTCCCCGCCCACGCCCGAGCCGGCTCCCCCGAACGCCGAGGCCAAGAAGTCGAAAAAATGCTCGGCGCATTTCAACTCAACCTTACAGCACTCTCTCTCATCGCTCTCGTCGTCGGCATGTTTCTCGTAACCAATACCGTCGCCGCCAATGTAGTTCGCCGCCGATCCGAAATCGGCCTTCTGCGCTCTCTCGGACTCACCCAAAACTCCGTTGTCTTTATTCTCGTCGCCGAATCCCTTCTCCTCGGCTTTCTTGGTTCTGCAATCGGGATCATTCTCGGCCTTCAAGTCGCCCGCACTCTCCTTCAATCGGTCGCCTCCACGGTCACATCCCACTACGTTCTTCTCTCCATGCAGGAAATCGTCGTGAACCCATGGAGTCTCCTCGCTGCCGGCCTCGCGGGCCTTCTCGCCGCAAGCCTCGCCGCCTGGTGGCCCGCTCGCCAGGCCTCTCTCGTCTCTCCCGTCGACGCCCTTCTACCCGGGAACTCCGCTGATCGCGCCTCCTCCCCACAATCCCACTTCCTTCGAGCCTCACTTCTCTGTTTTTTCCTCACCCTCCTCTTCTCTGCCACAGCCCTCTATGCCCGGATTCCACGGACCGGGTTTCTTGCCGCACTCAGCATTCTTCTCGCCGCCGCCTTCCTCGCTCCCGCCCTCGCACGACTTCTATCTCTCGTTCCTTCCCTGCCCTTCTCCTTCACGATTCTTGCCCGCTCCACTTTCTCCCGTGGTCTTCACCGACACGGCCTCGCTGCCGCCGCACTCTCCGTCGCTGTCGCCATGGCTATCGGCGTCACCATCATGGTCCACAGTTTTCGTGCCACCGTCGATCAGTGGATCGGAGAAAGCATCAAAGCCGACCTCTTTATCGCTCCCTCGACGAACCTTATCGCGGGAGCGCTCGAACCCCTCGACCCCGAAGCCGAAACCCTCGCCCTCGCCACCCCCGGAGTCCGTGCCGTCGGCACCTACCGCGAAGTCCGCCTCTTCCTCGATGGAACCCCCGCCAAACTCGCCGCCTGCCGACTCGAAATCCTTCGCGTCTACAATCCTTTAACTTTTCTCTCTACCCTCCCAGGGGATCCCTACGAACTTTGCCAAAAGGGAGACTACGCCATCATTTCGGAAAACTTCGCCCGCCGGCGCCGACTCAAAGCCGGCGATACGGTCTCGCTCCCCACTCCGACAGGAACTCATCTGCTCCAAGTAGCCGCCATCTTCCGAGATTATACTTCCGAATCCGGACTCCTTCTTCTCGACCGCTCCGCCTACCGCCGACTGACCCAAGACCAGGGTCTGACCAGCCTCGCCATTCATCTCGAACCCGGCGTCTCTCCCCAAACCGTCGGCGACTCCCTACGGGAACAGCTCCGCCCCCGTGGCGAATTCCTCGTCTACTCACAGGCCGGACTTCGGAACGAAGCCCTCCGGATCTTCGACCGCTCCTTTGCTGTCACCGCCCTCCTCCGCACTCTTGCCATTGCGGTCGCCGCCCTCGGCGTCACCCTCTCCCTCACCGCCCTCGGAATCGAGCGCACACGCGAAATCGGAATCCTCCGAGCCACAGGCGCCTCCCGGGGACAAATTCTTCGGACGATCATGACCGAGTCCGCTTATCTCGGTACCACTGGGATTCTCCTCGGACTCGTCACCGGTTTTGCAGTTGCCCTTATCTTGATGCAGGTCATTAACCGCGCTTTCTTCGGATGGACCATCGACTGGTACACCCCTTACCCCTCTCTCGTGGGTATTGTCATCGGAATGATGGTTGCCTGCTTGTTGGCCTCTCTTCCCCCCGCCTGGCACGCCTCCCGTCTCTCCCCCGCCGAAGCCCTACGCTCCGAATGAAAAAACTTCTCCCCATTCTCCTCTTTTTCCTCGCAACCTCTGGACTCCATGCGGCCGATCCTTGGGCTCGTGCAATGAAGCCATGGTCCTGGTCTTTCCCACGCGATCACGGAGCCCACCCAGAATTCAAAACCGAATGGTGGTACCTCACTGGAAACCTCGACGATGAAAACGGAAACCCCTACGGCTACGAACTCACCTTCTTCCGCCATGGGCTTCAACCTGTCGCCACCCAACCTGACTCCGCTTGGTCGATTCGTGACATCTCCTTTGCCCATCTCGCCATCACGGATGTCCGCTCTCGCCGCTTTCTTTTTTCCGAAAAACTCAGCCGAGGCGCACTCGGAGAGGTAGAGATTTCGCAAAAAGACATGCAAGTCCGGATCGCCGACTGGACCCTCCAGAGAAAAACTGACTCAACTCTCACCATGTCCGCCTCCGATCCCACCACAGGAATCGGACTCGATCTTTCGGCTACCCCCCTGAAACCTCTCACCTTCCAAGGTGAAAAAGGCTTAAGCCGAAAATCCGCTACTCCCGGCAACGCCAGCCACTACTACTCCTTCACCCGCCTCCAAACCACGGGCCAACTCGAACTTGGTGGCAAAAAAATTCCGGTCAAAGGACTCTCCTGGTTCGATCACGAATTCTCCACCTCTGCTCTCGGCGAAGATCAGGAAGGTTGGGACTGGTTCTGTCTCCAGTTCGATTCGGGCGATGAATTGATGCTCTATCGGATGCGCAACCCGGGCAATCGAACCGATCCCGCCTCCTCCGGAACCTGGATCCCTGCTCGGGGCCCCTCCCTGCCTCTTAAGTCGTCCGACTTTACCATCACTCCCATCGACGAGTGGAAAACCGCCAGTGGAGCCACGTATCCATCAGGTTGGAAAATCTCCATTCCTTCTCTTGATTTCACGGGGGAAGTTCAGCCTCTTCTTCTCGATCAAGAACTCCAACTCAAACGAACCGCAAAGATCCGTTATTGGGAGGGAGCATGTCGTTTCACAGGAAATCGGAGCGGAAAAGCTATCTCTGGTCGTGGCTATACCGAACTGACCGGCTACGCATCACCTATCGGCCAAGGAATGAAAGAATAGTCACTTTCAGATCAAGCCCTTCGAAGCTCAGCGAGCTTGCCGAGACTGAGCAAAGTAGGGCATCACCCATCGGCCAAGGAATGAAGGAGTAATTTACTCCTTTGACAAAAACCGTTTCCGAGCCGCCACCAAACCCACCAACCCGATGAGCAATAAGGTGCTACTGGACGGCTCGGGAATTACGTTGAATGTGTACGTTTCCGTAGCGCTCTCCAGCACCCCGAAATTGGCATCCGTATAACTGGCCTTCAGATCAAAGGTGTAAGTTCCGGGAGCGGAGAAGCCCCAGTTGTAGTGGATATGCCCTGTCGTGATAGAAAAACCACTGGTCCCCACTTCAGATCCAGTTGCCGAAAGACGAATTGAACTGCCAGCGGTGAAAAGTGCAAAGTTACCTGGATTCGCTGGGCCTGCACCTACCATGGTGAAAGTTACAGAACCTGCAGGAAAACCAGCCTTTGCCACACCTGCCTCAATGAGGCCTAAATTAGCCGCCTGATCCAAATCTACCGGAAGTATCCAAGCATTTGCCCCAAGAAGCGTAGTGATATCTGCTGAAAATCCATCGGAGCTCCTATAGGCAGCATTGCCAACCTCTAGCAGAACATCCGCCGGCTCGTAGTGACCCGTATCTGTATGAACTCCAAGGTGAATCGTTGGCGCGTTTGTGCCGACTTGCTCGTACTCAGCTTCAAAAATATCGGTGTGCCCGCTCGAAATCGTTTTCGTCGCACGGGCCACATCGTAACACGAAAGGGCTAACAGCAATCCGAGCAACATCCATGGCGTGAGTTTTGTGTTTGTGTATTTCATATGTATTTTCTTTCTGGGTTGGTGTTTAGAAGGCTTGCTTGGCAATATTCGTTCCGGCATCCGCTAACTGCTTGATGCGATTTGCAGATACCATTTCCACATGACCATCCGTGAACAAATAGGGCGAGGAACCAAAAGTACGGTCTGATTTCTTTCCGCGATACGCATCGGGCTTAATTTCACCCAACAAACGCGACCAACTGCGTAAATAAGCCCCATGAATATGATCCTCTTGACCGCGCGGATTCTTCGAATCCGAAGCCAGAAATAGGAGAACTCGTCGCGAAGAGTTTTCAATTCGTTGAACTCGGCAAAGCGAACCAGGCTCATCCACCTCGTCATTGATGAGGTAACTGGTGTTTTTAAACTTCCGTCGGGTCTCACGGAACGGATCGGACGGAGAGAGGCGTAGGTCGTCATAATTTTGACCTAGGTAGGTGCGGAGCGAGTAAATCCAAGTTACTTCAAGATCCTCTTGAGTCTCTGCCTTGCAGCTCGACGGGGGAAGACATCCATTGTTGTCTCCCGTAAAAAGAAGAACCCCCTGCCCAATTTGACATAAATTCGATAGATCCTTGGATTGCTTTCCTTTTTCCAACGCCCCCTGCACTGCAGGTACAGCCAACCCAACCAGCAAGCCGCCAATCACAGCCCCAACCAGTAGCTCAACAAGGGAGAAGCCACCCGAACTTCCCCGCATCCGAATACTTTTCATTATGCGAATATACGCATTCAAGAATCTTTGTCAATGCGATTTTTCGCATTTATTTAGCCCTTTTTAGGCTTAATTTTCCTCGAATCACGCTCGGCTTCGCTCCACTTTACATCCGTTATGCGCCACTCCCACGCCAAGGCAGCTAATCCCCTCAAAGAGTCGGGTCTCAAGTCCACTCCAGGGCGTAGGGCGGTTCTTCAAGTCCTCGAAAAGGCCTCCTCCCCGCTCTCCCCAGAACAGATCCACGCCAAAGTGGGGTCAGAGGTGTGCGACCGCGCCACCGTCTACCGAATCCTCGACTCCCTCAGCCAGGCCGGCCTCGCCCAAAGACTCACCCTCGAAGGCAAAACCCTATACCTCCCCGAGGAGTCGAACCACCACCATCACCACATCATTTGCCGCAAGTGTCGCTCTACCGTTTGCCTCGACGAGTGCCTCATCTCCCCTTTAGAAAAAAAAGCCCAACAGCTCGGCTTTCAAGACATTCACCACTCCCTCCAACTGACTGGTCTCTGCGCAAAATGCGCCAGCTAGCCGGCTTCTACGCCAGTACCAACCAAACCAGCCCCAGTCCAATCCGGTACCACCCAAACGGATTGAACGTTTTCGTCCGCACATACCCCAGCAGCCACCGCACAACGAAATAAGCCGTTATTGCGGATACCGCAAAACCCAACGCCAGATGCATCCACTCTTCTTGAGGCGGAACTCCATCTGCCTTCAGTTGTCGAAAAAAACTTAGCCCGCACGCCGCGAGCAAAGTTGGAACTCCCAGTAAAAAAGAAAAATCTGCCGCCGCCGACCTCGATAAACCCCCAAACATCCCCGCCAAAATCGTCACTCCCGAACGGGAAGTCCCAGGAAACACCGCCGCCAGCATCTGAGAAGCTCCGATGACCAAGGCTGTTCCCCACCCGGGATTTTCATGGCCTTGATGTCTCTTCAACCAAGCCTCCGCCCCAAGGATCACTCCTCCCCCCACCATCAAGGTCCAAGCAATCACTCTCGGATCCTCAGGAAGCTTCAGCCCCATCTTGGCCCCTATCAGTCCCAAGCCCGCCGTCAAAAAAAAGGCCGCTCCCAATTTGATCAGATAACTTTTCCCCACTGCCCCCATCTCTCCCATGACCATCGCCCTCAACCTCGGCGCGTAAATCAAAAGAACGGCCAACAACGCCCCCGATTGAATCCCCACATTAAAAAGTTCCGTCCGTTTCGCCCCAAACCAGTGCTGTACCAGTAGTAAATGCCCTGTGGAGGAAATAGGCAGAAATTCGGTCACTCCCTCGACCACTCCCAACAAAATCGTCATCACCCATTCGTTCATTTCCCCTTTGTATCAGCTATTTCCACAAGCAAAAGGGATGAAAATAAGAAGTTGGCATGGCTCCCAATAGGGAGTAACTTATTTTCTTGGTCAAGGTTAGATGATACGAGTTCAGGCGAGGAAACAGATACAGTCCGGTAGGTTCCAACCCACCTTGTGGCCCGTTGTTCGGGCTCACGCCGAGCAACGCCGTCAGCCAGTAGCCAGCAAGGAAACATAAATACAATGGAAACCAGACTCTATGTGGGGAACCTTCCGTTCTCCGCCACTGATGATGAACTCAAACAGGCCTTTTCAGGCCACGGCACCGTCACCGACGTCGCCTTGATCTCTGATCGCGTCACAGGCCGCTCCCGCGGCTTCGCGTTCGTGACCATGTCGACCCCGGATGAAGCCAATGCGGCTGTCGCAGGCATGCACGGCAAGGACTTTGCCGGACGTAGCCTCACCGTGAACATCGCGCGCCCGCGTGAAGAACGTCCCGCCCGTGGTGGCGGAGGCGGATACGGCGGTGGTGGTGGCGGCGGTGGATACGGCGGTGGTGGTGGTGGATACGGCGGTGGTGGTGGTGGTGGCGGATATGGTGGTGGCGGAGGCCGTGGTGGCTCCCGTGGCCCTCGTCGCGACAGCGGCGGATATCGCTAAAACCTTACCTACGGTTTTGAGGATGGGGGTGGAGAGCAATCTCCACCCCCATTTTCTTTTTACAAATCTCACCCTTTTGTACCCTCAATCCTTCCCGAGTTACTAATCTGCCATCAAATTGTCACTTTTGCGCCCCGCCCAATTGCCCAAAATAAGAGCGTGATCTCCACCCTGACCAGCTCAGGTGACTCAGATTCTTGGTACCCATTCCGTATTCTCCCAACCCCCAAAAAAAAGTCCGAACGTTCTTTTTCTTCACCGGTCAAACCTAGTATGAAGACCACAACTCAAGAAACTGAGGGAGCAGAATCCTCCCTTCGCCCCTCCGAACTGCCCGCCACCCTTCAGGCCTACCTTAAGGGAATCGGGGAGACTCCCCTCCTGACTCAGGAAGACGAAAGAAAAGTCTCCCGCCGGGTTCGCCGAGGAGAAAATCAGGCCCGCGAGCTCATGATCAAATCCAATCTCCGCCTCGTCGTAAAGATTGCCACCGCCTACAACCACTGCGGTTTACCCATCCTTGACCTCATTTCGGAAGGAAACCTCGGCCTTATGAAAGCGGTCGACCGCTTCAAACCCAGTCGTGGCGTGAAATTTAGTACCTACGCCTGCTGGTGGATTAAACAGGCCATCCGTCGGGCCCTTGCAAACCAAGGCAAAACAGTTCGGCTTCCCGTTCACCTTGTCGACAAGATCCAACGTCTGCGCCGAGTCAGTGCCGCACTGGGTGCCGAACTAGGTCGCGAACCCACCGACACAGAGTTGGCGGATGAGTTGCAGACAGATACCCGGCGAGTCACCAAACTCAGAGAAGTATCCTTAGGCACCGTCTCCCTCGACGTTGCCCTAGGCTCTGAAGGGGATGAGGGAAGCCTCGTGGATCTTTTGGCCGATCCCCGTGCCATCGACCCCATGGAAGAACACTCCCAAGTCGATTTCCGTGATGCAGTTTCCCGCTGTCTTCAAGTCCTGTCGGAACGTGAACTTGAAATCCTTCGCTTGCGCTTCGGCCTCGATAATGAATCCAAGGAAAAAACTCTCGAAGAGGTAGGCGAGAAACTTAACGTCACCCGCGAGAGAATTCGGCAAATCCAAAACTCAGCTCTCGCAAAATTACGCCGTCGTATGCTCAAGGAGGAAAACTTCCCTGAATACTTCCGCAAACTTGTTGGAACTGGTGGCCTTATTCAAGCAGTCTGAAGCACCTTAGCTCCAAACCATTCCATCGCCCAGTCCGTGCATGCACAGCCTGGGCGATGGTGTTTTAAACTCCATTTTGAGATCTCCAAGAGGCAGGATCATACGACCTGCCCTACACTACCCTTCAAACCTTTCGAAACAGGGTAACCACGGGTTATCCTTCACCCAGTGCCAACCGAATTACCCGCCTCTGCCCTCTACTCTCACCCCTCCCTAGGTCGTCTTTGGGGAAAGGTACACATCTCCTGCTCCCCCTTTCTCCACCGTAGCGAACTTCAACGACTGTACTGTCTCCCCTCTGCGAGGATTCGAAAGCATTTCGGTCGCCGATCCTACTCCCTCCTCGCTCTGGGATGCGCGGACGGAACCAAAGAATCCCTCCTTCTCAAAAGGCTACCAAGGCCCACCTCTTTATTAGCCTTAGATACCAACCTCTCCCTTGCCCGCCGCGCAGCACGTCGACTACCCGCTTTTCAAAAGTCTGCTTACCGGGCTGACTTAACTTCCAGTCTCTCTTTGCAATTTCTGTCCACCCGATTGAGTCCCCATCCAACCCTAATCACTCTCTTTGGTGTTTTACCCAACCTGAATCCTCTGCCCCTCCTTCGATCCATACGCCGCTTGATGAAGAAAGATGACCTTCTCCTTTTCAGCGCAAACCTAGCTCCGGGACAATCATCTCACACCGGAGCCCTCAGTATCCTCCCGCAATACGACAATCGACCTACCCGTAAATGGCTGGAAGCCGCGATCCTCCGATACCGCCCAAAACTACCCCAAGGGCATCTCGAATTTGGCGTTTTTCCTGATCCTAAGCAAAAAACTCTCGCCCGCATCGAAGCCCGCTGGATATCCCCACGCAAAATTCACACCGTTTTTTCATCCCGCCGACCCACTTCTTCTCAGGTCGAAGCCTGGATCCGATCCACTCATATGCGAAAACTGGCACGCTATCTCGATCCCCTCGGCGAAGAAGGGCTCTGGCTTGTGCAGCCCTCGTCGCATCCCGCTTCATTCTCTCGTGACCCCAACAGTCCGAAACGCTAAATTCACGCTATGGGACGCTCTCTTCGCACCAAAATTATGTCAGGAGTGATAGCCCTCCTTATTCTTTTTGCAGCCGCTTTGGCAGTCACCCTTTTCATGGTCTACGACTCAGACAATGAAGTGGCAGGAATTAATGAATATCACTTACCCATCCTTACCCGACTTAACTCCCTAGATGTCATCACGTATGAAATTGAGCTCCTGGCCCACCGCTCGATCGGGGACTCCGCCCCCTCCCAGGAGCGTATCGAGGAAATTTTAACGCGCTCCAAAAAGTGTAACGCCCAAATTAATTCTATTTTTTCTGAGACCAAGATCCTCTGCGAAAAAGGCAGTCAGGATGATCGGAACGATTTGGCCGATCGATTGGAAATGGCCCGCCTTGTAGGAGAGGTCACCTCCCTTGAGGCAGAGGTTCATCGGTTCGCTGTTGCCGCAACCCTGCCGATCGAACTGATCGCTCAGTCCAAAATGCGGGAGGCTCAAACCGCAATCTTGCAGCTCCGAAATTATGAATACCTCGACCCCATACTTTCAGGCATCCGCGAAAAGGCTAACTGCCTGGCCCTCGCTTCCATTGCCGAGACAAGGGAAAACATTCAAAATATCATATGGACTAATGTCGCCATCTTTATCGCAGCCTCGATTCTTGGCTTTTTTGTTTTCCTCCTCATCACTGGACGACTTCAAAGCGCCTTCCGTCGCCTTACTTCCGCGTTTCATGAAACGGCCGATGGCAAGTTTTCTGATCCCCTGCCCGTCACCTCTTCCGATGAAATCGGTGACCTTACCACCTCCTTCAACGTCATGGTGGATCAACTCAAATCCAAGGAAAAACTACGCGAGGCCTTCGGCCAGTTCCTGGACCCCAGAATCGTCGCCAATGTAGTCAACCCTGCGACAGGAGAACTCCGCCACTCTGCCGACCGCCGAAAAGCCACCATCTTTTTCTCCGACATCGCAGGTTTCAGCGGAATCGGGGAACAACTCACAGCCGACAATGTTGTAGGCCTCCTCAACCACTACTTTACAGCCGCTACCTCGGGCATTCGCAAACACCATGGAATCGTCGATAAGTTCATTGGAGACGCCGTCATGGCCTTTTGGACCACCCCTTTTTCCGAGGGTGAGGATCACGCGCGTGATGCCTGCCTCGCGTGTCTCGAAATGCGCCCCGCCTTTGCTCAGATCGAAAAGGATATTTCCCAAATCACAGGCCTACGCAGAAATATTCCTAAGTTCCAAGTCCGGATGGCGCTGGCCACAGGCGATACCCTGATTGGCACCATCGGTTCCGCCACCACAAAATCCTTCACCGTCATCGGAGACACTGTAAATATTGCGTCTCGCCTGGAAGGCGTAAACAAAGTCTACGGCACCGATCTCATCATCAACGAAGACTGCTACCGATTGGCCGAACTTGAAATCGAAGCCAGAGAAATCGACTTTGTAACCGTGTACGGGAAAACGGAGCCGGTTCGTATCTATGAACTCCTCAGTAAAATGGGTCAACTCGACCCCAAAACCGCAGAACTACGGGACGCCTTTGCCATCGCCCTTCGACACTATCGCGAACAAAAATGGAGCGAGGCTGAAAAAGGATTTCAGAATTGCCTGAAGATCAAAGCCCACGATGGCCCCTCTCTAGAATTCTTATCCCGAATCGCCACGTTTACCCGAACTCCACCTCCCAAGGATTGGAACGGCGTCTGGCAAACCGCTTCAAAATAAATCTTTCGCACAAAAAGTCGCTAATTTTACTTTAAATAAAGTAAAATATATCTTTTCCCGTACGTCTTCTTATTTCCAATAACTCAGGTAAGGCATTCTTGACGCTACTTCCTAGGACCGCTATTCAAGTTATTCAGCGTATTTGCTGAGCTAAATGAGAATCAACCAAGACAGAGATGGCGCCCAAACCATTATAGGAAAAACAGTCACAATTAAGGGAGAAATCCTTGGTAGTGAACAACTCGTGGTCGAAGGTCGGGTTGAGGGTCGGATCATGATTGATACCACTGTTCTCATCCGTGAGAGTGGCCTCGTTAAAGCAGATGTGGATGCAAATGATATCAACATTGCGGGTGGGGTCGTAGGAAATATCGCGGTTAAAGATAAAATTGAGATCGTCAGCGGAGGCTACGTACTTGGGGATATTCGTACCCCCCGCCTGATCATAAACGATGGAGCCAGCGTCAAGGGAACCATCGATATGGACGTAAAACCCCGCTCGGACGACACTCCTGGCCCTTCGAAAGAATCTGCGTTTAACAGCTAGTCTTTGCTCCCCCTACCCATTTTTCTTTTCGTCTTTCCCCCATCGAATCCAAGGGGCAAAACCATCTGAGTCTCACCTTCCAAGGCCCAAGCTCGGTATCCTCTCTCCTGTAGATCCATAGCAAATTCTTTCGAAAATCCGTGCACGGTTCGAACCTCTTTCGGCCTCACCCTTTCCACCATCTCGATCAACTCACCGTAATCTGCGTGATCCGATAACGCAAAGGCCTCATCGCATCCGTACCGGTAGATCACCCCGCGATCCAAAGCCCATCCTGTAACTACTGCCAGCTTTCGACTCTCCAAAGCCTTCACCTCCCTCCCCCTCGCTACCGAAGGCGGCACGATCAAAACATGACCACGCACCTTTTCCTCAGTAATCTTTCCTAGCTTTCCTGCAGGAGGCAACGACTGACCGAGTTCCCGATACACCTCGCACATTCGATGCCCCGCCGTATGAATCAAAATAGGGAATCCTGCCGAGCCGATCCGATAGAGAATCTCCTGACTTTTCCCAAGCGAGTATCCCAGAAGAATCGGCACTCTACCCTCCTTCAGTGCGTTTCGACAAAAGGAGACAATGTCGCCCACCACCTTGTCCTCCGGTGGAAAACGATAGGCGGGTCGTCCAAAAGTTGTCTCCATCACCAGCACATCCGCTTGCTTCGGTTGACACATTTCTGCCGTCGTACCCCCCCGCAATTTGAAATCTCCTGTGTAAAGAAGCCGCGTCTCTCGGGTACCCACTTTTCTTTTCACCCAAACCATGGCCGATCCCAAGATATGTCCTGCGGGAAAAAGCGTCAGACTTGCGCCCTTACCCAACGCAATTGATTTCCCAAATGGAATCTCCCGAATCTTAGTTCTCTTCGGCACTCTCACCCTTAACAGTCGCGCCGTGGCAGGACTCGCCAGAATCTCATCATGACCCGCTAAATGATCATAATGCGCGTGCGTCACCACAGCCCGCTTCTGTGGCCTTTGTGGGTCCATCCACAGATCTATTTGAGGTAAATAAATTCCCCGCTCACGCGCCTCTACCTCCCAACCAAACTCAACCCCTCCTCTCCTTTTCATTCCTCGTTCAGGCTTTGGTAAAATAAGTAGCAATCGCACTCGCAACTTTCAGACCCACCCCCTCCACTTCAGCCAACTCTTCTACCGTCGCCTTCGCTACCCGACTCACGGTACCAAACCTTTTTAACAAAGCCCTCTTACGAACCCCACTGATCCCGGGAATTGAATCCAGTTCACTCATCTGCATCCTTTTTTTCATCAGCAGTTGGTGATATCCGTTTGCCACACGATGCGCCTCATCTCGCACTCTCTGCAGCAGACGAATCGCCCCATTCTCCTTGGGTAAAAGGATCGGATCAGGCCGACCTGGCCGAAAGATCTCCTCATTCTGCTTTGCCAAACCAATCACAGGCACCTCCGTCCAGCCCGCTCCATGTAACTCGCGCACTGCCGCACCTAATTGCCCCTTCCCCCCGTCCACTACAATCAGGTCGGGCGGTTCGCTTCCCTCCGCACTCCAACGCATACACCGCCGCCGAATCACCTCAGCCATACATCCCACATCATCCTGCCCAGCCACTCCCTGAATCCGATATCGCCGGTACGCGGGCTTGGACGGCCTCCCATCCCGAAATACAGCCATCGAGGCCACACTGTGAGTGTCTGAGATATTCGAAATATCAAAACACTCAATCCGGGCAGGGACCGCTCCCAACCCCAACACATCCCGCAACGTTTCCAAATCTTTCTCAGGTACCACCGTCGTCGGCAAATCCCGAAAGAACTTACGGGAGGGTCGGGTCGTTTTCTTTAAATCCTCCACAAGGTTACGCAAAGAGGCTGCTTTTTCGAAATCCCGCCTCTCCGCCGCTTTCTTCATCGCAGCCTTCAGATCTTCACGCATTTCCATGCTCTTTCCCTCGAGAAAAGAACACGCCTGCATAACTCTCTCCTGATACTCCGCCCGGCTGATCTTGCCAACACAAGGAGCACTGCAGTTCTTGATCACATGATCCAAACAGTGCCGGTACTCCCTCTCTCCGGGAATCTCAGGTCGACAGGAACGTAACCCAAACTTCTTCCTCATAAGGGATAACGTCTGACGCAAAGCTCCCGAGTGTGCAAAAGGACCAAAATACCGGGCCTTATCTTCCCTCTTCATCCTCGTGGTTTGAAACTTTGGGAACGGCTCCTCTACATCCACACGAACCAACAGAAATCTTTTATCATCCCGAAAGCTCACATTATAACGTGGCCGATACTCTTTGATGAGCCTTCCTTCCAGCAATATTGCCTCAGGCTCACTTTTCACTACGTGCGTCTCGAGCTCCGCAATGCTTTGCAGCAAGGCCCTCGTTTTTAAATCCGCCCCCATCTTTCGCGACGGATGAAAATATTGGCTCACCCTGCGATGCAAATCCTTCGCTTTTCCCACATAAATCACACGATGAAACCGATCTCGATAAAGATATACCCCTGGGCGATGCGGAAGATCCCGCAACTGCTTCACAAATTCAGGAGAAACCGTTTCCATTCGATGAATTTAGCATACCCTATTCCTATGCCCCTCCCAATCCCTCCCTTCGCAAGATACCTCCCCTTTCTACTCATGTTCGCCTGCCCACTTTGGGCAAGTTCTACCGCAAAAACCCCCCAACTTACCGTCGATCTTGTCGCAGAACCTGCCCCTTTTGTTCCCGGAAAAACGGTCACCGTCGCCCTTCGATTGATTCCTGTGCCGGGTTGGCACATCTACTGGGAAAACCCGGGGGACTCCGGCCTTCCCCCTTCTGTCACATGGAAACTCCCGTCAGGATGGACCGCTGGCCCTCTTCAATTTCCCTTTCCAGAAAAGATTCTTCTCCCCCCTCTCATTAGTTACGGATACGAACAGGAAACACTCCTGCTTACAACTTTCACGATCCCTGAGTACGAAAAAATACCCTCCTCTTTCCCTATCGAAGCAGATGTCGAGTGGCTCGTTTGCAAGGAAACCTGCCTACCCGGTAAGGCCCACCTCAATCTCACTCTTTCCACGGAGCCGAAACCCAACATCGATCTTCAAGCCCTTTTTAACGATGTTCGCAAAGATCTCCCCATTTCCCTTCCTCACATCCCCATTTCTGCCAAGACAGAAGGCTCTGCCCTGCAAATCACCGTCCAACCCCAAACTAAAGTAGGTTCTCTCATCTTCTTTCCCGAGGGCGACTTTTTGGATGAATTCAAACCTTCAAAAACAGAAGTCCTTAGCTCAGGAAAACTTCAACTCACCCTCCACCTCAAAGAAAAAGCCAAGCTTCCCCCCTCTCTCCAAGGAGTCCTCGTTACAGAAAACCCTTGGGACATCTCCGGACACCGCGCCCTCGCAATCTCCGTCGATTTAAAATCTCCTTCCACCTCAACCTCCCGCCTCTCGCTGACCCTACTCTTCGCCTTTCTTGGCGGATTGATTCTGAACGTGATGCCATGTGTCTTTCCTATTCTCTCCCTTAAAGCCTTACACCTTGTACAAATTTCATCGGAAAGCCGGTCTGCTGCTCGACGCGAGGGCATCGCTTTTAGCTTCGGCGTCCTTCTCTCTCTTCTGGCACTCGCAGGACTCCTCATCATCCTTCGCGCCTCAGGCCAATCCCTAGGCTGGGGATTTCAACTGCAATCTCCCCCTGTCGTCTGGCTTCTCTTAGCTCTACTCCTCGCCCTCTCTCTCAACCTTCTGGGTGTCTTTGAATTTCAGTCACTCTTAGGTGGTCTGGCCGCAAAAAAGAAAAGCCAAGGTTGGGCAGGGGCATTTGCCTCAGGACTTCTGGCTGTTGCCGTCGCCTCTCCCTGCACCGCCCCCTTTATGGGTGTCGCACTTGCCGCAGCCTTCGCTCTCCCTCCCCACACAACTCTTCTGATTTTCTCATTTTTAGCCTTTGGCTTTGCTCTTCCCGTACTTCTTTTCTCCTTTTTTCCAACTCTTCTTTCCTTTCTTCCAAAGCCAGGCGCATGGATGAATACATTCAAAAAGATTCTCTCTATCCCCATGCTCGCCGCTGTTCTCTGGCTGGCTTGGGTTGCCTACCGCCTCTCAGGAGCCTCCGCCTTTCTTCCCGCCCTACTAGGTGCAATCGCTCTCTCCTTAGGTCTCCTCCTGTACGGGCGTAGCCAACACTCCTTTCCTCCATCCTCCACTTTGCGCTGGGGCGGGCTCGCCTTGGTTCTTCTTGCGGCCGTGATCCCTGCAACCGTTTTAAAGACCGCCTCGACCGAGCTGGTTTCGCATCATCCGGACCGCCTCCCTTGGTCGGAAGAGGAAGTCGCCCGCCAGCTGGCTGCCGGTCACACGGTCTTCATCGACTTCACCGCTGCCTGGTGCCTCACCTGCCAGGTCAACGAACGCCTCACCCTATCCCACCCCGATGTCCAAGCCGCTTTCCGCGGTAACAACATTGCTTTTCTTGTCGCCGATTGGACTCGCCGTGATCCTGCGATCACCTCCGCTTTACATAAATATGGACGCGAAGGAGTCCCGACCTACGTCATTCTGCGCCCCTCTCCAAACTCCACTCCCCAACTTCTGCCCGAAATCATCACCCCCTCAATAGTTCTTAAATCTCTTTCGCCTTAGCCCTTTACATAATTCTTCAAAATCATCTCACCCCTCACTACCATCGAGTTCTTGAAAAATTCTCGCCCTCTTGTCGGAATAATTATGGGTAGCCGATCCGACTGGCCCACCCTCCAACCCGCCCACACCCTTCTTCGCAAGGCGGGGATTCCAACTGAAGTTCGTGTCGTAAGCGCCCACCGCACCCCGCTCCGCCTCGTTACCTACGCTCGTTCCGCTGAAAAACGTGGTCTTCGTCTGATCATTGCCGGCGCAGGCGGCGCCGCTCATCTCCCAGGTATGGCCGCCGCCTTAACTCCCCTTCCCGTTTTAGGGATTCCCGTGGCGAGTAAATCTCTTCGTGGACTCGATTCCCTACTTTCCATCGCGCAAATGCCTGCAGGCGTTCCCGTGGCCACGTTCCCGATTGGAAAAAAGGGAGCCATCGCTGCCGCTCGCTTCGCAATCGCTCTGTTTCGTCACCTGTGATCTCCCCTGGCCAATCCATCGGAATCGTCGGCGGAGGCCAACTCGGCCGCATGCTCGCCTTGACCGGTCGTAGAATGGGCTACCGCATTGCCATCCTCGATCCCGACCCCAACTGCACGGCATCTCCCGTTGCCGATCTTTGCCTCACCGCTCCCTTCGATGACTCTGCCGCCCTTCATCGCCTCGCCGAATACAGCCAAGTCATCACCTACGAATTTGAAAATCTTCCCATCGAATCCCTCCGGCTTCTCGCCTCCCTCAAGCCCGTCTACCCCGATCCCTCCATCCTCCATATCTGCCAACACCGCGAGCGGGAACGCGACTTCCTCAAAACCTCGGGCTTTCCATCACCACGCTATTCCGTCGTAACCTCCGCTTCCGATCTCGCCACAGCCATGAAAACATTTTCCGGCAAAACCCGACTTAAATCCTCTGCTTTCGGATACGACGGAAAGGGACAACTCTCTCTCGAGCCCTCAACGGACTCCACAAAAGCCTGGCAGAAAATCCAAGTTCCCCGCGCCATTCTCGAGGAGCATGTTCCCTTTGTCCGCGAACTCTCTGCAATCATCGCCCGCGATTCAGCAGGCCACACCGTATCCTACTTTCCATTCGAAAATCGTCATCAGGATGGAATCCTCGAACGAACTCTATTTCCCGCCCGAATTCCAGATCAGACCGCCAACCGGGCCACTCAACTAGCCGAACAAATTGCAAAAAAACTGAATCTTGTAGGCCTTCTCACGGTCGAACTGTTTGAACTTTCTGACGGAGGACTATGGGTCAACGAACTCGCTCCCCGTGTCCACAATTCAGGCCATCTGACCGCCGAAGCCTGCCCCACAAGCCAGTTTGAACAGCAGATCCGCGCCATCTGCGGACTTCCCCTAGGGACGGTTTCGCCCATTGGTCCCGCTGCCATGTTCAACCTTTTGGGGGACCTCTGGAATAACGGTGAGCCCGATTGGGCTCCACTCCTTGCCCTCCCAGCCGCCTCACTCCATCTGTACGGCAAAGCCGAGGCCCGACCTGGCCGAAAAATGGGTCATCTTACAATCCGTGCGCCTGATCTAGATCAAGCCATCCAGCTGGGATTGAGTGCCCTGAACCCAATTCGCGAAAAAGCCAAGCTTCCCCCTCTTTTACCCTGACTCTGGGCTAAAAAAGTCTCCTCGAATTCTTTCCAACTTTCCGTACTCTTTGAATCATTGCCGGCTGGTGCAATGGTAGCACACCAGACTTTGGATCTGGCTGTTCCTGGTTCGAGTCCAGGGCCGGCAGCTTCTTTGGTGGAAAGCAGGAGGATGAGATGGAAGGTCTCTTGGATCAAAAAGTCTAAGCCTTCTTCCAGCCTAAACCTTCCACCTTACACTATTTCTTCCTAGGATCCTTGAGCCACGGAATCCGCCCCTCCGCCAGATCCCTCACCACCTCCGGTAGTAAACAGTGCTCCGCCTTCTGAATTCTGCCATGCAACGTCTCCGCACTATCTCCAACTTCCACAGGAACGCGGATCTGCCGTATCACAGATCCTCCATCTACCACCTCGTTCACCCAGTGCACGGTACAACCCGTTTCCTTCACCCCCGCCTTCCAAGCCTGCTCCCAGGCTCTCAAACCCGGAAACGCAGGAAGCAAAGAAGGATGAATATTAATCATCGCACCACCAAAGCGGCTCAAAAGAGGCCTCTTCACCACACGCATGTATCCTGCCAAAATCAAAAGTTCTACCCCCGACTTCACCATCTGTTCCGCCAACCCCTCCTCAATCTCTTCCTCAAGTTTCGTTCGATATTTTCCATTCGGACAAACCAACGTGGGGATTTCCCTATTTTTCGCTTCTTCCAAAATCTTCGCGTCCGCCTGATCGCTCCCCACCACGACAAACTCCGCCGCAACCTTCCCCTCCGCCACCGCCGCCGCCAAAGCAACGAAGTTACTACCCCGCCCCGATCCCA
Source organism: Minisyncoccota bacterium (assembly GCA_030054195.1). Classification (GTDB taxonomy): domain Bacteria; phylum Verrucomicrobiota; class Verrucomicrobiia; order Methylacidiphilales; family Verrucolacustridaceae; genus Verrucolacustris; species Verrucolacustris abundans. The sequence goes on from JASGCJ010000001.1 coordinate 93,900, forward strand.
GCACCCCCAGCTTGAGTCTCTTCACGCCTTCAGTTTCTGCAATACGGCTGTCGTCGAACGACCTGGCGTCAACGGCAATACTTCAACTTTACCCCCGCCTCTCTTGACCACCCCCACTTCATCCTGATCCAACTGCTCCTCCCTATAATCTCCCCCTTTCACATAAATATCCGGTCCAACGCCCTCCAGAAATCTCGTCGCACGTTTCTCAGGAAAAATCACCACTGCATCCACACAGCCCAGGGCCGCCACCACTTCCGCCCTTTCGACCTCCCCGTTGATGGGTCGACCGTCTCCCTTCAACTCCCCCACGCTCTTGTCTCCGTTCACTCCCACCACCAAAACATCTCCTCGCCTCCTCGCCTCTTGAAGAAAACGCACATGCCCTACATGCAGGAGATCAAAACATCCATTGGTCGCTACGACTCGACGCCCGGCTTTTCGCTCACCCTCTCTCCATGGCGAAAGTTTCTCCCAACTAAGAATCAATCCCATATGCACACATCTTGACCCGCCCTTTAGGACTCGCAACATCTAATCAGAAAGGCTTTTGTGCAACTTTATGGATTTTGACTGGTCCGCATACTCGTCTCCAGCCATCTCACCGCAAGAGGTGCAGGAAAGTTTTGAAGATCCTTTCTGCCTTCGCATTCTTCCCAGTAACGGCCCGCTTGCCGAACACTCTCGCTTTCTCTGCCTTGGAAAAAGCCTCTCGGGCAAATCCCTCTTCTCTCTCTACAGCTCCGATGGACGCCACATGCGCCCCATCGCCAGTCGAACCATGACGCAACACGAAACCTACTTCTACGATCGCAAAGCCAAGGAATCCCTATGAGCGACCTAATTCAAATTCGCCATTGGGAGGAAATCCCCTTCTTTCCCAACCCAAAAGAGGAAGCCAACTACTGGGCCAACCATCAGCTAGACCCAGCTCTCCTCGCCGCGTCTCTGTCTCGTACCGAGGGTCAAGAGTCCACATCGATTACCCTTCGTATGGATCCGCGGATGCTCAGTCGCCTCAAACGCCTCGCGGCTCGCCGATACCTTAACTATCAGTCCATGATCAAACAGTGGCTGGCCGAGCGAATGGAAAAGGAAAATCCCGAAACCTAGTCTTAGGCCACACGTAGCTCTGTAATCCCACCCATCTCAAAAAGAAGCTCGTACATTTCTGCCAACCCATCCGAAAATTCCTCCGCCACCGAGCTGACGCACTGACTCACCGCAGCAAAACCCTGCAACTCGCCCGTCGAATCATAGTAAGGGATAAAATCAATCCTCCACCTCTCTCCGCCTTTTTTCCCTTCTCCCATCGTCTGACACCCGTTCCCGGACTCCAAACACTTCAATACCTTAATGGCCTCCCGACGCGCCATTTTAGCTCCCTGCCATAAAATATTTACAGGAGCGCCTACTATGGCCCTGGACATCCCACCTTCCCAACAGATCTTTAACTCACGATCCAAAATGGCCACCGCATGACCCGACTTCCGCAAAGCCCCAACTAGCAGTTCCTGAATAGTACTCATTTGGAAACTTACTTATAATTTGCTTACCACTGTTTAATGCAAATACAATTTTATGCTTATTAATAAAATTTAAGTCATTAAAGGAAAGCTTTTTATATATGAGTTTTGATTGTAGGTGAAATAGAGGAACCTACTCCTTTCGTTTTATTGCAAAAACTTCTACTCTTTTCACATGTCTCCTAGCTCAGACTCAAATTCCTTAAGCTGGAAATTGCCACATGCCCGCCGCACCAAGCTCATTGCTACTCTCGGCCCCAAACACACCGAATCCAATGCCCTGTCTCAACTGATCGATGGAGGAGCTGAAATATTTCGCCTCAACATGTCGCACGCCACTCACGACTTTGTTCGCCAAGTGACCCCAAAACTTCGTTCCCTAGCCGCAAATCGGGGTCAGGAAATCGCCATCCTTCTCGATACCCAGGGTCCAGCTATTCGGACTGGAACAATCGGCCAACCTCGCCAACTCGCAGTCGGCGATTCTTTGATCCTCTCAATCGATCCCAAAGCTCCTTCACCCGCCATCCCTGTCAACTATCCCGACCTCATTCACGACCTCCAACCTGGCCAAAAACTCCTCGTCGATAATGGAGTCATTCATCTTCAAGTGGTAAAAAAGGACACAACCTCGCTCCACTGCCGTGTACTCACTCCTGGCACCTTGGGCGATCGCCGTCACATCAATCTGCCTGGAATCCGCGTGAATCTTCCTGCCATCACTTCAAAAGATGCTGCCGACCTACTCGTGGGCCTCGAAGCAGGGATCGACTGGGTCGCTCTCTCTTTCGTTCGAGACCCTGAAGACGTCATTGCCCTTCGCAATTTTCTAGACCAACACAAAGCCCAAGACGTGAAAATTATTGCCAAGATCGAAGACCAACTCGCCGTCAAAAATATTCTCGGCATTATCTCCGCGGCAGACGCCATCATGGTCGCCCGGGGAGACCTCGGAGTGGAGTGCCCATACGAGGAACTCCCCATCATTCAACGCAAAATTGTGAAACAGTGCATTGGATCAATGAAGCCCGTCATTGTCGCCACTCACATGTTGGAGAGCATGATCACCAATCCCCTCCCGACGCGCGCCGAGATCACCGATGTGGCTAATGCCGTTTTCGAAGGCGCCGATGCCATCATGCTTTCCGGAGAAACCGCCACAGGCCAATACCCACGCGCCTGCCTCGAAGTCCTCGATCGCGTCGCTCGCCGCATCGAACGCTCTGGCTCCATTGGATACCAAAAAGAGATCCATACCGAGGGCGAGGCGGACGGAATCGTCTCATCGGGCGTTCACCTCGCCAATGAACTGGGCGCCCAAGGTATCCTTCTTTTCACCCGCACGGGCAGGATGGCTCGTGTGGCCGCCGCCCTCCGACCCCGCGTTTCCCCCATCTACGCTTTTACTCTCACTACCACCCTCGCTCGCCAACTGGCTTTACACTATGGCGTGCGCGCCCGGTGCCTCCCCTTCGATCGTCCTGAGCGCGAAACGGTCATCCACGAGGCCATTGCCGACCTTCTGCTAAAAGGCCTCGTCCACTCGCACGCTCCACTCGTGATTATCAATACCTCGATCGTCGGCGATAAAACTTTCCGTACCGTCCAAGCCCGTACCGCCCAGGTCTGAATCGATCGAGAAGCCACTCCTTGTTCTCTCCTGTCCACATCCCGGTCGGAATGTTTCTTGCTTCATCGATTTCTGGAGGCCCCGTGTCTGCTCTCTGCCTCGGTGTCGCGAGTCATCTCGCCCTCGACGCCATTCCCCACGGCGACGCGGGAATCGGACACTGGGTCCATTCTTCTCCAAATCACGTCACCAAACTTAAACGCCTCCTCCCGATGGTTTTTGCCGATCAGATCCTCGGTGCCGGAGTTTTTTTTCTTCTTCTCTCATCTCCCTTTCTTGCCTCCACCTCTTTCTGGACTCTTTTCGGAGGCGCCTTCGGCTCAATTCTGCCCGACTACCTAACAGGAATCCGGGATCTTCTTACTAAACCGCCAAAATGGCTCGAATCGATCCACCGCCTCCACCAAAAATGCCACTACCGTGGAAAAGAACCCTTCACCATCCTCACCGGCCTGATCTTTCAATCTCTCCTTGTGGGACTTTTCATTCTCATTTCATTTCGAGTCATCTGAATCCATATGTAGGGCGGGCATCTTGCCCGCCATCAGGCCTTAAACCCCATTCTCTAAAAACCGAAAGGGCGCGGCCCCTTTCGGAACCGCGCCCCTTTGGGCTCCCCACGGGGGACTTACCCCGGGGGAAAATCATTACGAATGGATTAGTAGTCCATTCCTCCGCCATGACCGCCACCTGCGGGTGCTGGTGCCTTTTCCTTCTCAGGCAACTCCGTCACCACCGCTTCGGTGGTCAGGAGCAATCCTGCGATGGAACTGGCGTTCTGCAGGGCAGAACGGGTGACCTTGGTCGGATCCACAACGCCGGCCTTCAACAGGTCGACGTATTCGCCGGTGGCCACATTGTAGCCCTCAGCACCTTTCCGACTTTTCACCTCTTGCACCACGATCGAGCCTTCGACTCCGGCGTTATCCGCCAAAGTGCGCAAAGGCTGCTCCACTGCGCGACGGATGATCTCCGCGCCAATGGCCTGATCGCCCTTGAGCTTCAGCCCTTCGATGGCTTTCTGTCCGCGGATTAGGGCCACGCCCCCTCCGGGGACGATGCCTTCTTCAACGGCCGCACGGGTTGCGTGCAACGCGTCTTCCACGCGGGCTTTCTTCTCCTTCATCTCGGTCTCGGTCGCAGCGCCGACATTGATGACGGCGACTCCGCCCGCGAGTTTCGCGAGACGTTCCTGGAGCTTCTCCTTGTCGTAATCCGAGGTGGTCTCCTCGATCTGTTTCTTGATCTGGGAAACACGGCCTTGGATGTCGGAGCTCTTCCCCGCACCTTCAATCAGGGTGGTGTTCTCCTTGTCCACAACCGCGCGCTTCACCTTGCCGAGGTCGTCCAACGTGACGTTCTCGAGTTTGATCCCGAGATCTTCGCTCAGCATCTTGCCACCGGTGAGGATCGCAATGTCCTCGAGCATCGCCTTGCGACGATCTCCGAATCCAGGTGCCTTCACCGCGCAAACCTGCAGCGTGCCACGCAATTTGTTCACCACCAGAGTGGCCAGGGCTTCCCCTTCCACCTCTTCAGCGATGACCAAGAGCGGCTTGCCCGACTTGGCGACTTTCTCCAGCAAAGGAAGCATATCCTTCAAGCTCGAGATCTTTTTCTCGTGAATCAACAGATAGGCGTTCTCCAGAACGGCTTCCTGATCTTCCTGATTTGTCACGAAGTAAGGAGAGAGATAGCCCTTATCGAACTGCATCCCCTCGACGACTTCGAGCGAGGTTTCGATCGACTTGGCTTCTTCCACCGTCACCGTGCCGTCTTTGCCCACCTTGTCCAAAGCGTCGGCGATGATTTCACCGATCGTCTTGTCCCAGTTGGCGGAGACGGTCGCGACTTGGCGGATGTCTTCCTTGTCCTTCACCTTTTTGCTGATCGAGGCTAGTTCTTCCACGATCGCTTCGACCGCACGGTCGATGCCACGCTTCAGCTCGGTCGGATTCGCACCGGCGGTCACATTCTTCAGACCCTCCCGGTAGATCGATTCCGCCAAAACTGTGGCGGTGGTGGTGCCGTCTCCCGCGATGTCGCTCGTTTTGCTGGCGACTTCACGGACCAGTTGGGCACCGATATTCTCATAAGGATCCTCGAGCTCGATTTCCTTCGCAACGGTCACACCGTCTTTGGTGATCGTCGGAGAACCGAACTTTTTATCGAGAACCACATTGCGACCTGCCGGTCCGAGTGTCGCTTTCACGGCTTTGGAGAGTTTCTCCACACCGCGCAAAAGCGCATGTCGGGCGGCCTCGTCAAACAACAGTTGCTTGGCTGCCATAATTCATTTCCTCCTTTAGCTCACCACGCCGAGGATGTCGTCCTCGCGCATGATCAGCATTTTTTCACCATCCAAGGTGATTTCTGTCCCGCCGTATTTACTAAACAGGACTTTGTCCCCTTTTTTTACTTCCATCGGGACCAGTTTGCCCGCTTCGTCCCGTTTACCGGGTCCGACTTGGACGACTTTGCCCTCTTGGGGTTTCTCTTTGGCGGTATCAGGGATGATAATCCCGCCTTTCTTAACTTCCTGCTCCTCGAGCGGATGCACTAGCACCCGATCGCCGAGAGGACGGATATTCACGTTTGCCATAAGGTTCGTGAGCTCCTTTCTTTGGGTTGAGGTTTCTTGTTTGAAGGATGGGTACGACCCCCGCGGGCCGCCGGTCAACTCGGCTTCTTGCCGCCCTTCTTGTCTTTGTCGACCATCTCGAATTCGGCATCGATCACGTCACTCCCGTCCTTTTTCGGACGGTCGCCTTGATCAGCCGATCCCGATTCTCCCGCTTGTGAAGTTGTTTCTTTTCCAGCCGCAGCTTTTTCCGAAGCCTGACGATACAGATCTGTGCTCACCGCCTGAACCAACGTGTTCAGCTTCTCGGCTGTATCCTTGATCGCCGCTTCATCATCCTTTTTCACGGCTTCCTTGACCGCATTCGCCGCGTCCTCGATCTCCTTCTTCTTTGCGGCATCCAGCTTGTCGCCCATCTCTTTCATCATTTTTTCTGCGGCAAAGGCAGTGTTCTCAGCCTGGTTCCGAGACTCGATCTTCTCCTTCGCCTTCAAATCCTCTGCTTCGTGCTCTTTGGCCTCTCGAGTCAATTTCTCGACCTCTTCCTTGGAAAGACCGCTCGAGCCGGTGATCGAAATCTTCTGCTCCTTCCCCGAACCAAGATCCTTGGCCGAAACCTGAAGGATGCCGTTCGTATCGATGTCAAAGGTCACCTCAATCTGCGGCGTCCCACGCGGAGCAGGCGGAATTCCATCCAGATGGAACGTCCCTAATCTCTTGTTGTCGCGAGCAAGCGGACGCTCCCCCTGCAAAATCACAATCTCCACCCCCGGCTGGTTGTCCGAATAGGTGCTGAATACATTCGTCTTTTTTGTAGGAACGGTCGTGTTCTTGGGAATCATCGGGGTGGCCACACCGCCGGCCGTCTCGATCGCCAAGGTTAATGGAGTCACGTCCAGCAATAGCACGTCCTGAACGTCCCCCTTCAACACTCCGCCTTGAATCGCGGCACCGATGGCCACGACTTCGTCCGGATTCACACCCTTGTGAGGCTCCTTGCCGATCAGCTTCCGAGCCGTCTCGATGATCGAGGGCATCCGGGTCATTCCTCCGACCAAAACCAGTTCGTCGATCTCCTTCGAGGACAATCCCGCATCCTTCAAGCAGGCATTGACCGGACCAATCGTCCGCTCCCGCAATTTGTCCGTCAGCTGCTCCAGTTTCGCTCGGGTCAGCTTCTTCGCGATGTGCTTCGGGCCCGAGGCATCTGCTGTAACGAATGGAAGATTAATCTCGTACTCTTGGGCCGAGGAGAGCGCGATCTTCGCCTTTTCCGCTTCTTCCCGAATTCTCTGTAACGCATCCGGTTGCCCGTGCACATCGATTCCGGAGTCAGCTTTAAATTCCGCAATGATCCAATCCATCACCGCCATATCCCAATCATCTCCACCCAAATGGGTATCCCCATTCGTCGCCTTCACTTCAAAGAGTCCGTCTCCAATGTCCAAAACAGAAATATCAAACGTGCCGCCACCCAAATCATAAACGGCAATTTTCTCGTCCTTCTTCTTGTCCAAGCCGTACGCCAAGGAAGCCGCCGTCGGCTCGTTGATGATTCGGAGAACTTCCAAACCCGCAATCTTCCCTGCGTCCTTCGTGGCCTGCCGCTGACTGTCGTTGAAGTAAGCAGGCACCGTGATCACCGCCTGCGAAATCTTTTCCCCCAACTTCGATTCCGCATCCGCTTTTAACTTAGCCAAAATAAAGGACGAAACCTCCTCAGGCGAAAATGTCTTCTTCTCTCCTTTGACCTCCACCTCGACATGAGCATCTCCGTTTTTCGCTGCGACCACCTTGTAGGGAAGTCGCTTCACCTCTTCCTGAACCTCGATAAATTTGCGTCCAATCAAACGTTTCACCGAGAAAATCGTGTTCTTCGGATTCGTCACGGCTTGCCGCTTTGCCGCCTGACCCACCACTCGCTCCCCACCCTTCGTAAACGCCACGATCGAAGGCGTTGTCCGCGCACCCTCCGAATTCTCCAAAACCACAGGCTGCCCCGCATCCATAACGGACATGCAGGAGTTAGTTGTTCCTAAATCAATTCCTAATATTTTTGCCATATAGTATCCTTTCTTGCACCTTCTATGCCAATTTCTTGTATTTGTAAGTCATTGTAAATTAACACTTATATTTTTGGCTATTCCATAATTTGAGACATTTTGTCGCACTTCTATTTTTAGGTTTGTGACATTTTGTCACACTTTGTATACGAGCTACTTGAATCGGTTTTTTCAATGGAAGTAAGGAATTATGCTCCCTTTCCTTTTCGACGCAACTTCCGCGCTAACCAACCGCAGCTAAAATCGATTCGCCAAACCCAATTTTTCTTTTGGACTCCGCCTCCCCCGCAATCATCTGCTGGATTGCCTGAAAAACCGCTCTGAACTGCTCATCATACTTTTCCTCCATATCGGCAATCTTTCGAGCCAACTCCCGGTTCGAATCCATCAACCTCCGGAGCTGCACAAACGTCCGCATGATGGCTATGTTCACTTTTACCGCTCGATCCGATCGTAACACACTTGAAAGCATCGCCACCCCCTGCTCCGTGAAAGCCATGCTCGCATAGCGAGTACCACCCCACTGTAAACTTGAGGTGCCAATTTGGCACCTCAAGATTGCAACCTCTTGATTGCTAAGTAGAAAAACAAAGTCGTTCGGGAATCTTTCGATGTTTCGGTTGACCGCCCGCTTCAAGAACTTCGTTTCCACTCCGTAAAGCTGTGCCAAGTCTGCATCCAGCATCACCCTTTCGCCTCGCACCGATCGGACCAACCCGGCCAGCGCCTCTACCCCATTTTCAACCAACGTACTCATACATGATTAAACTGCCCAAAACCTAAAAGGGTTCGTCGATTTCTAACTTTTTTACGTTCCCACATTCACACCTTCGCACATTCAAACCCTCCCACGCTCAGCGAGATTTACCGAGACTGAGCGGAGGAGGGCCGCATTCCGAATCGCAAAATCAAGTTACCCGCCCCAATCTCCAATCATGGCCTTGAAAGCTCTCGAACCCCTCGAACAGTTTGCGACTGACGTGATCTTGGATCGTGCCGCGGGTCGTCGAGCCTCCCTCCTCAAGCCTTTCCTTCTACTACTCGGGACTGTCTACGCAGGCATCATGCGCGTTCGCGCCCGCTTCTACCAAGACGCCATCCTTCGCCGCTACTCCGTTGGAGTTATGGTCATCAGCGTCGGCAACCTCACTGTCGGAGGTACAGGGAAAACACCCGTCGTCGAAAAACTCGCCCGATCCCTCCAGGAAGCGGGCCGACGCGTCGCCATCCTCAGTCGCGGATATAAAAGTGTCCCCAAACCCCTCCTCACACGCTTGGCCGACAAGTTCCTCCCCGGCCGTACTCCCTCCCCCCCCCGCGTTGTCTCCGACGGAAAATCGGTTCTTCTCGATTCCGCTCAATCCGGCGACGAACCCTTCATGCTCGCACGCAACCTTCCAGGCGTCGCCGTACTCGTCGACTCCGACCGAGTTAAATCTGCCCGTCACGCCATTCGCCACTACCAAGCCGATACCCTCCTTCTCGACGACGGTTTTCAGTACCTCCGCCTCGGCGACCGCTTCAACCTTCTCCTCGTCGACCGCCAAAACCCCTTCGGCAACCAACACGTCCTCCCCCGCGGCGTTCTTCGCGAACCCCCCGATGCCCTCCGCCGAGCCGATCTCATTCTCCTCACCAAATGTTCAGGGAAAGACCACGCCGAGGTGGAGAAAAAGATCCGCCGCCACAACCGACACGCCCCCATCCACCCCTGTAGCCATCACCCCCTCCACTTGGAAGATCTCATCACCGGAGAAAAAAAACCTCTATCCTACCTCCAAGGCCTCCGTGTCGGCGCCGTTGCGGGAATCGCCGTGCCGGAAAGCTTCTTCGAAGGCCTGATCAAACTGGGCGCCGAAATTGTTTACCAACGCTCCTTTGCCGATCACCACCGCTTCATGGCCCCCGAGGTCGAAAACGCCCTCACCCGCACCCGAGCCCGACGCGGACTCGCTCTCATCACCACCGAAAAAGATTCCGTCCGGTTTCCCCCATTCCCACCCCGAGACATTCCCGTTCTCTTTCTTCGCGTCGAAATCTCCCTTCTCGACGAATCCCAATCCTTCGAACAGGTCGTCCGCCAAGCCCTCGGCATCCGCTAACTCCAACTGACGAACGCTCACCCCATGAATAGACCCATCCCAAAATTTATCTCCATCATGGCCGTCTTCCTTGGAGTCATCGATCTGCTGCGAGGTTTCATGCACACGGTCGTTCTTCCCTACTCCGCCACCCACATCGCGTGCCTCGATCTCTCGGGTCCCACTGCTCCCGATCTGCTTCGGCTTCTCGGTCTTTTCGGCATCTCCAACTACATCACCGGCGCCACCCTCATTCTCACCGGCCTATACTCCCGCCCGATTGCCCTCGTCCTTCTTGGCCTGATTCCTGCTTTTTACGGCCTGGGCCTCCTCACGATCCATGCAGCCATAAATCCTTATCCCCCCTCCACTGCCCAATGGGGTGGCCGCCCATTTATGATGATCAATCTCTCCCTCTACATTCTGACTTTCCTCGCTGGCATGTTCGTCCTGCGACACCGAAAAACAAAACCCTGAATCCAATCACTACTCTCTGACGAAGCTCACCCGCCAAGCGTGGGCCCCGTCCGGCCGCACTCGATCCCAGTAACGGCACCGCACTGAATCCTCCACTCTCCATCCCGCACCAAAACTCCCCGTAATTTCCGACAAACTCAGCCTCCTCGGTCCGGGTTGCCGTGTTTCCAACTCACTGAACGAAAGAATGTGCAACCTCCCCCCGGGGCTCAGCACCGCCTCCAATCCCCGAATATATTCCTTCCTCTCCTCATCCGAAAAAGTGTGAAACAACGCGCAGTCGAGCACTGTCCTCACCTTCAGCCCGCTCTCCACCAAGCGCAGGGCGTCGGCCAAAACAAATTCTGGCGACTGTTTCAGCCCTGCCTGCTCCGTTTTTTTGCGGGCCCGTTCCAACGCCTCAGGCACCGCATCCAGCCCCTTCACCACTAACCCGCGCCGAGCTAGCTCGATCGTATTATCTCCCGTGCCACAACCCAGATCGAGTACAGGCGATTCAAATTTCCAATTTTCGAGCAGCTGGATCACTTCCGGTTGCGGCCGATCGATCTGCCAAGGGGGAATCCCCTCCGCATACATCCCCGCAAAGTCGTGCCCTCCGTCGCTCATCGTCTAAACCTAAATCCCATCCGCCTACTCTCAACCTAAACCTCTAAACCCTCCATAGTCCCGCAACCGCGGGACGACGGAGGGCCCCCTTAACCCCTTCCCGCTACCCCCTCACCACCGCCAACTCTCTCCACGAAGTGGTGTAACTGGGAGATTTTCGACCACTTCGCATCCTCCAGGCACCCCCCAGCCTCCGGTTCCCCATACTCCCCCGCGTAATCACCGGGTTCTTCCTGTCCCCAAGCCTCCGATTGATCCCATCCACGATCTTATCAATGTCCACTCTCGGCTCCTCCCTTACTCCCTCAAATGCCAACACTGGTTGATACGCACCCGACCCGACCAATCCTCCTAACATCACCCCCACTTTCTTGTACTTGTACCCCGAACGATAAATCCTCGTCAGCAGCTTCCCCGCAATCCCCATCAACTCGCCCGTCCCATTCGTCGGCTGATCCAGATTCACTCCCGCTCCCGGACAGTACTGCGGCTCCCCCTTCCGAAAATAGTTGGTCTGCAAAAACACATCCACCCGCATCGCCCACAGATTGAACCTCCTCACCTTCTCGCTCGCCCGCGCCACATGATTCGCCAATGCCTCCTCCAAATCTTCCAACGCTTCGACCGGAGCCCCAAACGATCGACTCGCCATCACTCCCTTCCGATCCGGCGGCATCTCCTCCAGCTCGAGACACCTCGTCCCGTTCATCTCCCTCAACATCCGCTCCCCCACCACTCCCAAACTCTTTCTGATCTTCACCGGATCCGCTTTCTTAAACTCCAACGCCGTCGTGATCCCCAACCCCGCCAACCGCCGAGCCAGATTCTTCCCCACACCCCACAACCCGTCACACGCCACCCCGGCCATCAACTCCTCGGCTTCCTCCTTCATCTCAAACACGCCCCCGGTCTTTTCCCGGTTCTTCTTAGCGTGACGATTCGCCAGCTTGGCCAACATCTTCGTCTCCCCAATCCCGATACACACCGGAATCCCCGTCCACCGCAACACCTTCGCCCTCAACCTCCTCGCCTCCTCCGCCCCAAATCCCTCTCCCAACTCCAAAAATGCTTCGTCGATCGAGTACACCTCCATCACTCCCACCTCGTCTCTCAGAATCGACATCACCCGGGCCGACATATCCCCATACAACGTGTAATTGGAACTAAACACCCTCACCCCGTGTTTTCGAATCACCTCCTTCTGCTCATGCAACGGTGCCCCCATCGGAATTCCAATCACCTTCGCCTCTTCACTTCGCGAAATAATACACCCGTCGTTGTTCGACAGAACGACCACCGGCACCCCGATCAGCGACGGATCAAACACCCGCTCACACGAGCAGAAGAAATTATTACAATCCACCAACGCCAACCTACTCATACGCGTTACCTCGCCTGGTGAATCACAAACGCCACCACGCCCCACACCACCAACTCCTGATCCCCCGAAACCTCGATCCTTGGAAACTTCTCATTCGCCGCTTCCAGAAAAACCTTCCCGTCCGTCGTGCGAAATCTCTTCACGGTGAACTCCCCATCGATCATCGCCACCACAATCTTCCGGTCGGTCGGCGTCAGCGACCGATCCACCACTAGAATGTCCCCCGTATGAATCCCCGCATCCCGCATCGAATCCCCTTTCACCCGCACGAAAAACGTCGAGGCCGGATTACGGATCAGCTCCTCATTCAGATCGAGCGACCTCTCCATATGGTCATCCGCCGGCGACGGAAACCCCGCCTGCACCTTGGCCGAGAAGAGCGGAAGCTTTAGGGACTTTCGTTTCGCAAAAGGAATGGGGGCTTCAACTTCCACTCCTCATCTTGGAACTACCCGTGCCTGCCCGACCAGCCTCATTTCAAACTCTTCGCATAAAATATTACCCCACTTTCGCAACGTTTGCGGGACTAGACTCCTAAGTCTATTTTTCTGCCACCATGAAATCAGATCCCTCCTCACAATCCCAACTCGTCGGAGAGTGGATCGGGAATTACCGGGGTCACTTTGAAGAGGTAATCCGGATCGATCTCATCAACGGAAAGTGGATCGCCACTAAAATCACAGGCGATGAAAACGTCCCCGCCGGCGAGATCACTTGGCGTGTTGACCCCACCACCTGCACCGGCGAAGGACAGATTGCTGGCCAAGGATTCCTTCAGCCCCGCTTCATTCCGGGTCACCTCGAGATTTTATCCTCGGATCGAATCGTCTTTCATTGGCAAGACCTAGGCCAAGTCGAGTACCGCAGGGACGATTAAGCAGAAACCTTTTCCAAATCAGGAGGTGGCACCAGCAAACCATCCGACCAAGCCTTCGGAACCCCACAGGCCAAACCCAAAATCCCCCCGACTACGACCCCACGATGACAACTATCCCCGCCCACATTTGCGTTCGCAACGATTCCCCCGACAAAGTCATTCTCATACTTCCAGGCCAGATAAAGGGACGCAGGCATCGCTTCCGCGATATAACACGCCGTACTAAATCTCTCCCCCACCACATGCTCATCCGGCTGCTTAGCCCATCCCTCCGCCTTCTTCCCCGAAATCCAATCCCCCGCCTCCTTTGTGATCGCCTCCCGCACACTCACCCCCTCCCGGATCGTCCAACACACACGCACGAACGTATCCGCCGCCCGTAGAACATTCGGATGCGCATGCGTACTCCCCACATGCTCCTTCACCACTGCCCGCAACCTCCCCAACGGAAGATCACTACACGCTGCCATCAGCGCAGGCACATGCGCCAACCCCCCAATATGCTCATCCCGGATGCCACACTTCGCCAGCGGCTTCCCTTGCGCGTACCTCGTAAAGAATCCACGGTGAGACTCCTCCACATACGTGTCCCGATGCTGACTTGGCTTCAGCATGAAATCCGCATAATGCTGCAACCAGCCTTCAGACGAATACCCACCACGGGACCGGATCCAACCGTACAGTTCCCGCGCCAACTGCAGATTAAGAGTATTCTCCCCCGCTTTTAAAAACTGATGGTAATGAACTCCACGCTGCCCCCAATACTGAGCCTGATCGTGAAGAATTTCCCCCTTCTCATTCAGCGGAGTGTATTTCGAGCGCCATAGAATGCTGTCGGCATGCGGATTTTTGGGTGCCAGATACCGCTCCACTTTCCCGTAATCCCGCATCAGAGCCGCACGATCATAATACCAGTGGACAGGCATGGCCAAAGCGTCCGCACACAACGCCCCCACAAAACCATCCAAGAAATGCTTCGCCATCGCCCGGGGCTACTGGGTGCGCAAAATCAGGTAGAACGCCAAACTCACCATCGAGACAAAGGAAATGGCCGCCGCCACCCACAAGAATATTTGGAGGTGTGTGATCGACCCCTTCCCCATTTTTTCCTCCAGATCTTTGATCCCGCCCCGAAAGTAAACGAGGATAAAGAAAAGAAAGCCGATCCAGAGAAACAGGATGAGAAAGGGCAGATTTTCAATCAAGTCACGCAATCCAGGAACATATCCAGGCAACTCGCGCAATCGGCTAACCAGAAAATCCACTCCTTTAACTCTACGATCTCAGCCAGCAAAATCAAACTTTCCACTTTAAACCCTCCATAGCTCCGCCCGAGTCGGCGAGGTTCAGAGCGACGGAGGGCCCCTTAACTCCACTCCCTCCCCAAATCCTTCCAAAACGGCGTGAACCGCTTCACCGGATATCCCTCCGGCACGGTCACCATCCCCTCCGCCGGCACAACCTTCACCTCTACCTTCTGCCTCAACCTTTCCACCATCTCCCGCCATCTCGGCGAAGGCGACTCCGTCACTGCCAACTTCTCCACCCCCTGTTCCTTCATCCAATCCACCACCTCCTCCACCGTCTCGCCCACCCGCATCTCCTCCGCCGCCTCCACCGCGCACTCATACAGAAAGAAGATCCGCTTAAAGCTCAGCCCCGCCTTTTCCAGAAACGGCCGATCAAAAACAAACACACTCCGTGCCTCCGGATAATTTCGCAAAGCCGGATCCCGTTTCGACAACGAATCCCCGTGCAGCCACACCCCCGTCTTCATTTTGAGAATAGCCTCCGCTCCAGCTCCGGATAGGTCGCGTCAAACGGACACTTCGCTGTGCACCGCTCACACCACTCCTTCCCCCCGTTCTCCTGGATATTCTCGCGGTTGAACAGATAGGCCCGGTGACTGAAGGTCGAGGCCACCCACTGCCACGACAACGCATTGCTCGCCGGATCCCCATCCAGCAGATGGCGATAAAAGAACCGCTCCCCCGCCTTCCAACCCAACTTTCGGAAATGCACCACAAACGAGGCAAACCACATCCGCGCGTGATTATGGATATAACCCGTCTCCACCAGCTCCCGCACCGTCTCATCCATGCAAACCAATCCCGTTCGCCCCTCCACAATCTCGGCTGGCAACTCCTCCTCCGCTCCATTCCCCAGGGGAACCTTAGGCGCCTCGCGATCCTCATAAATCCCGTCTCCCCACAAACCGTATAAGTGCCGCCAAAACTGGCGCCACCCCAACTCCTGCCAGAACTTGATCGCGTCGTAGCTTTTCCCGAGCCGTTTCTGCACACTCTCCGCCACCTCCCGGATCCCCAAGACCCCATGCCGGATATAAAACGACAGACGGGAAACATTTCCCTTCAGATTATTTCTAGTGCCGGCATATCCCTGAACTCGAAACCTCTCCAACGCCTCCAATCCCGCCGTCCTGCCTCCCACGTAGCCCGACTCCCTCGCCTCTTCCATTTCCTCGTAATACATCCCCACCATCGCCTTCGCTAAACAACGTGCCTGTTCTTCTCGGGACCCCGTAAATTTAGGCAGAATCATCTGCTGACCTTACCACAACCCCTTCAACTTACCGCCTTCCACCTTAAACCCTCCAAAGCTCCTCCGCGAAGCGGGTTAGGAGCGACGGAGGGCCACCTGTCCCCCCTCTCGCCTTTCACCTAGAATCGAATTCCGCCGCGTAAGCGTCAATACCACTCGTCGTGGAGCGACTTGCCAGATTGCGCGGGTGCGTCAGCACCCAAGTAATCCAACCCGGAGGGGATCCCGCAAAGGTCGGGGTAGATATTAGGGGGCCAATTCCGGCGCAAAGCGCAAATTTTTCCCCATCATAGAATGACATTTAAGAATGGGAAGGGG
Organism: Minisyncoccota bacterium; assembly: GCA_030054195.1. Lineage (GTDB taxonomy): Bacteria > Verrucomicrobiota > Verrucomicrobiia > Methylacidiphilales > Verrucolacustridaceae > Verrucolacustris > Verrucolacustris abundans. Next base: position 110,005 of record JASGCJ010000001.1, read on the forward strand.
CAGGTCAAAGGGGGCCAATCAAACCCACGGTAAGTTGTTTTTCTTATCAAAAAGTGGTGCGGCTGGAGGGAATCGAACCCTCGTAGAGTAAGCATTGCAAACCACTGATTTACAGGCCTTTTTTTCTCGATTCACGCTCTTTTTAAAAAGGCTGGTTGCAATGATGTTGTAACTTTTTTTATTTGAACTGCAAAATCATAGCAGTTTTTATGGAGTTTGATTCTCTGGAAATGACCTTGATCCGCCTCCATTCAAGACTAGGATATTATTTGTGAAGATGTTTTCTCATCTCTGCCTTGGATTGGCTCTGATTGGTTTTACATTTACAACCATGGCTGAAAGCCATGGTTTAATTGATTGTTCCCATCATCACGCGGATGCCTCGAGTCACGAGAAGCCTCAAAAACAAGATTTTCCCACCAAACATCTAGACTGCAGCTGTTTTTCGGCCTCCGTGATCCTGACTCAAACTCACGTGCCTTTTTCCGGTTCCTTCCGATCGGACGAAGCTCTTGCTTGGAAAGAGAAATTCTGGCCAAAAATTGTTTTTTCTCCTGACCTCCAACCTCCCCGCCTGAGTTAAGAATCCTAAGCTACTCCGTAGCTTAGCTGGGTAGTTCATTCCGGTTGTCACCGGAATTTCGATGATCGTCAACCCTTCCGGCATAAAAACCGGAACCCAATCAGGTTCTAGGCAATGAAGATTTTTTTCAGGACAGTCAGTTTGTTAGATTTGGACTGGATATTTTCCAATCCAACGAGGCTTATTTGCCTCGTGGTCCTGTTTCAGATGCGGGCCTCGGCTACCCCAGAGATCTCTGCACCCGCCTCCTACCCACTGCCAATCGAGGAATTGGTAACGGAAGCACTTAACAACAATCTGGAACTTCGCTCTTACGAGGCTGAGCTGGGTGTGGCCCGCGGGGAACGTCGACAAGCAGGAATGTGGAAAAATCCTGAGTTCGAAGGGAATTACGCCTATCGAAGAGTCTCGGATGCGCAGGAACTCCTTACCGGTGAAGGCGTCAGCCGAGGCCTTGCGATTGTCCAGACTTTTGAATTTCCTGGCAAAGGATCGCTACGAAAGGCAATCGCTAACCAGAACATCCGGTTGGCTGAGTTGGGCGTGCAACAGTTCCGTCAAGCCCTCGCCGGACAAGTTCGCAGTCTGGGCATTCAGTGGATTTTGGTTCGGGAGAATGCTAATGCCACCGCCGAATTGAGCGAGCGCAGCCAAGCTCTCCTGCAGCTACTGGAGGCACGCCCCATCGCCGGCCCCACCAAACTCCTGGAATTCCGGGCCATCCAAGGAAGTCTGACCGATTTACACTTCACCGCTCGGGAACTGAAACAAAAGCAGGAAGAAATCAGAATACAACTGAACAGTCTCTTAGGGCGCCCCGACAAAGAGGAAATCCGGCTTGATCAGGGTGTAGGAACTCCTGCTTTTCCGGTGGGAGACATACCCAATATGCTCCGATCTGGGGAGGAAAACAACCTACAGCTCCGAATCCGTCATCTGGAGCTGGAGCGTGCCGCCAAGGCAGTGAACGCCTCTGAGTTGGAAATGGCTCCGGATTTCAAGGTGGGGCCGTACTTTAGCCAAGAAACTGCAGGTGAGGATGCCCTCAATATGGGCATGGTCTTGGCGATGTCTTTACCTCTTTGGAACTGGAACCAGGGAGGAATCGACACAGCCAAAGCTCGCCAAGAAAAAGCCTACTGGCTTAAGCAGGATGCCGCCCGTCAGGTTCGCATGGTAATTTACCAAAGAATTCGAGCCTATACCTTGGCTCTTGAACATCTACAGGCCACGCCAGCACGGGACATCAATATGTTGTCCCAATCTGCAGGCTTGGCGGATCGTCAGTACCGTACCGGGGCAGTGGGAATCCAACTTCTTCTTGAAATGCAGCGCCAATTTCTTGCTGCTCTTCGGACTCGAAACCAGAGCCTGTTGGAAGCTTGGCAAAGTTGGCTGGACCTCGATCTTCTAACTGCGGGCGGATGCTTGCCCACACGGCAAGCTCAGAGCGTAAGCACAGCGGGGACAAATCCATGACGAATTGGAGATCTATCCTATTTTATCGATGCTTCGTGCCTGGATTCGCTTTGCTCATGGCTTCCTGCAGCCCCTCGTCCCAGAATCAGGAAAAGGAAAAACTAGATTCGAATACTTCTGCGAAAGAAGTGACCGAAGCCAAAGCTGAAACTCCGGTTGATCCCCATGAGCACGAAGCAGACAAAGAAGATCATTGTGATGGCAAGGAAGAATCTCTCACCCTAACGCCTGAAGAAACACTTGCCCTGGCCCCGGAATCAAATCCAGTTGTAAAACACGAGTTCGTGCAAACAGCTTCTTTTTCTGGGCAGATTTATCGTGGCGCCGGAGAGGCAAGCCTGCGACATGGTCGAGAAAGACAAGGTTCTGCTTACGCCAGTTGCCTATTAGCTGCAGAGGCAGCTGAATCAGTCGCAAATAATGTCGAAGCACAGTTTTACCGACCTCCCCCATCCACAGATCAATTCACAGGATCCCTTCTCAGAAAAGAGGATGAGGAGTCCGGATGGCGAGCCGGCCAACGAGAACTTCTTTGGGAAATTAAGGATCCAGCGCTTTCCCTTCAGGTGGGGGACATTGTCACAGGTTCTGTCACTCTCAATGGTCAGCCCCGCATGGCACTAGCAGTCCCCAACGATGCTGTCCTAACCACAGCTACGGGTCCGGTGGTTTATTTGCATCAGGAAAATTACTGGTTGCGAAGAATAGTTAAAATTGGTGCTCAGGATCGAGGTTGGACCGAGATTTTGGAAGGCCTTCAGGAAGCTGATGAGGTTGCGATTCGGTCCGTGGATGCTCTCTATTTGCTTGAGAGGAAAAAAGAAGGTGGTGGAGGCCACTGCCACTAAATGAAATCCCTTTTATCTTTCTGCGTGGATCACGCCCGCGGCGTGATTCTGGTATTAGTGGCTACAGTTCTCGTAGGTCTCTACTCCTTTACCCGACTGCCCGTTGATGCCGTGCCAGATATTTCCCCTGTTCAGGTTCAGGTCAACACCCTGGTAAAGGGATTGGCGCCGGAGGAAGTAGAAAAACAAGTAACCTTCCCCCTCGAGACTGAATTAGCCGGAGTTCCTGGCATGGAGGAGATTCGCTCACTCTCAAAGTTTGGTCTTTCCCAGATCACCTTAATTTTTCGGGATGGCACCGATTTATTCCGAGCCAGACAAATGATTTCGGAAAAGATCCAAGCTGCCACACCCTCCCTGCCATCCGATGTGGCTCCGCGCTTGGCCCCAATGGTAACGGGACTTGGAGAAATTATTTTTTATACTGTCGACTTTAAAGCAGGTGCCCAGAGCCCGGATATACCCAACGACCGATCGGAACAGCTCATGGAACTAAAGCGCATCCACGATCTTTTGATCAAGCCGAGGCTCCGCTCCGTTCCGGGGGTTGCAGAAATCAACACGATAGGCGGAAAAGAAAGGCAATTGCTTGTCCTAGCTTCACCAGAAAAGCTAGCTGGAGCAGGCCTTTCTTTTCGAGAAATCCGTGACGTGGTAGCCGAAAACACGGAAAATGCAGGCGGAGGGATTCTCTCTTTGGGCGGTGAGCAGGTTAATGTCCGTGCCAACACTCGGGTAAACCAGCCTGAAGAGGTTGCCACTCTTGCAGTGAAGACAGGACCAGGAGCCACTGCCTTACGGCTATCCGAAGTGGCAGAGGTGCAGACGGGTTCATCTGTCCGCGTTGGGGCTGCAACATGGAACGGCCGGGAGGCCCTCCTTGGAACCGTCATGATGCTTGCTGGCGAGAATCCCAGGGTCGTTGCTCGAAACGTCGAGGCCCAAATCCTGGAAATCTCCACCTCCCTACCGCCTGGCGTGGAAATTCGCATACTATCTAGCCGCGCTGATTTGGTGGACCGCACGATTGCTACAGTCCGCAATAATCTCACCGAAGGCGCTGTCATTGTTGTTGTAGTTCTACTCCTTCTATTGGGAAATTTACGAGCTGCTCTGATTGTTTCCCTGTCGATCCCCCTTTCCTTCCTTCTGGCCGTGACAGGAATGGTTCCGAGTCGCATTTCAGGCAACCTAATGAGCCTAGGCGCGGTTGATTTTGGACTGATCGTGGATGCATCTGTGGTGATGGTGGAGAATATTGTTCGCCGTCTTCGCGAAAATCAGAAAAAGAAGGGGCATCCCTTGGCCGAAACAGAGAAGAACCAGGTGATTCTTAGCGCCGCCCAGGAGGTGGCTTCCCCCATGTGCTTTGGAGTCATGATTGTAACGATTGTTTATGTACCGATTCTCGCCTTAGGCGGCATCGAAGGGAAAATGTTCCATCCAATGGCCCTGACGGTGATGCTCGCCTTATTAGGCTCCCTTTTAGTTGGCTTACTAGGAATGCCGGCACTTTGTCGTTTCGCGCTAAAAGATTTTTCCCACGACCACGATCCCCATTGGCTCCGCTCGATCCAGAATGCTCATCGACGTTTGTACGAGCAGGCCATGAAAAAGCGCCGGATGTTTGTAGGATGGACAGCGGGAGTGTTTCTTTTTTCCATGGGGATCCTAGTGTGGATGGATAAAGAGTTTCTGCCTCGGCTTGATGAGGGCGCCATCACCGCACATATGATCCGGGCTGCTGGAGTTTCTCTGGATCAGGCCTTAACCATGCAGCAGAAGTCTGAAAAAGTGATTCTCGAAAACATCCCGGAGGTCGCCCAGATTTACTCCAAAATTGGGACCGACGAGGCAGCCACAGATCCTATGGGGGTCAATATCGCTGATTCTTTCTTGATCCTTAAGCCTCGCTCCAAATGGAAGGGCCACAACAACCAGAACGACCTAACCCAGCGCATATCCGAACTTCTGCAAAAAACGATTCCGGGACAGTCCTACATTTTTTCCCAACCGATTGAGATGCGTTTTAACGAGATCCTTGAGGGAACTCGGGCCGACATAGCCGTAAAGATTTTTGGAGACGACTTCTCTGAGTTGGAGAGAATTGGCAACGAAATTAGAGAGTTTTTAGAAAAGATCCCCGGCACGGCGGAAGTCGAGTTCGACACCTTGGGAAAGGCTCCCGTCTTGGAAATTAAGCCGGACCGGCAGGCCTTGTTGGCCTATGACGTGCATGCTCGGGAAATTAATGATGTGATCGCCACTGCCCTGGCTGGAAGCGATGTCGGCACAGTGATTCGGGGCAATCAACGAATTCCCGTGGTGGTCCGTCTGCCTGAACATATTCGGAATGACCTGACTCAGATCCGCCGCCTACCGGTTCCCACGGAAGACGGCGGGACTGTCCCCCTCGAAAAAATCGCAACTTTTAAAGTAAGTGATCAAGTGAACGCGATTTCGCGGGAGACCGGACAGAGGCGAGTTGCACTCATGGTCAGTCTTAAGGGAGGAAGTGCCAGCGATTGGATTAGCACGGCGCAGACGAAACTCTCCAAAATTGACCTCCCGAAGGGATATAGAGTCGAGATGGGTGGTCAATTTAAACACTACCAAGAAGCAACTCAGCGCCTGCGAGTTGTGGTCCCGATGACTTTAATTCTCATCCTCATGCTTCTTTTTGCAGCTCTCAAAAGCTTGCGCCATGCTCTGTTGGTGCTGCTCTGCGTTCCCACAGCGGTGACTGGGGGAGTTTTGGCTTTGGCCCTTAGGGGAATGCCTCTGACGATCTCCGCTGTAGTAGGATTTTTAGCCCTTTCGGGAATCGCTGTCCTTAACGGGGTGATGTTGATCACCTATATACAGCAACTTCGTCGGCAGGGGGTTCCATTAGAACAGGCTGTCCGGGAGGGAACTTTCACTCGGCTTCAGCCAAAAATCATGACTGCGTCCGTGGCCGCTGCGGGTTTTATTCCGATGGCAATTTCAACAGGGGCGGGGGCTGAGGTTCAGCGTCCTCTAGCGACTGTCGTGATTGGAGGAATTATTACATCAACATTTTTAACTCTAGTCCTATTGCCGGTTTTGTTCCTTTGGATCGAGAACTCAACGAGAGCTAAAACCACCCGCTGATCATCTGTCGGGAATCGAACTCAAAAATCGAAACTTTTTGGGGGACTTTGTTGTAAAAAAGTGTTGTAAATCGAATGAATTCCCCGGATTTTTCTTCTGCAAGTTGCTAACTTGTAGATATTTGGTGCGGCTGGAGGGAATCGAACCCTCGTCATTTTTACACAGTGAAAAATGGCACTTTTTGGCACTTTTTCGAAAATCCTACAGAGAGGACCACTTTTTAAGGTGGTTGAAAAGTAGCACTGGTAGCACTACTTTTAAAACCCGTGGCATCCCTGCATCAAAGACCTCGAAGTCCGTTCTGGTGGCTTAAATTTACGGACAAAAAAGGGGTCAAAAGATTCCGCAGTACCGGCTTTCGGACCGATTCCGCACTCGAAACCAGCAAAGCCAAATCCCTCAAAGCAGAGGCCGAAGTCGGCGAAGTGGTAGTTGCTGAACAGGCCCAAAAATCGGACGGCTGGAATTGGGTCGAAAAAACTTTTGCTCTGGAAATTATCAACCCACTCAGTCGTCAGGCCACTATCGACCGTTGGCGTAGGGTCGAAGTTTTTCTCCTCCAAAAGAAGATCCACTCTCCTACTCATGTTCATCCCGATCTCCTGGCCGAATACATCTCCTGGCGTACCTCGACGCCACGCCGTTCGGGTAAGAAAGCCTCCCGGAACACGGCCATCTACGAGATGCGAGTTTTTATCCGAGTGATGCGTCATGCCGTTCGCCGACGATTGATCCAGTACAACCCGCTGGAGGGCGTCAAACTGGCCAAGACTCCACCCAAAGTGAAACCCGCCATGACGAATGAGGAGATTGAAATCATACGCCAAGCCCTTCCTGAGCAACCCGCCTGGATGACGATCGCCTTTGAGATCGCACTGGCGACGGGATGCAGACTCAGGGAAACCTCCATTCCTCTCAAATGCATCGATTTTTTGAGGGGCCGCATCACTTTCCCCGCTCCCAAGGGCGGTGAGGGAAAATCATTTACCATTCCCATGCCCACGACTCTTCGCCTTTTATTGGAATCACTCCGAAACAAGAAAGTCACGTGTGAGATTCCGAAGATGGCCAGCAAGGAGTTTGGCCGGGATTTTCTCCATCGGAAACTTGGTCTCAAGCATCTTTCCTTTCACTGTCTTCGAGTTACCAAGGTTTCGCGAATGCTTCTCGAAGGGGTTCCCTTGAACTTCGCAATGAGGCTCGTGAACCACTCGGACGAACTGGTTCATCGGATATATCAACGGCACGAGGTGTCCGACCTTGAGGTTTATCGAGATGCAGGAATTTCCGGCGCCAAATCTGATAGTCAGACATAAAGACCAGTCCATCCAACAAAGGAAAACCCGGCTTCCTCGCTATTTGCTTCGCCTTAAAGATCCCGATCCCAAGATTTCCAGCAAAGACCGTTAGGGTCATCGGTTTTTCAACGTCCTCCATTACCGAACCCTTTTTAGAAATTCAGGAATGCTTATTCTCATCACTTTGAGTTTCTTCCCGTAAGCATATTGACATTATAATAGATGCATGCATTATGTCAAGAGATGAGTAGCAAAACCTGCCGTCCCACTCGGCTTCCGGCCAAAATCCACCCCCTCCATAACGTCCGCCAAATCACGGGGTTCACTCAGGAGCAGTTCGCCCAAAGGATCGGCATTTCCACCCCTCTCCTCAGAAATATCGAGCTTGGTCAGCGCCCGATCACCTCAAGAGCTGCCAGAGCCATCTACCTCCTTACTGGGATCGATCCCGCCTCTTGGACGAAAAAGACCCCCTTTTCAACGCTAGGCAGGAAGTTTGATTCCGAGACATACGACCTCTGGAAGATGGTTAGCCAGGACGAAAACGAGGCGGCGCCCAAAAGGGTCACTGGTCGCCGAGTTAAGGCATTGGAACTGATTGGCCAAGCCATGGCTAGAGGCGAAAAGGGTATCGTATGGGAGGAAGACTTTCGCCAGTTCTTGGCCGAAGTGGTCAAACGATACAACCTAGAAGCCCCCCTTCAGGAAATTAAACGCGAACTCGAGCAACGCGGTGAAGTTTGGCCCCAGGAAGCCTTTTCCGCTCCCAAAGAAGTGGCCAAACGTGCTACTGCAGCCGCAGCGATGCTTAAGCTTTAGAATTAATTCGAATTTCGGGCTATTTTCGACCCCTTTTCGGGGTAATTTCAGCCTATTTTAAGGGTATTTTCGGGGTATTTAATTTTAGTTCTCGGTCATATTCCCGGTCAGGCTCCCGGTAGATTCTCGGTATTTTCTCGGTCAAGTTCTCGGCCTGGAATGCCCTCTTTTGCCCCAAACCCCGCTTTCACACCCCTTAAAACCCCGTTCTGGTTAAGTTATGGCGTTGTTTCGCGTTGTTTTTTTAAGTTTATGGATTGTTTAGCGTTGTTTGTGGATTGACCGTGGTTTGACATGGATTGACTGTGGTGTTGTTTCGCCATTGAACATGGTCTGACAGCGAATTAACCATGGATGACACTGGTGGCTCATGGCGTTGAGCATAGCACTGACGGCCTATTGAGCGTGGTTAAGGGCGATCGAATAGCCTCTTTGCCGAATTTTAAAGTATGGCTTTCTGAGCCTCATCGCAAAGGCTCCCATTCTCAAATGCATAAGGGGCGAGAGCAAAGCTGCCAACCTTGTGGTTGAGGCAAGAGACGACTGCCGACTGGGTTTGTCCCGTGGGATTGAAGAGCCGGAAGATCCAGCCTTTGTCGGCGGGGTCGCGTCGCAGGGAGCTAAGAAGCACCTTCGAGTTATCCAATACCAAAGAAGGGAGAGGGAGAACACCGTTGCCGGACGGGAACGCCTGCAGAGAATACGGAAGCTGGTTGCGCTCGAGCGCCAATCGGTCTGCTGACAAAAGTAGGCTTTCCCGATCACCGGGAATCATCCAAAACTGGAAGATCCGCTCACCTTGGTCCATGCGAGGGACAAAGCGGTCGGTCGGGATGTAGCGCAAATCTTCCCAAGCATGAGCACTGTAGGCAGGCGATCTCTGGAGGGTCAGGCGGATCGAGTTGCCCAGACAATCCCCACCATAGGTTCCGTTATTGATGAGAAGAACTCCGTGGCGGTCTCCACCGAACCCGCCGCACCACTGCTGAAACGCACATTCGTCTCCATCCGTCGGCAGATCATGCACGCCGAAGAGCGTCTGCCCTCGAAAGTCGATGACGGGCGTTCGCAAGTTCGTGGACCATTTGGCCGCCCGATCCTTTTCATTCCAAAGCATCCGGATTTCGACGCCGACGGCAGATCCGGTTTTCGGAATCGAATACAGAATCTGTGCCCGTGAGTTCTGCCACCCGCAGAGTGCCTCGACGACCGTGCGCACCGGACCATCCTCAACCACCCGAACGGCGCCCAGTTTTCCCGTGCCATCGGGTCCCACCACTCCGGCAAAGCTTCCTGCTTCGGCCTCGGCCAATGCGGCAAACCTGCCCTCGACTGTGCCGAGGGTTGTGAGCTTGCCGACCCAGGAATCCGCCACGTCCCGCACGACTTCCAGCCCGCATCCCTCCGGCCCGAGGTATTCGCGGCCATGATCCTTAAGGGAAAGCATTCGCCCGCTCCGCCTGCAAATCGCGACCTCGAGCGTGCCAGTTGCGACCTTAAAAATATTGTCGTCACCGGAAAAAGCCGGGGCGGGTTTCTTGGGCAATTCTCGCAGCCGCAGGTCAAACCGGCTGATCGCCGAGGCGGCAAGGCATCCGCGGAACACGACATGCTTGCGCCAGTCCAACGGCATGTTGCTTGCCTCCTTTTCGACCTGCGAGGGGACGGGGGTTCCGGTGCGCATGTCGGTGATGGCCACATCGAAGAATGTCCCGTTCCAATTCTGATTTTCCATCTGGAACTCGACATCGATTTCAGCCTCCCATTCATAGGGGTGCGGGTTGAAGACGAACACCGGGTATGTTCCCTCATTGGCCAATGGTTGGCCGGAAAGCAGGGAAAAAAACGACCGTGCCGCCACCCGTGCCACGATCTCCCGCCCATGACCCAAAAGCCGCAGAGCCGCTTCCTCCGCCGCCTGGATGGAGGATCCCGGCAGGATGTCGTGGAACTCGGAGATCAACAGGTCCCGCTCCGCGTCCCGCAAGGCGTTCGCCGGATAGTCAACGAACCCGTTGACAGCAGCCGCAGCCGCCATTTTCTCGGCCCTGAACAACTCGTTTTCAAGCGCGCGGTGCCCCTGCTTGATCCGCACTTGCGAGGTGTAGCAACCAACCGCCCAGCGGTTCAAGTCGTGGGTGACCACCGCCAGAGGCGCCTTCTGCCCGGCCAGGACGGCAAAATAGTCTTCCGGCGTGGTATGCTGCCACGACCAGGCGCCCAAGGTTCCCTCCGTCGCCCCGAGGTCGGCCAGGTCTTTCCTCGACGGCCCCCCGCCATGGTTGCCGACCCCCCAGAGGACGCACTCGATCTCGTCACCGCTCCCAGCCAGCCGCTTCTCGATGTATTCCTTCGCCTTGCCAAGCGGCGAATTGTAAAGCTCTGGGATGCGTCGCACCACCACCCGCGACCCGTCGAATCCTTCCCACTCGAAGACGTTTTTCGGGAGGGGACAAAAGGTGTTGTCGGGACGACAGATCAGATAGGAGTCGTAGCCGTGTTTGGTGAGAATCTGAACCAGCCCTCGACTATGCCCAAACGAGTCAAAATTGATTGCTGTCGTCGGGCGCACGCCGAACTTTTCCTGAAAATACGCCTGCCCGCGCTCAATCTGCCGGCACATCGACTCTCCGGACGGCAGGTTGCAATCCGGTTGCAAATACCAGCCGCCCATGATTTGCCAGCGCCCCGCCTTCACCAGCTTCCGGATGCGGTCAAACAAAGCCGGTTCATACTCCTCTACCCATTCGTAGAGGAGCGCTTCGTTCTGGTTGAAGACGAACCCCTCGGAGCGCTCGCAGAGATCTGCCGCAGATCGGAAGGTCGCCAGTGCCGCCCCCAGTCCCTCTTCCCACTCCCATAACCACACAGGGTCGAGGTGGGCATGGCACACGAGAAAGGCTGATCGCGTGGACACCCCGATCCCTAAACGCCCTCGTATAACCTTATCCTGAACAACTCCAGACATGTGATTAATCACACCACAAATGATAAACCTTGCAACCACAGAGACTTCGTGATTTGCTAATAGAGTGATTATAGTATACTATACTTTATTACTGGTTTGATGAAGATATCCCCCTAACGCTACACGACGGCATGGCGCATAAACTTTGCGGCCTCGACCGCCTTCGCAAGCACGATTGGGTATATCGAACCGACCGATGGAGTCGGGCAGCAAGTGATCCAGCACGGCCCGCTTTCGAGCAGGACTCACTGGCTCCGAGCTGGAAAGCTTTCGCCCGACTGGAAAATCACCGATTCATTCGATAATCAATTTCACGGATTGATCAGCAATTTTCATATCTATGATGGTGCAATATCTAAGGAGGAGATCGAGCTGGTTAAGCCTTGAATTCTACATCGCCACCGCTGGACGAACTCCAAAATGGTACAAACGAAAAAAGGATCACGGCAAGGTAGCTGGCTGTAGAATAATTCCATTGTCGCTACTTTTAGGTTATGTCACATTTTGTCACATGAAAAAGCCCCAATCGCTTGCGCGGTCACGCCCAAGCCTCCGCTCGATTGCTGATGCCTGCGGCATTTCCTACCAAACAGTTAGCCGGATCATCAACGGGAAGACCGATCGGCACACCCCCAAGACAGTAGCCCTCGTCGAGGGGACGGCAGCAAAGATGGGCTACCGGAAAAATCTTCTCGCCCGCGGGATGTTGACCGGCAAATCGATGACCGTCGGGGTCATGCTCCCCTACTACATCAACCGGGGCTTCAACACCGGGATATTGCAAGGTATCCAGGGCGAGTTGGCGCGCCACGATTACGCGGCGTTGATCATTTCCGTGGCCGGAACAAAAGAGGACATCACACATAGCCACCAACTCATTGAGAGGCGAGTGGATGGCGTGGTTTTCCGCCCGCACCCGATGGGCGAATCAGATGCCTACCTGCACGAACTGATGCGCCACCATATCCCGATGGTCTCGGTAGTGGATATCGAGCAGAGCCTCAACATCCCACTCGATTTTGTTGGGGTGGACGAGGAGACGCTCGGGCGGACCGCCGCAGAATATCTCCTTTCTCTCGGGCATCGGCGTCTTGGTTTTACACGCATCGGCGATGCCCGGTTCGACTTGCCACTCAACGAACGTTACGCCGCTTTCGTGACCGCAGTGGAATCCGCCGGGGGCAAGGTCGTCAGCACGCCGCGCTCACAGTCGGCGGATTTTGATGCCGCCGCAGTGGAGGGCATGCTCTCAAAACGAAACCGCCCCACAGCGGTTTTTTGCTCTGTTGACGACATCGCGTTCCAAACTATCGAAGTCGCCAAGAAGCTGGGCCTGTCGGTCCCGGGCGACCTTTCTGTCATCGGAAGCGCCAACTACGAGGCATCGCGGTTCACCTCCCCGACCTTGACGACCTTCGACCTGCAGACGGAGGAAATCGGTCGTCAGGCCGCCCAACTCCTACTGCGGCGGATCAGCAGCGGCAATGTCCTACGCTCGACCTCGCGAATCCACGTCGCCCCGGAACAGATCGTCCGGAATTCTGCATCCCGCATCGGAGATCTCAGCGTCTCTTAGTTTCCCAACCAATCTTCTCTCTTGATGTCCTTGAGCTGCTCCTGCCTCATGGCGACGATGGAGCCATCGGCTTTGAGGAAAAGCCCGGTGCCGTTGTAGGGAAAATCCACATACTGAAGGGCGGCAGCCGAGGACGCGTTCATGTCGGCTTTCAAATCGACATCCCAATTAATCGGCCACGGGGTGCTCCACCCGTCTTGGCTTGGTCGTTGCTTGCCTTGAAATAAAATATAGGTTTGCGATGGTCGGGCAACCGCAAGGACCGAGCGGGCTTTTAGTGTGTCATACCTGTTCTCGCTATCATTCCATTTACAAATAGCCAAAGTGGGGGTGTATGTGAGATACGGTGGTTTCCATTCGCGGCCGGCCGGATTCTTGTAATGCACCCCTGGTGCTACAAGGCCCTGGTGGACGTAAATTGTGGGCGGTCCCAGATAAGCATAATCGGAGCGCGTCAACTCCGAAGCCCAATGCTCGAGCTGCGTCGAATCAAATTGCGGATAGTTCCAAGGCACCGGATACATGTTGTTGTGATCGCCCGCATAGGAGGCGAATGCTCGGCCGATCGAACGCATCTGGCCCGTCGCCGCCGCCATGTTTGCATAAGCTCGCGCCTTACTAATCGCAGGAAACGCTAAGGCTGCCAAGAGTCCGATGATCGCGATCACGACCAGAAGCTCAACCAGCGTGAAACCCCCTTGGCCGTGAAGCCGGGACTGATTGCTGGGCAAGATATGTCGCAATCTATGCTTAAGAGCTTTTACGATTTTGTGATCTCGAAAGTGCCAGGCAGGCTTCGATTGTTTTGAGGGGAAAAACCTCGCGGTCTCTTTAGCTCTGCTTCCGACGCATTAATCGAGTCATCACCAACCCACCTAAGCCAAAGCCTAGCAAGGCGCCAGTAGATGGCTCGGGAATCATAGCCGAGACGGCAATTGCATCGACAGTGACTCCACCGGTATTATTAAAGCTAAGAGTAAGAAGACCCGCATCGTCCGCGCCGGTCGTGGCTTTGATGACGTAATTCCCGTACTCTGGCACTTGGGCCGCTTTGGTAACAGTCTGTGCACCAAAGGTGGCCGTCAATGTGGGGGTTGTCCATCGATCGCCCGCGAAGAGGTTAATGGTATATTCCGTGTTCGCTGCAAGATTCAAACCTATACTGAAAGGAGTTCCATTATTCCATTCAGAGCGCCAGAACACTCCGCTGGACTGAGAACCAACCCCGGCAGTACTAAATCCAGTAGCTGCGGCGTCGGTCCAGTTATAATTCTGTGGCCCGTTAGAAAAACCGTTCACAAATTGCCCCGCATACGTCGTGGGTGTAAGAAGAGTTCCACCAGACTTCTGAATCACACCCAACACGTTGTTGTATGCTGTACCTTTAATAACGCCGTTTACTGTAGTACCGTAAGCGCTAAAAGCTTGCCAATCGCCGGCTGCGTTGCCCGCACTGGCCAAGGCGGTGAGGTTATGGTTGCCGATGTCGGACACCGGATTAGCAATCGTGATTGTGACCGCCGCGTTTGCGCTGGCCGCCGCGAGTGCAACGATGCCAAGGATTGTTACAATTTGTTTTTTCATAGAGTTTATTTTCATAAAGTTTCCGTATGAAGGTTTAGAGTGAACGATGACCAACTGTTGGTCTTGATGTGATTTGTCACACACTAAGCAGGTTTGATTTGTTTTTTTCATATGTGTAATCTCCTTTGCCTAATACAACATAATTCACTTTTGTTAAAAATCAAGGGGAAATATTTGCATATAACACAATCTTCATGATTTATTTTATAATGGCCATATTTATCTTAAGTTACTGCAGTATAGCATTTTACATAAAGTAAAGTGGCTTTAGATGTATTTGAGTGAGTTGTGGCACGAAGAAATTTTTTTTCTTTCACGTTAATGAGGCCACCAAGGCGCACAAAGTTCCGAGGAAAAATATTTTCCTTCTGTGACGTGCCAAGGGGGTTTTCTGGGCTTCATGGTGTGGGTTATCACACGATAGAAGCTGCGGTAAAAAAGATTTTACCTTTCTTTGACTGAACTTCGGTGGGTCGCCCCTCGACGGGCCAAGTGAGTTTCTACTTCGCACTCCCCTCACCGGCACGAACCTGCGGGTCTGATGGTGGGAAAGTCGCGAGTCTCCTGGGGTTATTGGGATGAGACGAGGTAGTGGAAGAACTCTATCTTTTCCGACAGATTCAAATCATGGATTCACGGTCACCCGGTAAAAGCCAGAGTCCGCCGAAGACGAATGGGTAAACTCCAGAATTGTTCCGGTGGTGCCCGTTTGCGGCGAGCCGATGTTCTCAAACGACCCGCCGGACAATGTCGGAGAATATTGGAGTCGATAGGTATGCCCCGTGTTGGATTCGATACGGACGGTGAAGTTGTTGCCCGACCTTGAAACAGAGGCCACGCGGACTGCGCTCGAGTCAAGAACCACCCCGTTGTTCTGGAAACCGGGCGGTGGGGTGAACGTGCCAGCGGTGATGACGTCCAGCGTGCCATTATTCACAAACGAGGAACTGGTTCCCGAGATACGGGCGCCGTTGCTGAGAATGACGAGGCCGTTGTTGGTGATGCCTCCGTTGACCACAAATATGCCGCCGCTGAATTCGGCAACCCCCCCGCTTGCCACGGTGAGATCTCCTCCGATAGTCCCGCTGCCAATCAACCGCCCGCCAGCCTGTACCGTGAGATTGCCAGTAATCGAGCCGTCGAGTTGCAGGGTGCCCGCGTTGATCGTTGTCGCTCCGGTGTAGGTGTTGTTGCCGGCGAGGGTCAGCGTGCCCAAGCCGGATTTGGTTAGGCCGCCTGTCTTCGCAGTGCCCACCCGCAGAGCATTCGCGAAGGTCACGTCCTGCCCATTGGTGTCAATGGTGCCTGCGCTGGCGTCTGCCAACTGCAAGCGGCCGGATGTGGTGTAGTCGTAGGTGTTATTGGCCGTGAATTGCAGCCCACCCCCCTGCAGAATGATACTATTGGCAAGTGTCGACGGGTTGCCCAACGGCCCGCTTGTTCCTGGGTTTTCCGCAACATTGAGCTGGATCAAGCCACCTGTCACCATTGTGGTGCCCGTGTAGGTGTTGTAACCCGAGAGCACGGCTGTGCCGGCAGTGCTCTTGATCAGCCCTGCCGGGGCCCAAAGGTGGTTGGTCAGTACGGCCGTCGAGGTCTCCGTGCCACTTTGAATATCGAAATTGCCCCCTGTATAATTAACCACGCCGTTTTGCAGTGTGCCGCCCTGGAGCGAAATTGGAAAGATGGCGGGGTAGTTGCCGGTGACTGCGTAATTGCCAGTACCAACCCCTCCGAGGTCCAGCGTACCGCCGGCCTTGATATTTACCACGCTGGTGCCTGGCACCAAGTTGTTGGCGTAAAATGAAGCCCACCGGGTAATGGCCAGCGTACCCGCGTTGATTGTTGTCGCTCCGGTGTAGGTGTTGTATCCCGAGAGCACGGCTGTGCCGGCAGTGCTCTTGATCAGCCCTGCCGAGCCGGTAAAGCTGGCATTGTAATTCTGCATGCCTGTCTGAATATCAAAATTACCCGAATTTAAGGTGACCGTGCCAGCAGCCAGATTACCACCCTGGAACGAAATAGGATTCGTGATGCTCGCGCCTCCGAGGTTCAGCGTACCTCCGACGAGATTTACCGTGCCGCCGCCGGCAAGCGCAGCCGACCCGGTAATGGCCAACGTGCCCGCGTTGACCGTTGTCGCCCCGGTGTAGGTGTTGCTGCCGGAAAGGGTCAGGGTGCCGGATCCAGACTGGGTGAGGCTGCCGTTCCCGCTCATCGCACCGCTAATCGTCGTGTTACCCGAGCCGGCCACGGTGAGGAGGTAGCCGCCATTGTTGACGATGCCGGTTCCGACGGTGAGCATGTTGCTGGAGTTATTGTTCCAGGACTGGGCCGCTCCCAGAGTGACCGGGGCTGAAATGGTATTAGCTCCTGAGCCGGCGTTGACCGTGATGCCGCCGCCGTTGATTTGCAGAGTTCCTCCAGCGCCCGCGCCGATGCTCGACCCGGCGGTATTGGAGCTGCCGGTACCGACAAAGGTCAGGCCGTTTATGGCAAATGCCTGATCCAGTGTGGTGGTGAGGTTGCTCGCCGAGGTTGCCGTCATGAAAACGTTGCTCCCCAAGCTGGGCAATTCCAACCTGTTGGCGGTTCCGGCAGCTTCGCTGGTGAAATTCGTATCCAGCGTCCCGCTATTCTGTGATTTCCAGCTCCCGTCGATGCTGCCCTGCCAATAAAAGGGGAGAATGGTCGCACCAGCCTCAAACGAAAGAATGACCGCCGTGTCCGTGGAGGTGGCAAGGCTCGTGTGATAAGGGTTACCCCCGATGATGAAGTTCTTTGTAGCAAAGTTGAATTTGGCTGCGCCGCCCAGACCGCTTGCCGCAGTAATCAGAGTGTAAGTCTTCGTGCTGTCCGAGGGCGCGGCCAGGAAGTTCGCGACAATCGTGGGGAGGGCGTTCGTGTCGATGGAGGCAGTGCCGGAGATGGCCAGCCTGTCGCTCGTCTGGGTGGTCGAGGCAACATCAAACGTCAGAGTCGGAGATGCCCCGGATTGTGCCGAAAGCGATGCCCAGCCAACGTTCAACGTGCTGGTGTATCCATCGGCCATAGTGAGATTGGCACCAAGCCACAGCAACAGGCCGTTCAGCGCGTTCGTGGTGCCGTTGGCGTTCTGGGCGATGGCAACGGTGGCGCCAGGGAAAACCCGAGTATCGCCGTGGTTACCGCCGTTGCCCAGCTTCAGCGAACCGGCTTTGACCGCGGTTATGCCCGAATGGGTGTTGCTGCCGGTGAGAGTCAGCGTGCCGGCGCCGGTTTTGTTAAGACCGCCAGAGCCACTAATTACCGAAGCAATTTCCGCATCGGCATTCACGTTAAAGCCGGCGATGCCGGGGTTGGCGGGCAGGGCAAGCGTGCCGCCCGTGAGCTTGTAGCCGGCGGCGTCAAAGATAAGCGCCATCAAACTGTCGGGCAGCGTCTGCGTGCCGGAGACCGTGACCATGCCCACGCCCGTTGCGCCGAATACCGCATCGGCACCGGAAGACCAGACCGCCCCACCCCAGTTGGTGGAGGTGGTGTTCCAAAGAAAATCCCCGGAGCCGTTATTCCATGCGAACGCGGAGTTCTTATTGACCACAAACGGCTGGGGAATGGAGGTCCGCTCGTTGCCCGATGCGTCGCGGGCGATCGCGGTGACGCCTCTGCCGCCCCACGGTCGGACTGCGTAAACCGACATGGCCCCACCTTTATTGACGGTTCCTAGCTTAAAGGCGCCATCATATACATCCGCGGACGTCCAATCCGGAAACACCGCCGAATTCACCGAGACCCTGAACTCGATCATCTGGGAGGCGGAGAAAAGCGGACCGCCCACGGGCGTTACCGTTACCGCGGGGTTGTAGGTGGCGAATCCCCGGTAGAGGTTGGCCACATCCGCATCCATCAGCCAGCAGGCGGTGGTTTTGTCGCCCGAATAAGTAGCATAAGGGTAAACCGATCCGGATAAACCACTGCTGACTGTCGGCTCGGTCGCTAGCCAGCCGTTGGACTGTGTTAGATCCAGCAGCGTCACCGGACCGGAGAGCGGCGTCGCCCCGGCAGGATAACGCGCCCGGATGGCATGATCAAAAAAGGTAAAGAATACGCCGTCAACATTTCCCTCGGCGTGCCCGGTATTGTGCTCAACGGCAAGGGCGCAGAGCCCTCCACTGGGGCGGTTTGCCTTGAACTTGTCAATGATCCCCGTGCGGCCTTCTGGGAGATCAAATTGACCGCCTACGCCAATGGACGGTGTCTTCAGAGCAGCTGGAGACAGAGCGCCTGGAACATAATACGCTCCCTTGTTCATGATATAGGCAATCACTCGCTCTGGTATCTTGGTATTGATTCCATAGGCCATCTGACCGCCACCCGACCACCCAGCGAGAACAAAAGGCAGATGCGCGACTTCAGGATGCCCGCTGGCCGTTGCATACCAGGCGAGATCCGCTAGGAGCATCGGCACTTCCGCATTCACATCATTAACTGATTGGCAAATGTATAGAGAAGTGCCCATCAAGGCAAAATCATGCGCACGTGCCAATGCCTGCCAGTCCGTCTCCTCGGTCCTTCCGCGCTGATCTCCATTGGCGCCGTTACCGAGAACAATAACGCCTCTGATGACGGACACGTTCTTCGGAATCCACAAGCGGGTGTCATGGACATACCCGCGATAAGACGGCTTTAACGGCGCGTCATAATACGTCCCCTGGGCGCGGGCCAGCCCGCTCAATCCGATAAAAACCAGGGCGATCAGCCCGATCCTGAAATAGTAACAGAAAAATCTGTTCATACTATTCTCCGAATATTAAGTTTGTCTCATTGGGTTAAGAGATTCATTTCTCATAGTAAAGTGAACGGCGAGGCGGGCAGGCCTTCCTGGTTCGCGAGATTCACCTCAAGCTTTTCTTTCCCTTGGTCAGCTTCGGAGCCATAGCGTACCGCAATCGGTTTTTGAACACCCCCGGCCCTAAGCCGGAGCGCAGACCCCTGGATGGTGGCCACGGCCTCGGTGAATTTCTTCCCGTCGCCGCTCAAGAAAAACCCGCGCAGCGGCCCGCCCCCCAGCGCCGTGAGGCTGCCGGTAGCGTGAGAGAATTCCAGCACGGCGGCATCCCCATCCACCGACCAGGATTTCACCTGCGGTCCGCTCCACTCCAGGTTCTTTTCGCCATAGATGTTGGCGCGGGCGGCGAGCGCCATGCGGTGCGCAATCGGTATTTTGCTGCGCGGGTGGATAGGATTATCTTTGGGGTCGAAGTCGCGCGGCAGGTCGATCGTGACCGCGAGATACATGTTCGGGTTGTTGGCGGCAATCCAGCGCTGGGCGTCACGGAAATCATGCCAGTCGGCCTCCTGAAAGCGGGTTAACTGTGCGAAAAAAAAGGGCAGCGACGGATTACCCCAAACCTGCCGCCAGCCCTCGACCATAGCGGGAAAGAGCCGCTTCTGTTCCGCCGCCCTTCCCGCGTTCGCCTCGCCTTGATACCAGAGGAAGCCCTTGACTGCGAAGGGGGCGATGGTCTGGATCATGTGTAGGTAGAGATAGGAGGCGGTGTTACGTCGGTTCCATTCATTTTTATTGGGCTGATCGAGGTTCTGAGCTTTGAAGGCCTCCCAGTCGGGGAAGCCCAGTGCCAGCGTCCCAGGCGAGCACCAGGTCTCTGTAATCGTACCGCCAAAACTACAGTTAATGATGCCGACAGGAATGCCTTCACTCTTCTGGATTTCCCGCCCGAAAAACCAGGCTACCGCGCTCATCTCCGCAGCCGAGTTGCGGTTCGAGGGTGCCCAGTTGCTACCCATCGGCGCAGCGGAGTTTTCGAGAAAGCGACTGACGGTGAAAAGTCGCAACGCCTCAGCATGGGGTTCCGCCAAGGCCGCTGGCCCGCCCTCCACGCAGGCGACCTGCATTTCCATGTTGGATTGCCCTGAAGCAAACCAGACATCACCAACGAGCACATCGTTGATTTCCCTTCGGAAACCATCGGAAGCGCTGATCACGAGCTTGGCGGGAGTTGAAGATACATTCTGTGCATCGAGCAGAAGCTTCCATTTCCCCTCCTGAACGACGGTTTCGTAACTCTTGCCGGCGAGTTCGACCTTCACCTTGTCGTTGTCTCGGCCGAGGCCCCAGACCGGGATCGGGGTGTCGCGCTGCAAAACCATATGTTCGGAGAAGACATCCGGCAGAATGGTATGGAAACGCGGGGAGCCGCTCACCGTGCATTCGCCGATGACAAAATCAACGTCCTCCTCGACCACGAGGCGGAAGTCGTGAGCGTTGGCGCGGTTGCGAAAGCCCGCGTCCGGGACTTGCCACTTCACCTCTTTCCAGCCGCCGCTCCCGCTGGTTTGAATTGCCTCGGTTTTCTTGAAGACCGCACCGTCAGCGGGATCGTATTCCAAGTGGAGTTTCACTGCCGCCTGATCCAGGTAATGAATGACGACCTCGACGCTTTGCGCGTTGCCGTTTTTAAGCTCAGGCCGTAGCACGCCAAAATAGAAGTAGCGTGCCGCTTTCTGGTTTTTGTATCGCGCGCTCCGCCAGGTATTGCGGCCTTCGACCTGCCCGGCCGGGTTAACGTTCGCATCCCAGGCGCGCAATGTCAGCTCAGTGGAAGGAGGGGCTTCAGGGCTGGCGCAGGCGGGAGCGAGCAGGATCGCCCCGATTAAGAACAGGACGGAAAAAATGCGCATTATTTCGCGAACGCCTCCAATTCGGCGCACGACGAGAATGCTCCCAACGGGTTGATGCCACTGGCTGGCTGGCCGATCACCCGCACGCCGATGGCTTTAACGGGTTTCGCCAATTTGCAGTTGAACTCCTGTCCCGGCGTCAGCCCTCCATTATCCGCAGCCGTGGTCTTGGGATAGTCGCTCAGCTCACCGACGGTTTCCCACGGCGCGTCTTTGGTAAGCTGAATCTGGACTCTTGGTTTGCCGGCGAGGGTATCAAACCATCCTCCATCAGGAAAATTCTTGCCGTGCGCAAAAACAATCCGGCTCACAGTCGCTGGCTTTGGCATGGTGACGGCATACCAGTCGTCGGGCTCGCGGGCGCTGGTTGGCTCGAAGGTCACGACGAAGCTCGCCACGTTGTCGTCGATGATTGAACCCTCCGCATTCCCCTTGCGTGAACGGCTTTCGACACCTCCAGAAAGCAGATTGGTGTCCGTCTCGTTCGAGATTTCACCGGCCGCTCCGGGGGCGGCTTTGCGACCAAACGCCTGTAGCTCCGCGCAGGAAGAGAAGGCCCCCTGCGGATTTGACCCACTCGCCGGTTTGCCGATCACCCGCACCGCAATGGCTTGCACGGGTTTCTCCACTTTGCAGGTGAACTTTGGGTTACCCTCACCCAGGCCGCCGTTGTCTGTCGCGGTGGTCTTGGGATAGTCGCTCAGCTCACCGACGGTTTCCCAGGCGCGACCCTTTTTAGTCTGAACCTGCACTTTCGGTTTTCCAGCGCTGGTGTCGAACCATCCACCGTCGTGTAAAGTCTCGCCGTGCATAAATACCACCTGCTCAATCGTAGCCGGTGCAGACATTTTGACTGCATACCAGTCCTCCTCAGGCTTAGAGCCGTCAAAAGTGACCACAAAGGTTTCCATGTCATCATTGATCGAACCCCCTACGTTCCCCTTCCGTGAACAGCTTTCGACACCTCCGAGCAGCAGATTGTTCCCGGAGCCCACCCCCTTCGGCAACCAGACCTTGAAATTATTGGTGCCGGGTTGTCCAAACGCACCAAGACCGCCCGCATCGGCATACGGTGCAAGCCGGATCTCCATCGGCGAACCCGTCTTGGCCGTTGCGGTGTCTTGGCGATGGATGGCATTCATATGGAATACCTGAGCGTGAGGCCAGCTGCTGAAGCCTTCCGGGGCCGGCTCCGGCTTGATCGCCAGCGCAGACAGCTCAGAATTGCCGATACCCACCGCGCTGATCGGCAAGCCTTCCGCTCCCAGCAAAAACTCATCGGCGGCCAACACCAATGGCCCGTACATCACGGCGATTTTCCCTTCGTTCAAATGGTCACCTACAATGACCCGCGGCTCCAACTTGTAATTCAGCTCCACCTTGTCGCCCTTGGCCCAGACTCGTTTGATTGCCGCATAGCCGTCACTACCCACCTTCGCCTCCACCGGTTTGCCGTTGAGCTTCACCGCCGATTCACGGCACCAGGCCGGGATACGCGCCTTGAGAACGAACGGTTCCTTTGATTCTGTATCCACCGTGATCACGATTTTGCTGTCGCTGGGATAAACCGTTTCGGTGGTCAGCATGACCGGCGTGCCGTCACGCAAGGTCAATTTGGCGGTCCCGGGAGAGTAGAGATTGAGCACCACGCCATCGGCATCGACACTTTCGGCAAACGTCGGGATCAGGGCGACACCGCGCGGGCCGCTGGAGAGGCAGCAACACCCATCAAGAGTGCAGGTGTATGGTTTCTTGCCCTGCATCTGCACGTAATAGCCCCAAGCCGAGCCATCGGGCTTCTGGGCACCAAACAACTGATTGAGCACCACCCGTTCGAGCTGCTCGGCATACTTGGCCTCACCCGTCAGCCGCAGGAGCTGCGCATTGAACTGAAGCCACGTGGTGGTGACGCAGGTCTCACTGATACGAGCGAAGTTGGGCAGTTCAAAGTCACCGCGAAAGACCTCACAGACACTCGCTCCGCCGGTCAGGTAGAGCCGCTTGTCAACGATATCCTGCCAAGCGTTGCGGCAGGCTTCCAGCAGCTTGGGATCATCTCCAGTCGTCCGATACATTTCCAGAATGCCGTTGAGACAGGAGAGCATTTCGTAGGCCTTGCCGTTGCCGACCTCGTTCACCCCCTTGCCGGCGAGCAGTGTGGAAACAATCTTTGGCCCGTTCGGCTGTTCATAGGCCCTGAGCAGGTATTTTGCAAAATCTAGGTAGCGCTGCTCGCCCGTCAGTCGGTACATCAGCACCATCGGCTCCAGCACGCTGCCCGGCGCCATGCCCTTGTGAAAGTTAGGTGAAACAATAATGTCCCGCTTGCCCGGCTCGTCGCCGAACGTATTGCAGAGCAGGTCCGCCATCTTCTTACAGACCGGCATCGGCGCGAGGTTGCCGGTGTAGCGCATGTAGGTGAGCAGCCCGATGAGATTGTATTTGTGAGCCCAGACATCCCACTCCGTCCAACGATCCTTATCGAGATATGTGCCGAGATAACCATCCTCAAGTTGGCACTTCATCAGTTCGGCGACGGTGGAATCGAGTTTCTCGCGCAGTGCCGGATCGCCGGTGTTGACCCAGGCCAGTGTGGCGGCATGCAGCCATTTGCCGATATGCTCTCCGTCCCACGTCTGGCGGCCCGGCCGTTTGCGGTAGCCTTCCAGCAGGCGGTCCGTGTCAATCTTCACCAGCCGGTTTGCCTCGTTTTTCGCAATCCGTGATCCGATCATGCCAGAGGCGGAGAGTTGTACGCGGTCGGGAATCTGGAAATCCTGCACATCCCTCACGGCACACGGGATTTTATCCGGCACTGGCGTGATTGGATCAGCAGCCATAGCGTAGAATCCCGCAAGCGGCACCGCAATGAGGCCAAGGCCGGCAGAGAGGAGGGACCCTCCGAAATAGGCTTTCCGGACTTGGGTAGATTGTTTGGGAGAGATCATCTTAGGTTTGAGAAAGATCATCTTTGGTCATTATAATGTGATTTATCACATTTGTCAAAGAATTTTGGTCCTTTAACCTGAATTCTGCAGCTGAGAGAGGATAAATCTGCCGCCAGATTCCGATAGGGTTGCATTTGATGAGGGCACAAAAAGAATTGTGCGCTACCCGCAGCCTGAAGAGCTTTTGGTATTTCCAAGCTTGAGGGACCGTGTGCTCAGGCATGAGCAACGATGGATTAACTCCTTATGGGGGGGCTCGTACCGTGCAGCCCATTGGCGGCTAGAAAAGGGTTCCCCAGCACCCGTACCGGTTTGATGCATTAACGGGATAGCCCCGAGCTGGCGTTGATGCTCACACTGCTGGTACCCGTTGCCGGCGGTGGATGCCGCGATGGCACTCATCGGGAGAGGATCTTGTTCGTCTCACCGCTTTCCCCGCTCTTGAGGCTGGAATTTATTTCCTCCTCCCATGTGCTGAATAGCGATCTGAATTCCTTAAGCTTCGCGGCCTCCAGCCTAGCCAGATTACGCTCCTCACCGATGTCATTCTTCAAGTTGTAGAGCGCCTCATCGTATTTCTCCGAGAACTTGCCTGTGTCGAGAC
The DNA here is from genome assembly GCA_030054195.1 of Minisyncoccota bacterium. GTDB lineage: Bacteria > Verrucomicrobiota > Verrucomicrobiia > Methylacidiphilales > Verrucolacustridaceae > Verrucolacustris > Verrucolacustris abundans. The sequence goes on from JASGCJ010000001.1 coordinate 134,525, forward strand.
GCTCATAGGTGCGCAGGTATTTCCAGTCGCCTTTACGGACGGCAGATTGCCGAATGAAGTATTCGTTCTTGGAAACATTCACCATGCGACGCCGCCAATAATCAGACCGCCCTGGCGAGAGTTGGGCGTTGCCGGTCAGAGCGGGCATGAGGTCAACGCCATCGAAGGGGGCGTTCGGTGGCAGTTGCGCGCCGCCCGCTGCTGCCATGGTGGCGGTGAGGTCCATGGCGATCACCGGCCTCGAGAAGACCTTCCCGGCAGCCAGCACCCCGGGCCAGCGCAGAATGAGTGGAACACGAATGCCTCCCTCCAACAATTCCTGCTTCGCGCCCCGCAAGGGGAGATTCCGGCCGATCACCGGCTCGGCCCCGTTGTCGCTCGTCAAAATTACCAGGGTTTTCTCCGCAAGCCCCTGCTCCTGCAGAGCCTGGAGAACGCGCCCAATTTCGCGATCAAGGCGCTCCACCATCTTGATATACGTCGGGCGATTCTCCGCCTTCTTTTTGTCCCGGGGCGGGTCGAAGGGAATATCCGGGTCCTGAATCGGATCGTGCGGTGCCTGAAAAGTCAGGTAGATGAAAAACGGTTTCGTCTTGTGACCTTTGATGAAACGGATCGCCTCGTCGGCGAAAATCGTGTCCGACCACGTGCCGTTGCGGTCAAGAAGCGGCTTACCATCTTCGAACAGATCCAGCTCGCCATTGGCGACATGCTTGTGGGTGTAGTAGTCGTGGTTGATATGGATCCCAACCCATTTGTCGAAGCCGTAATCGTTGGCAGGGCGGCGGTGGGTATTGGCGACATTCCACTTCCCGAAACAGCCCGTGGTGTAGCCGGCCTGCTTGAGCATCTGGCCGATTGTGGGATGCTTTTTCGGGTCGAGGTCAATCGCCCCCTCGCCGAAGTAATCCTCGAAGGTCAACCCAAAGCGGTGCGGATAGCGTCCGGTCAGGATCGCGGTACGGGAAGGCGAACAGACCGGGAACGCCGCGTAGCCATCGGTGCAGCGCACGCCCTGTGTGGCGAGCTTGTCCATGTTTGGCGTCTTGATGTCCGGAGCACCGTAGCAGCTCACGTCACCGTAGCCGAGGTCGTCGGCAAGAATGAAGACGATGTTGGGAGGAGCAGCATGAAGCATAGCCGGCAGCAAGAGCAGCAGGACGGCGCGGAGGAGGAATTTTGCTAGAGAATGGTTCATGCCTTCAACACGTTTCATGGAGACGTTGTCACCGCATACCAATCCTGCTCCTGCTTGGTGCCATGGGACGGATGGGTGATTTTAGAACAGAAAAGACGCGGTGGAGTGTTTGTATCGCGCCATCGCCTACGGCTTTCCTGTTGAACTGGCGTCTGCGAAAACCTGCAACGATGCCAGGCGTATTTTCCCATCCTTGCCGGGCCGGGTCACGGCCAGCTTTACATACCGCGCAGGTGTCGGGGGGAGCGGCACATCGTACCAGGCGCGTGCATTGCCATCTGCGGAAACCCGTCCAGCCTTCTCAAAGGCGACCCCGTCCAGGCTGACATAGATTTCCGCTTCGGTCGGGTTGAGCGCCCCCTCTGAAAAGAGCCCCGCGTTTTCCATGGCGAAACGGTTGATCGTTTTTACCACGCCAAGATCTACGGTCAGCGTGCTTCCCGAAGGGGCAATCCAGAGCGTGCGAGGGTTGCGGTCAACCGCGTTGGACGGACTGCTTCCCGGTGCCGTCGCGCTGGCAGTGGCATCTTTTCCTTCGGCCAACGACACTTCATCATAGAACCTGACTTGCGAATCCGTGAAATGAAAAGGGTGGTTGATGAAAGGCGGCTCGATTGTTTTCGCATAGAAGCTGATCGGGCCTTGGAACGAATCCTTCACTTCAAGCCAGTTGAATTTACCATTGCCAGTGCCGCTGCCGAAGTAGCCGAAGAGTTGTATGTTAGCCCCTCCTTCGCAGAGGATATTGGCGCTGTGCCCCACATCGTGCATCGTCTGCCAAAATTCGGCGTGCTGCATGCCGCCGCCGTCGGCCAGAAAACGAAATTGAATGTCGGGGGCGAATGCGCAAGCCCCCCACACCTTTTCGCCATTCGAGCTCCCGAACTGATAGGCCGTGCAGGTCTTTATCCAGAATGACTCCAAGGCCTTGTCCCACGACTCGCTTTTAAAGGATGTAGCCAACCATGATTCTAACCAAGGTCCGTAGGAGAAACAGATGTGTTCGAGTACACCGTTTTTCGATCCGCCGCCAACTGAGATCCCGTTAAAAAATGTCGTACCCCAAAGACCTCGTACGAGATGGTTGTCGCAGGGCGCCGAAGCAAAATCGATTCCGTAACAGGCGTTGACGAGCATCATATCGACCACGTAGACATTCGATCCCGCCCCGCGGATGCTGTACGGATACTTCACCAGCTGGTTGAACTCTGCCACCTGCTCTGGATAAGCGATCGAAAACCCACGGATGCCGGCATTTGCCGATAACGTGATCAGCGCGGCATCCGTTTCCGGCTGGAGACTGTCTTTTCCGCAGTATCCGGCAAGGGTCGTGCATCCTATTCCATCACGGATCTTTCCCGTTCCCATCGCCCCGCGCAGTTCCACTCCGGGCGGGACCGTGAGCGGACGGGTGATCCTATATTTGCCCTGTGGAAGATACACAGTCCCACCGCCGTGCTTGGCCGCCGCCGAGAGTGCATTCACGATCGCATCGGTATCGTCCACTTTCCCATCACCGGCTGCATTGAAGGGCGCGGAGGTTACATTCACGAATGATGCGGGATCGGTCTTGGCCGGCCGGGGCGTTCTAGCGAACTTATAGGAGTGTCCCTCGGCCTCCGGCACGTTATCAACATTCGCATAATGCATTCTGAAATACCACGGCCCATTTGAGATTTCGGTGCGCAAAGATGGAAATCCGGAGACCACGCCTCCGAAGCCGTTCACCGGATTATCAAACTTCGGATTACGCTTGATCAGCACCGGGATTTTCGAGCCTGCTGCGGAAAACCTCGTAATGGCGAGCCCGTCGATCCGCCCGAGCTCAAGGCCTGTACAATTCTCCGCGACATACGCGTTAAGTGCCGCTTTTTCTTCCGGCGTCATGGCGGTTCCGGTGAGCGCCTGCGCCGCGCTGATCCAGATTGCCGGAGAGAAGACCACATCATGCATCCAAGCGAACTCCGTGCTTTCGATCCCGCGTATGCCTGAGGCAAGTGCCGTTCCACGGATATTTGCAAAGTAAGTCGCATTGAACATCCGCGGCTCAATGCCGCAGAAGCTGTTGAACAGCGTGACGTTTTTCACCGTTGCAATATTACCGCCGATGGTCACTGAGTAGGGAACAACCGCGTCCGGCTTTTGCTCTGGGTAGAATATGCTGAGGCCGATAACGCCCGTCTCGGGATCCACCGCGTTGAGCAAGGCAGGCTTGCCGGTTTCCCCCCGGCCGTAGTAGGCGAGCAGAAGCGTTTCTGCTGCGCCTCCGCCAGCACCGGCGAGGCTCACGCCGTAACCGAGGCGAAGGCTGCCGTTGAGGCGGTATTTGCCTGCAGGGAGATAGACGACCCCGCCGTTGAGCGCCGCAACTGCATCGAGAGCCTGCTGGATGGCGGCGGTCGCATCCTTGGCTCCCGTTCGATCCGCGTTATAAGGAGCCTCGGTGACAACGGCTGACGCGACTAACGTATCCTCTCCTGTATCGATGAACGTCGGCGCGAGCCTGTCGGCAGCAAAACCGCCTCCGACACCCAGAAACACCAGGACTAGACAAACCACTAGACCTAAATGCGGTCTAATTTTCATCATAAAATCCAGTAGTTAGAACGCCTGCAACTCCGCGCACGAGGAGAACGCCGCCAGCGGATTTAACCCACTCGCCGGTTTGCCGGTCACCCGCAGCCCGAATACTTTCACGGGTTTCGCCAATTCACAAGTGAACGCCTGTCCGTTTGTCATCCCGCCCTTGTCCTCAGACGCGACCATCTGCCCCGTCACCGGATTCATAACCTGTGGCCCACCGGTCTGGACGCCATTCGTCCAGGCTGTGGTTTTGGGATAATCGCTGAGTTCACCCACGGTTTTCCAGTCCCCGTCCTTGGTTAGTTGCACCTGCACTTTCGGCTTTCCGTCGCTGGTATCGAACCAGCCACCATCGGGACAAGTCTTGCCATGGCCGAAGACCACGGTGCGGATCGTGACCGCTTCGTCCAGCGATACCGCATACCAATCCTCCTTGGCGGGTAGACCGTCATAAGTGACAACAAAAGTGTCGAAATTGCCGTCATTGATGGAGCCCTTATGATCTCCCTGACGTGAACGAGTTTCCTTACCCACCTTGCACAGGTTAACACCACGGCCGATAACCACATTTTGCCAGCCTGCATACTCATCGCTCCATCCCAATGCTTGGTTCCACAACTCCAGCTTGACACTTTTCCCAGCGTAGGGAGTTAGGTCCACCTCAACATCCATCCACCCGGTCGGCGCAGTTTTCGCGTCAACGGTCTTCCTCAAAAGCTCTTTCCCGTTCAGCTTGACTAGCAAATCCCAGTCAGCGTTCGGATTATGGCCGACGGCAAAGTTGAGAAAACTTTTGCCGGCAGGCAGGGTCAGTTTTTTGTAAAGAATACAGGGAGTGTATTCGTTTAGCGGATGCGTCTGTAAAACGTTTTCCCGGTCCATATACCGCTTTGCTAGATCCACATAATGGAGGCAATCCTTGACCTTCCAGCCCGGGGCGAAGTATTCGATGGGCCCAATCATCTGATCTATTTCCTTCTCGGAATACTTCATCCCCGTAATCGGACGCGGATTCGGCGATTGTTCGAGCGGTCCCGGCTGGGCGACTTGTACGGGAATAACAAACTCCTCCAGCCCGTTCGCGCCTTGCACGATCCGACCGCCGTATTTGACGACGACAAGGCGGGCGAGCTTTTCATGCACCCGCAGCATCTCCTGCCAGTCATAGGTGGAGGCAGCAAACCGGCGCTTCTCATCCAGTCCCGATTTAAAGCGCTCCGGCACGGCCGTGAAACCGAGGATAGCGCCCAGCACCCCGGCAGCACTGGAGGGGTTGCAATCGCTGTCCTGGCCGCAGCGGGTGGCGATCACAATGGTCTTTTCGAAATCCTTTTCGCCATAGAGCAGCCCCATGAGCATGAAGGCATCGTTGAGTTTGACTTCGATGGTTTTCTCCTTCAAGCCATCGTGGTGGCTGTATTGCTCATTCTTGTGATACTTCTCCTCCACCAACTCCCAGGTCTTCTGCCAGTTCACCTTATCCTGCCGCCACCAACCGAGCACGTCGCGGACCATTTCCGCATACTGGGACTGCTCCGGAATGCATTTCAGTCCAGCTTCGATGACCTTGATCAAATCCTGTTCGAAATAGGCCTCCGCATACATACCACCGAGAAACTGCCCCGCGTACACGCCATCACCATAGTTCATCATGTGCCCGAACTTATCGTCGAGCGCGATCACGCTGTTAGGAAGGCCTGGGGAGATAAGACCCGCGAAGTCCGACTCGATCCGGAAATCAAGCAAATCCTCACCTATCGCACACTTGGGATGGCCTGAATCTGGCGGCATAATACCGCAGCGGACATTGTTACGTCCAATGAAGTTGGCACAGAAGAGACTAAATTTGGTGTTGGCAAAATCCATTCCCGCCTGCTTGGCGGAAACGTCCAAACCGTGCAGTTCCAATGTTCTGACGAATCCCTGCTCAACATAGCAATCGTCGTTCTCGTACTGGTTGACCATCTTCGGGTCCCACGGTGGCAGCTCCGATTCCTTCATGATCCGCCCGCAAACTTTCAGCTCGGTCGGGGTGCCCCAGCCCACGCCTGCCATCTTCCCGATCCAAGCGCCCTTCAAGTGGTCGCGGAAGTCATTAATCGACAGCTTGCGCTCTTCCTTCGCCTGCGCGCAAAGCGCCAGCCCTGAAAAAACTATGAGGCCCAATATAAATTTCTTCATCCCGGTCTTCGTTTGCTGAATTGTTTTCATATTGTCTCCTTCATAATTGCTTTCTCAGCTTCCATCACTCTACCCGGATTTATGCCATTGTATGCCAGCCGAAGCCTCAAACTTCGAGCTTTTGACAATCCGTGTTGATTTTTGGTAAGCGCATGTACATAAATGTGAATTGTCACACTCGTCAAGAAGATTTGCGCCTTCAGATCCCAATTCACTTACCCATCATAAACTCATGCATCACTCCAGCACCGAAGGCCAGCCCACCAAAGTTTCCGTCCGGACAAAGTTCACCTGGGGCGTTGGGGGGATCGCCGATTGCATGCTTTCGTATGGGGTATCGACCCTGGTGATGCCGATATACAACATCGGCTACGGGATCAGCGCGTTCTGGCTGGGGGTGGCCATTTCCGTCCCGCGCCTAGCGGACGCCTTCATTGATCCGGCCATCGGAAATTTTTCCGACAATTTGCGGACGAAGTGGGGTCGGCGGCGGCCTCTAATCTTAATCGGGGCAGTGGTCTCCTCCATTGTTTTTTCCCTGATGTGGCTGCCGCCTTTCCATGATAAATCAATGATCCTGTGGTATTTCGCGTTCATGATGCTGCTGAGCACGCTGAGCATGACACTATTCTCCATCCCCTACACCGCGATGGGGTATGAGTTTACTTCGGACTATGACGAAAAGACGCGCGTTCTTTCCTGGCGGTTTTATATCAGCCTTCTTGCGGGCATCAGCGTGCAGTGGCTCTACCCGCTTGTGCTACTACCGGTCTTTGGCGGCACTGAAGCGCAAGGCATTCGTTATATCGGACCGTTGATTGCGTTGATTTGCCTGGCGGCGGCGGCCTCCCCGGCTCTGTTCTGCCATGAGGCGTTCGAGCACAAATTCCAGCCGAAAGTCCGGATCCGGGATGGGGTGCGGACCGCGATCACCAATCGTCCTTTCATGATCCTGATGGGCGCATTTCTCATCATTCTGATCAGCCAGTGGACCACGGGAAGCCTCACGACTTACATCAACATTTTTTATGTCTTTCAGGGAGACAAGCTAGCGGCCGCGTCTTTTGGCGGGATTTTCGGCACGGTGCTGGTCGTGGCCGCATTCGTCTCCATGATGCTGATCAATTTCATCTCACGGAAAGCGGGAAAGAAAACGGCCATCCTCACCGGCCTTTCCCTGGCATTTCTCGGCAATCTGAGTTTGTCCGTCACGATCCAACAGCACTATCCCTATCTCCAGTTGATTTCCGGGGCGCTGATTGGTTTGGGGCTTCAGGGATGCTGGCTGATGATCAGCAGCATGACGGCGGACACTTGCGACGCCAGCGAGCTTAAAACCGGATTGCGTGAGGAAGGGATGTTTGGCGCCGCGAGTGCTTTCATCTACAAAATTGCCTTGGCTGGCACCGCCGTCGCGGCCGGAGCCATTATCAAGCTGGCAGGCTACGTTGAGGGAGTAACACCCGGACTGGATGTCACGGAACGGATGAAGGTGCTGCTCATCGCCATCCAGTGCGTGGGGCTCGCCACTGCGTTTGGCATCCTCCTGTTTTATCCGCTTACGCGCAAAAGCATGGAGGCGATCCAAGAGGAATTAAAGAAGAAGAAGGCCACGGCTCAGGAAGCATCCTAGAGGCCACCGAAAGAAGGGGTGGCGCTTGTTTCAGAAATCCTAACAAAGCGGCCATCGGATCCATCCCACTCTCCCTTTTTTATTTCCTGTTTTTTAGAAGCTTCTCAATTTCCCTTCGCGTCGGAACCGAGGTTTGTGCGCCCAGGCGTGTCACGGAAATGGCAGCGGCGGCGTTCGCGAAACGGACGGCGTCTTCCAGAGACTTGCCCTCAACCAGGGCAACGGCCAGAGCGCCATTGAAAGTGTCCCCTGCAGCGGTGGTGTCCACCGCTTTCACTTTGAAGCCCGGGACCAGTTTCCTCACCCCGCCACCCGCTACAAAAGCTCCCCTTGAACCCAGCGTGATGATCACCGTCTTGACGCCCCGCGCGAGCAGTTTGTCGGCGGCTTTCGATGCGGCAGCATCGCTGTTAATCTTAATACCGGTCAGCAGTTCGGCCTCGGTCTCGTTCGGCGTGATCATAGAAATCTTTTTCAATAGTGTAGAGGGCAGTGCTCTAGCAGGAGCAGGATTAAGGATAACGTCTACTCCAGCTTGGGTCGCTAGATCAGCTGCAGCCTGAATAGTATTCAGCGGAGTTTCCAACTGCATGACCAGCAGACCAGATCCTGCAAAGATTTTTTTCGCCTTGCCTACATCCGCCGGGGAAAGCTCGCCATTCGCACCGCTAGCCACGGCAATGCTGTTCTCGCCATCTTTGGCCACAAAAATCAGAGCCACGCCGGACGGCTGGGAATCGTCGCGCGAAACATGGTCCGTGCAGATCCCCTCCTTTTTAAATCCCGCCACCGCCTGGTCTCCGAACATATCTCGGCCAACCTTGGCGATGAAGTTGACATCTCCCCCCGCCCTGGCCGCAGCGACGGCCTGATTCGCGCCTTTACCGCCAGCGGCGGTGGCAAACTCGCCCCCGAGGATTGTTTCGCCCGGGCGCGGAATGCGATCGAGCCTGATGATCATGTCGGTGTTGGAACTACCGACAACAATGATGGAGGGTTGGGACATTTTTTTGTTTAGGATTTGGAGGCGATCAAGATAGCAAGTCCGATAATGTAGAATAAGAACATGGCGCCCAGAAGGCGGTTTGTCCCTTTCGGTGCGCCCTTAAATTCCTTCCATATAAACACGCCCCATAACGCACCGATCATCGTCGCACCCTGACCGAGGCCGTAAGAAAGTGCTCCTCCAGCCTTGGTGCTGGCGATAATGCTCAAGGCCATGCCGGTGTTCCAAATCATGCCGCCGAGAATGCCCACGAAATGCAAGCGCGCGTTCCCTTTCGTGAAGTAGTCGCCAAAGGGCACGGGAGCGCCCGTGAAAGGCTTGACCATCATGATGCTGTTCCAGAGGAAGTTCGAAATCAGCAATCCTGTGCTGAACAGGACGACGGCTGTGTAGGGGCTGAGTTTCCCGGCTTCGAGCACATTCGTGACGGGGTCGATTTGCCCCATCGCCGCGACGACGTATTTGTAGAAAAAGCCCATCAGCAAGCCAGCCGCGATGGATATAACGATACCTTTGACCGGCGTCTTCTTGTCGCCGCTGGAGAGGCGTTTGTACGCAATGGCATCGAGAAGGATCGCTATCATAATGGCCACGACGCCCGCACCGAGCATCGGCGCATTTCCTTCCTTGTTGGACAGGTAGGTAGTGATGACTCCAAGACATAGGGCCAGTCCGACCCCCACCGGAAAGGCCACGGCCATTCCGGCAATGTCAATCGCCGCTACCAGCAGGATATTCGAAAGGTTGAAGATCACGCCGCTGATGAACGCCGAGCCAAGCCATTTGGCGTCCGCCTGCTGAAGGTCAGCAAGGAAGCTGCGCCCGCCGGTGCCGGTGCTCCCTAACGTGAAAGCAAGCAAGAGTGCGAGCAGGAAGACGCCGATAGCGTAGTCCCAGTAGAATAGTTGGAAGCGCCATTCTTTGCTGGCCAGTTTCTGGGTGTTTGCCCATGAGCCCCAGCACAACATGGTGATGACGCACAAGGCGACGGCAACGGGGTAGGATTCGATGATGAACATAGTGGTTAGTGGTCCTTTTTGGTTTTTATTGATGTTTCTATGAAGGTTATTTTTTCTTGAGTGATGGGTTGGTTTCCATTTTTTGTTTTCAGCCGGCGTTCCGTAGCGGAAACGTCCGGCAAACCAAAGCGGGAGCTTGCGTGAGTGGTCTCATGGTACTTGGATCATGATCGCGCTGAGCCCAGGAATTTCCACTTCGAGAAATCCATTTTGAAGCGGCACATTCGCCGTATCCCCGCCGGACGGACGCCGGTTGATGCAGGCTTCCTTTTTATCGCCCAGCTCCAAGCGAATACGCTGGGGATGATCCAGAAAATTCACGAGGAAATGGGCTTCGTTCCCTTGCGGGCTCTTCCAGCGTGACGTCATTACGCCAAGCACCGGCAGCGGCCTGCCCCAACGCAATACGAGCGAAACAGGTTCTGCGCCCTCAAACTTCCTGGGGGTCAGCATACGACCACCATAGAGATAGGGTTTGCCTGCCCCTCGGCGCCAGGCATTCAGATGTTTAATGAAATCGAGGTGTAGTTTCTGCGGCGGCGCAGCCACTTCCCATTTTGTGCACCACGACCAATGAATCTCCCCGTGATCCTTCAAAACAACCGTGAGCAAATCACCGGCGATGAATGAGTGTGCCAGCCGGAATGCCAAGTTCCATGGGCTCGACTTTTCATCAATCGGCACCAGCGCCTCAACCTGATTGCCCATGAAATTGCAGCCATATTCATGAAATAGATAGGAGTAGGCTGGCACCGGTTTGCCCATGCAATAGCCCATGTGAAACCGGAGATCGTTGATTGGCAGATCTTGCAGGAATGGCTCCGCCGCAGCCGCTTCACAGCCGAGGACGGTATTGGGATTCCCCGATTTCTTGAGGCCGGATCGGACGTGCGCGAGTAGCCGCAGCATCGCCTGAGGTCCCCACGCGCCCGGCCCGGCCGGATGCCCGTGCGTCTTGTCGTGGCATTGATAAGCCGCGCCCCCAAGGTTCTGATCGAAAAGCTGAATATAGTCCACGCCAGCCGATGCGATCTTCACCGCCTCGCCAACCATCACGTCATGCGCAAAATTCGTCGCGACACAAATGTCATACCCCAATCGGATGCCCTCGCCATTGCAGATTTTACAACTGTATTCGCCCTGCGGTCCGCGGCACATGTGCCGGATAAGATTGTCCCGTTCGAGCTCCGCCGTGCGGTTGTATTTTCCATCGCCTGTGTCGGCGGTGTTCGTCCATGCCGTGCCGGAACAATAGAGCCCGAGCAGATGGTTGCGGGCGCGCAGTCGCGAACCGAACTCCTTCAACCCCGCTTCGCCGCCCAGCGGCGGCCAGACATACGGTGGTGCCCACGGCGCAGTCCCCTCCCAGTGCATGAGCAACACCATCAGGCGGGAATCCAAATCCTGGCCGAGCTTTTCCAGCGCCGGCAAAGCTCGCACAAAAGGGAAAAATTCGTTCGGGCTGGTCATGCCGGAATGGTGCCCCTGCCCCGTGACCGGATAGGTTACGAAAATCGGCGAGTCCTCGATCCACGAAGGCAAGTCGTTGCGCTCGGTGATGCGGATGGCGGTGTTGACGCCCTCAACCCAATTCCGATAGCGATCCGCTGCTGCGTGCCAGTCGCCCTCCAAGACCGCCAGCACAAGGGGATAGGCCAGGGTGTGTTTTCCGGCAGCCGCAGCGTCCAGATAGACTTTCTGAATCAGCTGCACGCCAGCCACATCACGGCGATATTCGATTTCTTTCGTGGTGTGTTTTGGGTCATGCGAGCCAAAATAGAGGACGCTGCCGCCGCTCTCGTAGGCCATGAATTGAAAAGCGGCCCCTCCGGGATAATACCCGCACCAACCTGGATTGGGATACTCGATCTCCTGATAAGGAAGATGTGATTTTTCCCGCTGCTCGAGATCTTCGATCAACACTCCCTCCAGGGCCGGCCAGAAAATGCGGCCGTCGCCGCCAGTCGCCACCAAATTATTAGGAACCACCACCCGCGGAAACTCCATCCATTCCAAATACCCGGCCCGTCCGTGTTCCACTTCCGCACTCCAGATACTCTCATTGGAATCATCGCCCACCGTGATCTTGACCATCACCCGCACCTGTGAAGCTGCCCACCCATCGAACACGATCCCCAACTCCCCCGGTCGCGCCAAAAACTCCGGCGCCGAAAAATCCAAAGAACTCATCCGCTCTGCCTTCCCGTCCAAATCCCGAAAATTTAGCTCAAAAAGCGGACGCCTTTCCCCGGCAGCAATAAAATTCCTATCTCGGAACAGAATTCCTGTCAGCCCGCCCGTTCGACTATCGAAATCAAGAGACAAGCCCGTCTTTCCTAGGCGGATGTTCTTCATCTTGATAGGAAGGGATAATGTGACGCGTCACACGTTGCAAGGAGAAACTCGCAGCGTCTGAGTGCACCCCTTCATGTGCGAAAATACCCTTCCAGGGTAGAGCGTTATGCGAAGTGCTCCGAGGCCCCTTGCCCTCCATCAGCAACCTAGTCAATTCAGAATGCGGCGTAAGCATGGGGGAGAGAATCACCTTTCAAGCCGCACGGATGCCGATGACGTAGACCACAATCCGATTGATGCTCGCAAAATAGTCCAACGCGACCCTCACCTTGCCAACCCTTTTGCAAGAATCGATTACACATCCCTTTTAATAGAGCTCAAAGGAAGCTTTTTCAGGGAGAATTCCACTTACGATACCCCCCAGGGGCCGATTCATGCCAGGAGTTTGAGCGAGACTTTACCGCACCACTGCCCAGTAGTTTACCGAGAACCTGACCGAGAAGGTTTAATAAATGAACCTGAAATAGAACTTAATTCAGCCGAATTTATTTCTCAAAAAGGGGCTTTGCGAAAAAGCAATTCAGCCCAAACAGTTTGAGGTTTTTTTAGAAAAGAGGCGCACGTTTTATTTCATCCAATGGATCAAAAAGGAATCGGAAAAAGTGAAAAGGCTGGCCGAATAAAAAAGTGCATCAATCAGACGAAAATCCTCGCGAATCTTTTCGCGCAAACAGCGGGTTCGATTCCCTCACTCGGAGAATTCAAAAAGGGCCTTCCAGGTAGCACTAACAATTGCTTTCATGTAAGTCGTTGACTAACAACATGCGGCTGGAGGGAATCGAACCCTCGTTTAGATTCTTCAAGTAGTTCAATCACATCTCCTTCTTATATAACACTATTTTACTTGATTTACTCGATTTTTTTGTCTAAGTTTTGTCTAAGTAGATATGGCATCCATTTGGAAACCTAAAGGAACGAAGAACTGGTGCGCCAAATTTCTGGCTCCAGACGGCAAGTATCGAAACAAAACCACTGGCACGCCGGACAAGGCAATAGCGATGAAGACCGCCCTAGAACTGGAACTTTTTACCAAACAATCCAACTACGCGGCCAAAGCCAGAAAGCTCGTTGATACCCTCGTTGAGCTAGGAACTGGCAAGCCAGTCACCCGCTACACTATCAAAAGCTGGCTCGATCAATGGCTCGAAAACAAAGCCCGCAGCCGAACCAAGTCCACTCACATGGCCTACACCACCACCGTATCGAGTTTTCTTCAGTTCCTCGATGCAGAGGCAGAGAAAAGAGATTTGGAATGGCTTCAACCCTCAACCATCAACGATTGGCTGAATAGTCTGATGAAGCAGGTGACCCCCAATACCGCAGGAAATCACCTCAAACGCCTTTCCCAAGCCTTCTCGGAGGCCGTTAAGTTTCGTTATCTAAAAGAAAACCCCTGCTCCCCAATTTCTGCACCTACCGAGTCTCATAAGCCCGAAAAAGAAGTCTTCACTCCAGGACAAGTGGAGGCTCTTTTAAGGATTGCCGAAAAAGAATGGCAAGGAGTCATTCTTTTAGGTTTCTATTGCGGGTTGCGTCTTGGAGATGCTGTTTCGCTCCGGTGGAAGGACGTAGACCTAAACACAAACTGGATTTCCATTACCCCAGAGAAAACTCGGCGATTGGAAAAGATGGTGAGAATCCCCATACACCCAGATCTACACGAATACTTGATGTCTCTTGATGGTTCGGATGACCCAGAGGCATTTGTCCACCCCGTTCTCGCCGAAAAGAAAGTACCAGGAAAAAGTGGCCTCTCCCTTAGCTTTTCTAAGATTGTAACAAGATCAGGGATCAAAAGCCGACTTTTACGCCCCCAGAAGAGCACCGAGGCTCTCACCAGACGCCATAAGGTGCGTTCGCTGACATTCCACTCTTTACGCCACACAGCAACTAGTTGGCTGGCCAATGAGGGTGTTCCCGATGATGTTCGGATGAAATTAGTCGGTCATAGCGATAAGGCGGTTCACGCCAAATACTCACACCACGACGAGCGAGCCCTCAGAGAGGCGATTGGAAAGCTCCCAAAGTTAAACATTTCCTGACGCGTTAGTCTTTTTTGTTAATAACTACGCAGCTCTTCTATCTTTTCCTGCTCTCGTAATTCAAGAGTTATTCGCTCTTATGCGTCTTCTGCCCGACCTTTTCGTCAGTGATTTATGCCATTCGCTTGATGGCGCATATAGATGAAACAATATGAGTAAATGAATTCACAAAACGCAGCCATACATATTCACAAAAATGAAACTATAACTGAAACTCTGGGCACTCGCTGGAGGAGCGCTGAACAGATAGCCACGACCTATGGGCGAAGTCGACCTTGGGTATATGCCATCGCAGACCGCTTTAAAATCCGCTCAGTATCCCTCGGCGAACCCAATAAGACCGGCGCACGGCTGTTCGATAGTCAGCACCTTGAGGAGATAATCGAAGCACTGGCCGTGGCTCAAAAGGATCTGCCTCGCATCAATCCACGGAGCAAGAAATGAGCACCCCTGCCCCTCTTTGTAACACGGAACTCGAGAAAAGAATCCTCGCTCCCCACCTTGATGAGTATGTTAAGGACTACGAAGTTCGATACCCAAATCCGGATCCCACTAGCTTCTTCCATAAAGAGCATCAGGAAATCGCGAGGGCTATAATTTCGGTCAGGGAGTCGAGCCGCCCTTCTGCTGATCTAGTTGACAGTTGGATTGAGCGGAACACTCGGGCTCGTATCTCAACTTCAAGACAGATACATGAAATCTGCATCAAGCAGACAACCCCAGACCTGTACCAATCGGACATCGCTGAGTTGCAGAATTTGGCAGCAATCAGAGATGGCTACGACTCATTGAATGAGACCCTTACTGCTACGGATAACCGCACAAAAGCCAGCACTTTAGCCGAACAGCTAAACGAGATTGCCGAGAGAGTTCAATCCTATGAACCCAGAGGAAGAGGCTACCGGACATTGGGCGAACTACTTGAAAGAACTAGAAACCCGGAGGATGAATTATTTCTACACCGCTATATTTGCCGAGGGGGAGGCCTTCTATTAATTGGAACTACCGGACAAGGGAAAAGCTCTCTTATTAATCAGGGTGCCCAGTTTTGGGCGGCCGGAAACGATTTCATGGGCATAAGGCCAGCGAAACCCTTAAAGATCCTTATCTTTAACGGAGAGAATGACGACGACGATACACAGGATTTCTGCGAGGGAATATCGCAATTTGGATTTACAGAGCAACAACAAGGGGTGGTCAAGGGCAATGTCCATTATGCCGAAGCCCGTAGTGTGAGCGGTGATGGATTTGTTGCAGAGCTTAAGAGACTTCTGGCTCAAGGGCGTTACGACCTCGTTATTGTAGACCCAGCCTTTTCCTTCTTTGGCGGGGCTGCTGCCGATCAGGCAGAAGTAACAGGTTTTCTGCGCAACAAAATCAATCCGCTTCTGGATAAGTTTCGGTGCGGGATAGTCATTGTCGCCCACACGGCAAAACCCAAAACCGACTCTCAGACAACCGATGCAGCTTACATGGCCTTCGGGTCAGTCGAGTGGGCAAATTGGGCGCGTGCGATTCTTAATCTTGAAAGGATCGGCGATGGTGTTTTCAAGCTTCGTGCCTCTAAGCGTGGCGGCCGCTTAAATTGGATCGATGTATCAGGAAATTATACACTCGAGAGGGGATTGAAGTGGTCTCGAGGCAAGGGCCAGTTCATTTGGGAAGAGGCCGGCGATGGGGAAGTCCAGAAGGCGATTGAGAAAAGGCAGAAAAGAATGCCTTCGTGGCAGGAAGCTCTGGGGATTTTCCCTCAATCGCTCGGCGACAGAGACGGGAGACTTACGACCAAAGAAGTTAAGCAGGCCTTTACGAGAACTGGCTGGGATAAGGACACCTACAAAGAAGTCGTGGATGACCTGCTAGAAAGAGGTGAACTCATAGGACTCCGCACAGGTCGCAGCAATGGCATGGCTTACATGCGGGCGAGTTTGCATGAAAATCAGACCAGCACCTCAAATACAGCTTCGGCAATTAAGTTGTCTTCGGCTTGCGCTGGACAACCTGAGACAACTAGTCGTTTGACCGAGTTGAGCCTTGGCTAGTAGTCGTCGTCTCCCCTTGTGGGGGACGACTACGGCAACTCGGGGATGGCTTATTGGCTTTCGGTAATTCAAAGGCCCAGGACAACTACCGGACATCACGGGTTTAATGGTATGACAACTCAAACTCAATCAGCCCGAAACGAAAGAAGAGGTTCGGATGTTTCTGACCGCCTTCTGGCCTTTACCGCAACCCTGCTCGGCTTGGCTGGATCTCTGCCCGAAGATCGGGCTGGTGGCCATCTAGCTGAGCAACTTCTCAGGTCGGCAACCTGTGCCTACTTTCGGCATGGGGAGGCTGAAGGCTCACCTTCAGCAAAGGAGTTCTGTGACAAGTTCCGTGCCTGCCTAGCAGAACTTCGAGTCGCCCGCCGTGCGTTACAGCTTTTGGAGCGGGCTGGGCTGCCCTGCGATGGCCAAGCAGTCCGTACTGCCTTAGAAGAAGTGGACATCTTAGTACGCATCTTCTTCAGTTCGATCCGGACACTGGAAACCAAAGCCGCCGCTTAACACCAAAACCAAAACAGCCCTCCATCTGTAATTCGGGTGGAGGGCTTTTTATTGTCAAAAGCCGCCTCTCGAGCCGCGGGCCTCGCGCACGCGAATGGGGGGGGGTGTCGAAGTGACAAGGCTTTACGGAAGAAAGTCAGCAGACCCCCTCCGATTGGGTGGTAAAATGGCGTCACCCTCCGCGTCGCAGGCCTTTCGGAGTCCTGTTATTCAAAGATTTAATTATATGCCTCTATAATGGTGGCATTGTTTTTCGGAGGAAAAGGAACTGCACTTACCAACCAAACGAAGCATCAGACTTTTCTACGGGCTTTTACGAGGCATCCTAATTGCTAAATTCCAGAGACCCCACCCCCACCCACCCCGCTTTTTCAGCCTGCCGTTTCCAGCGGATAGCTTGATAAAGATTTTCTGGGTTCCCTACCCACCCCCTAAATAAATCTACTACTGTAAATTCGCAAGCCTTTTTATTTGGATTCTTTTAAGCAGCCCCTAATTATTTTATGTGGCCAGAATTTCAAAAGATCTCTCAAAATATGGTTTTGATTTATTATCAAAAGAGGAACAGGTCCATTTTTTAACTCTTCAGAAGAAGGCTACAAAGGCCTACGAACTTGTGACCGCTTGCGATTTGGAGTCTGACTTAATTTTACTTAATAAGATTCCTAAAGACCAATGGGGTGAGCAGGAATGGAAAAGATACCAGGAGTGTGCGTTAAAAAAACCTTCCCAAACTTACGAGGACTATTTCAAAAATAGATTCTTTTATTCCAACAAAGACCACAAGACACACTCAGACCCTCTGCCCCTTTCGATGCCTCAAGAAATTAAATCGAAAGAACAGATCTCAGCTAACGAAACCCCCAGCAAACTTCCACTGATAATCAGTTTATTTGTAGGCCTTGGAGGCGTAATGATCTTGGTAGGTGGAGTTTTCTCAGGATTTAGTTTGGAATTCTTTAAGGCGGCTCTTCCTCTTGTTTGCATAGGGCTAATTCTTTTTTGTCTTCGGCGACATTTTTAGGATTATTCAAGTCATTCCGCCTACAACTATATTTCAAATTAAACTATGACTTAGCTAGCTATTGAGGAATCCCTTCAAAAACTCTTTACCCTTTTCATCCAAACCCTCCAATCGGATTCGGGTTTGGTTTCAGTTATGACCACCCCAGGCTCAGGCGCCTCGGACCCCGCAGTCGATAGCACATCAAGTTCGTTGGCTGGCTGAGGTTCGGCTTAAGCAACTACCGGAGCTTCAAGCGTAGCTTTGATAGCAGCCCTGTTCGCCCTGCCATCAGCCAGAAGACTTTTAAGCTCACGGCTTTCTCCGCCCGGCGAGGGTATTCCTCAAAATGACGGACGCGGAGGGTCTAAGAGTATGGCCATGGAGCGACCCCTAAAGCAGACATGTGTTCAGCCCTACTTACCGGGTCTCACCCCGACCAGCCGGGGAACCTTTACGAACCTGAAGACCCCGAAACGGACGGGATACTTAAGTCATGATGCTGTTTGTGGTTCTCATTGTGACGGCCATAGGTTCTCTTTTGGTAATCGGACTCGGCTTTTGGGTTGAGGGCTGGCTTCGCAAGAATTACCCCTATCTCGTTGGGGCTAGTTCTCTGCCCGGTCCTGAATCAAGGCCGCGCCCGGTTCTCCGACCAAAGCAGCCCGAAAACAAGGCTCGACCGAAATGAGCTTACAGAAGCGGACGTCCTTTGTTTAAGGGTATGGATAACCAATCCAAAAGACTGAGCGACCTACTCAAGAAAGTGGTCCTTAGAGGCAAACAGAAGGACCCCAAGTCCAGGGCAACCCAGCTTTGGCTTCCCGGATTCGACCCTGACGAGCCTGTCGAGTTCCAAGGCCAACCTTCCAAATGCCCCGAAGCTTGTGAAGGAGCCGACCGATGAAGACCAGTCCGGAGACCTTGGCTTGGGTTCTAAGCCTTCTTTCAGGTTTAGCCATTTGGGCCTACTGCCGGCTGATTGGCTGGTTGATGGCTATCCCATGCCCAAGGCATCCAGAGCCACCTCCTTTGGGCCAAAAGCAAAAGCTGGTTGCCAAGGTCCCCCAAAGGCCGACCCAACCCAAAAAGGCGGACGCATCCAGTTCAAGGGATATGGGAAAGACCACCTACCACATCCACTGCATGACCCCGATTCCCCGTAGGGGTCGGGCGGTTCACTTTCACCGGCTAGTGGGATGGACCCGCCTAATCTTCTCACCAAATGGCCCCAGACGCCGGCTACTCCCCAAGGGTCTTTGGAAGGGTAAGAACTGAGGTTTCCTATGATCCTTCGGGTAATTAACGATCACGACTTATTCCCCCAGCTTCAGGATTGGCAAACCCTCCACCGGACTTCCTACCTGTGCCTTGAGTGCATGTCGGGTCTGGATGCCGCTATGATCCTGATGGAACGACCCCAAGGCCTCTACCTCGCCCCTTGGGAAGCCTTTGTGTCCGTTTCGAGAAATGGGTACGGATTTAAGGCTGAGGGCTTCGTTCTCTGGCGGGCGGGAGACTGGAACCTTTGGCGCTCGCATAAGGGATTCCCAGCTGCCGACCATGAACCATGGGAATGGCCAAGACTCACATTTGGCCAAGGCAGGGGTATGTCCTGGAGCTTCAGCCTCTACTCCATTCGGGAGCTACAGCCCTTCTTGCACTCGCTCTTCGGGGTCTGGAGTGATCTGCGAAATCTGGCCGAGAACTACATTTCCTCTGCCGCTGGCGATGAGGCTCGCTACCTACAAAGCTTCTTCAAGAGCAGAAACTAAGAAAGGAAAGTAAACATGAACCACAGCAAGTTACTCAAACTAACACTAGATGTCGTTAGCACTCCGATTTGCGGACGCCGGCTGTTAAAGGCTATGAAGACATTAGCAGTGATAGTGCCAGCCCTAACGTTTGCGATTAATGCAACCGCCGGTGATCGGCCGCCACCTTGGCAGGCTATTGAACCCATGCGCAAGTATGGCGGAACCCAGCTGGTCAAAGTCAAAGAACGGGACGCAACCCTTGACGAAGTCCGTGCTTATGGGGATCTTGCTCGGCGGGTTCCTGCGCACCTTATTTCCGAGGTGTCTTGTTATATGCCTGACTACTTTAAGGAGTTTTTTATTAACGGCAAAAAGATGCCCGGCGCACCATTCCCATCGGCCTACTGCTGGGATCGATTTTATGCCGACGTTAATGCCGGCAAGAAAGTCCCACTACACATGCGTTACATTGATAACTACAACAAAGCCCAAGAAAAGTTCTTCAAAGACAATCCTGGCTCACGGCCAGAACCGATTCCCGAAAAGGATAAATTCGACCAGCAGACTGGGAAGACGAACGCAGGCACCAAAGCTGATACAACCGACACGAATACAAAAAAAGAGGAGGTGAAATGAGCTGCCTGACTTCTTTCTACCCGCAAACCATCAAAGCCTTCTTGGAAACCCGGCCAGCGTTAGCGGCGGCTCTAGAAGGGATCGGACTGTTAGTTTTGATTTATTTCGCAGTCGGTTTGCTGATTCTGTGGCGAATTAAGTTCTATCGCCCAAAACCAGCCCGAGCTAAGGAACCCCGCACCATAAAATCATTTTTAGGGCTAGGGCTAGGCTTTAGATGCTTCATGGGCGCGATGATTATCTTTGCTCTACTGTCATATCTAGTCGTTTTTGTAATTATGTCGGTTTTCGTTTGCGACCTAGCTAATCGCCTTTTTACAACCCCATTAGGCCAATTACCTTGGAGGGCATTTTGCATTCTGGCAGTGATCTTTTTCTTTAGCGTCTTTTGTATTTGGTTGAGCGGGAGAAGATGATGAGAAGTTTCTTAGCTTTTCTTTACCTTATGTCTGCTAATGGCATGACCTTTGCCCAAGGGCTGATCAAGCCAATTGATTTCTATCAAGAGGAGGCAGAGGAAGATTCATCATTGGAAGAAATACCACCCCAACTTCCAACTAACGGTGAATCGGAGTTTGGTCAGCTATGAGCACGGCCCTCGAGCTTTTTGATGTTCGGGAACGACTTGCTCCGCCCCCGACAGCCAAGGTGGACGCCCCGCCAAAGACCATGGTTGCCGTTTATTTACGGGTATCGACGGAAGACCAGAACACGGATCTCCAAAGGTCGGAACTCTTGGCTCAGGCCAATTTCAGGGGCTGGGAACCGATCATTTATGAAGACCAAGGTATCTCTGGGGCACACTTCGACAGGCCCGCCCTGAACCGCCTTCTGGCCGATGCAGATGCTGGCAGGGTCAAAGTCATCATGGCTTGGAAGCTAGATAGGATCGGCCGCTCCACCCAGCACTTAGCTGAAATCATTAATCGGCTTCTTAAGGCGGATGTTGGCCTCGTGGTTCCATCGCAGGGCATTGATACCTCGGCCGGCAGCATGAATCCGGCCAGCAAGCTTCAGCTGAATGTTCTGGCCGCAGTCGCTGAATTTGAACGCGACCTCATTCGCGAAAGGACGAAGGCCGGAATGAAGGCAGCAAAGGCCAGAGGGGTTAAGTTTGGCCGTGAAACGGTGGTAACCGAAGCCCAGCGAACCCAAGCCCAAGGGATTCTTCGGCATAATCCGGATACTTCGGTGACCAGCCTGTCGAAGCGTTTGGGTCTGTCATTGGGGACGGCGAGCAGACTAAAAGAACTATTAATCAAAGCCTATTTTCTTAAATGATCCACTGCTGCCCAATCGCCGGGGGCCCGTAGGTACTTCCAAAACGTCCAACCGTTACAGGTGCGGCGCTTACAGGCCTTGGCCGCAGCCGTAGATAGGGATTCATAAACCTTCCCACCAAACCGTACTCTACCGCCTTTGAGCAGCTGAGCCCTTAGCTTCTTGCCCTTAAACCAAGCCCTCAACTTCATTCTGCGAAGCTTTGCTTCCCTGCCCTGAGATACGGACTTTGTCGGCTTATCCCCAAAAAGAATGGCTACTTCGTAATTTAGTCGGTCCTTCACATCTCGAGCAAAGCGGCGGCGAATATCTTCCGATTTTGGAAACTTGCCTTTTTGCTTGTTCCCCTTCGGCTGAACAATTCGAAGAATCAATGACTCAAGTTCCCTTAGATGCTGCTCCCCGATGGTCAGGTAGACGCTAAACCTATCCCAGGAGTTGCCATGGCGATCATGGAGATGGCTTTTCAGCCGCGAGCGCAAATTCTTTGCAAGCCCTACATAGTAAAGTTTTCTCTTCTTATAAAGGGCATAGACCCCGTTCCTTCGACGAACGTACTGCTTAATGATCTTCTGGTGCTTCTCCAAAGCTTCACGAGAGATATCTTCGAGATGTTGGCAAACAAGGTGGCTCACAAAAAACCTTTCTTACTACTTTGCTATTACAGTGTCGTACCCACCAATGCGGGTAAGCCCCTCATGGCTATCAATACCAGTATACCTGAGTGAGCTGTCTTCATATCGCCGGAATGCAAAGACAGCCTGATTCATGTGTTCCGTGTTAAAGACTTTAAGGCGGACTAGTAGGTGGAAGTCTTTAACGGTCAGTCCAGTAACCGCCAAGAAAAGATCAGGTTCTAGTTTTGTGATGACGTCCTGCAAGGTGTTTTCACGGAAGTCTGTTAGGTACATGAATGCCGGAATTCGCGTTGCAAACTTGATAAGCTTCTCCTGCACCATCTTGCGCTTGGATTTATACTCTTTCTCTTCCTCAGTGAGTTTCTTCTTTTCTTTGGTCGATAAGCGCCCTTCTTTCCCTTTTTTCTTCAGATCCTTAACCAAATCACTCTTATTGATGATGGTTTCGATAATATTATCACCGAGTGATCTCCAACCTTCGATTCGCTCAACGGCTGCCAATGCCTCGGGGTTTTCCAAGATACGCCGCAAAGTGTCGTTATCGACATTCACCAGCATGGCCGATTCCCACTTGCGAGCCAGTAGGGTCGCAGACGTTCCGATCATCGCCATGTCGAGAATGCTGCCAGCATCAATTTGTTCCATGTTCGCGCCGTTGTAGGCGAGCACAGGCAAGAAAGAAACGAGATCTTTAACTGCGTTTTCAGGATTAGATTCACCAGGTGATAGCCCGATTCCATATTCAGAGATCTGTCGCAGAGCCCGTGTTGGCGCAAAGTCGAAGACAAAGCAGACGGGTTTAAAGATTTCCTCCTTATTAGGGTCATCTCCATTTGGGTTTTTGATTGACCAGGGTGACTGTACTCGGAAAGCAGACTGAAAATAAGACTCTGGGGATTTTAAGTTTCTGAGCATCAGCAATGACGACCACTGTGACACAGTCACGCCAGTGGTTAGCTTTCCGCATGAGAGCGTAATAGATTTTGTATCAAACCCACTTCCAATTGCTTTGCGTACTGGCGGAAGCGCATCCAACCCGACTCCCGCAGATGCACCAGCGGCTACAACCACATTATACTCATGCCAAAAGACATTATGTTTTTCGGTCAACAGGTTTGCCATTGCGTTACAAGCCGCGACATTAGGCAAAAACCAGAACGAGTGTTGAAGATAAGGTAAAAGCCAGACATCGGAATATGGAAAAGGAGGACGTGATCCCGTCTTGAGATGCTCGAGCGCCTGGGGAGCATACCCTCCTCTTATAATGTCTAACCACTTTTGAACGTCCGTCTTATGCTTAAACTGAGCCTTGCTTCCCAAGCCAGAAGCCTCAAAAAAGGCATTAAGATCGAATTCGTCAAACTCTCCAGAACTTGCGATTGCAACAAGCTCGTCAGGCATCTGGTAAGTGAACAAGTGCATCTGTGGCAAGGCGCCGTAAGGGTTCCACTTTTCAGGATTCTTTTTCGCAAATTCCTCCTTGGCGCGTTGTTCATCGGAATAGGTCCAGTTAAAGATCTGCTCCTCAATAAACTCGCCCGTAGCCAATGCCTTGAACGGGGTGCCTGACAGATATAAGTACGCCTTGGTGATGATTGGCAGAAACTCGGACTCTTTTTCAGATAGTACTCCGAGATCCTCGTTCACTTCCTCTAAGTCCTTTGAGTACTTCAATTCTTTCTTTGCTACGGCCTCCTCCTCACCCTCAAACAGTTCCTTAGCCGACTCGCGCCAAGCTCCAAAGTGATATTCATCGAAAACAACCAAGTCCCACTTTACCTTATGCAGCCATTCATTCTTAGCCTTGATGTTTCCCGCATCGTCGCGGCCCAGCAAATCTTGGAATGAACCGAAATAAACTAGTGGCTTACTGGCCGAAACCTTCGTCGGATCACTACCAGAGTTGCGGGACTGGTATTGCCAACCAACGAAATCAACGTGGGATTCAAGATCCGTTTGCCATGCGTCCTCCACGGCAGGCTTAAAAGTAACCACCAAGACCCGTTTAGCGCCAAGTTTCTTAGCTAACTGATAAGTAGTAAAAGTTTTTCCAAAACGCATCTTCGCATTCCATAAGAAACGCGGAACGGCGTGCATATCTTCTTTCCAGATTGAATGATAATAAGCATGAGTTTTATCGACAGCAGCACGTTGCTCCATGCGCATGGGAAAGTTTTGGTCACGTGTGCCTGCAATTTCTTGCCCAGCACGTAGTGACAGTAAAATAGCTTTAACGTCTTTTGCTGCACACCGCATCCACTCCAGTTCTGTATTTTGAAAGCCCTTTTTTATAAGCGCTGCTCGTACCTGACGATCTGTTACTATTGCCCCATCACGCCCCTCAGCTATCTCATCCAAATGAATTTTAAAGTTTCGGATATTTGCGGTTCTAAGCTGTTCGGCGACCCGTTTCCTTACATCACGCGTCGTCTGGCCAACCTTTAGCAAGCCGGCGTGTGCCTTGTCGTCAATTGAGTAGGCGTAGATGCGGGGACGCGCCTCTGGTTTGGGCGGAAGAATTTCTTCGATAGTCTTAATCATCGTTAATAGAACCCTCTTCATCCAGGTCGTCAACATGCTCGGCGACTTGGGATTCGATGAAAGTAATCTCGTCTTTGGTCAGCCCGTATCGCTTGTAGAGCTTTGCGTCAGTCCACTCTTGGTCGAGTGATAAGTCTGGAACAAAGCCATACACACCACGCGCTGCGTCCTGAGTAGGTTTGCGAAGCGAGACCAGGAAGCGGACGAATCGTGTTCGCAAATACTTCGCGTAGGTAGCCGCCGTCTCTTCATCTTCAAAGCATCCTGCTACAAGATATGTCTCAGTACAAGCAGTGCCGGGTTCTGCGATAATGGGCTTGCTAAGAAACTTTGTTTCAAGCGCAGCGCTGGTTCCCTGAACCCTCGTCATTAGAACTTTCCATTTATCGATCCACTCAGCGTTGACCGTGATTTGATTGCGATCAATCCAGCCAGTGCGCTGGTTTTCGTAGAGCTGTATAGAATTTTTCAAACCAGACTTTGAAGGCTTGCCCTTGAAGTTCGTCGCAAGGCCGAAGGGCTTACGACTAGAAACGCGGCGTTCGAGCGTTGGCTCTTTCTTGGCCCTAATCTTATCCAGAATCGGGACGGCCTCATTACGCCGGACAAGAATGTCGTAAGCATCGATGTCACGTTCCACTGCTGGCCCGGTTGGCTGCCCATCCCAGATGGTTTGTACAGCGCATAGGCCTTTTGAATCGCGCTCCCACACAAAATAGGAGATGCCACCACGAATCTTCACTCCCGGAAAACCTTCGTAAAGTTTCGGGTAGTCCACAATTTTCCGAAGGCGTTTGTCGGAAAGCATTCGTTCTCGATATTTATCGAGACCTTTCCCTCCTGCCATCCATCGTGAAGGAGTGACGAACACGGCATAACGTGGTTCAAGTGCCAGCGCCTGCTCCACGAAGAGTTGGTAAATTGGCGCAGCACTAGTGCCGTAGCCACCATCTTCTAGTTGATACGGTGGATTTCCAATAATGACGTCGAATTGCATATTGCCTCCATAAATCTCGGCGAGCCGAGCCTTGATGTTGTCGGTGTGAATGAATGCATAGGCGTGGGTTTCAAGTCCTTCTGCCCGGTCGAAAACGAGTTTCCCCGCTCCGCAATACTTGCACTTGTCGCCATCCCAGGTGTGCTTGAGACGCTTAAACCAAATGTTACCATCTTCGCTAGTAAATGATTTCGCAATTGAGTGTTTCCCATTTGCATACTTTGAGCAATAGAGGCTACGTCGAGAGAGCAAAGCAGTGATTTGCGTGATACCGATTCCAAACACCTGCTTGGTCAAAATGTGGTTCACGCGCTTTTCAAGATTTGGTATCTCCTGCTCCAACCCCTTTGTGAGTCGTGTGGTGATCTCCCGCAGGAAAACACCCGATTTCGTGCATGGGTCTAGAAACTTTACCGACTTATCAGCCCAGATGTTTGCCCCTTTGTTGTTCGCCGCCCAAGCCTCGGCCAAAGTACCCAGAATTCGATTGGCAAAATCCGGCGGGGTGAATACCTCGTCGTTCGAAAGATTGGCAATACAAGTCAAGACGTCGGGGTTTCGTCCCCGCAAGGTGAACGGAGCTTGAGCATTCATATAAGGATTTGGGGAGCAAGCGCGGCCAGCTCTCCAATTGTCATCGACGGATACGTTTTTGTAGGCGTGAAGATTTCATGCCTGCCCAGTTGAGCAAAAAGCGAGCCTTCCGAACTGAAATTTGAAGATTGAGCCAGACTGTCTAATCGGAAATCACGCCTCTGGTAGCGCCCCTTCCCCAAATAGCCCCATTCGGCGAAGATAATCGCTTGGTCGTCCTGGGTGCGCATTTTCATAGCATCTCCATGGACGAGATTTTGCGATAATACATAAAAGCCTGCCCGATATACGTCATTCGCTGGATCAATTTTTAGGTACTCAGTAAAAATGCTTAGAAGTTTTGCTCTACAATCGGAAATGTTATCCGAAAGCAGTTCAATTGCATAAAGGCACATCAAAGCAAAAAGGGCAAAGTGACGCCGCTCGAACTCAGAATTGCCATACTTATGCTCCACAGAGGCAAGCTTGCGCTTTAGGATCTGCACAAGAAAGTTGCCATCCCCACATGCTGGCTCCAAGAAGCGCGAATCGATACGCTCAGTCTCGCCCTTTACCAAGTTGAGCATGTCCTCAACCATCCAAGAAGGCGTAAAGACCTCTCCATGATCCGCGACCCGCTGTTTGGATTTAACAAGACTCATTGCAATTTAACAATTTCGTGCTCTTTAACAATTTACCCCATTACTCAGTGCGCCCCAGTTATTTCATCCCCTTTGTTGCACGAGGGGTTGCGAGATATACTAATTCCTTAATCTGCTCTGAGGGCCTGGGATGAATTGCCCCCCATCGTTCGAAGGAGGTTCTGGCTTATAGGCAATCGCCTGTTGAACTGCAGAGGCGACAGCCTCACACCATTCCAGCGACTTGCTGCTCAAGTACTCCGTCTCCCAAAAGCCGCCGGTGCAGATGTTCACGCTATAGGGTATTTCCTGCTTAAAGTTCGGAAAAATCAGTCCTATCCCCATGAAAAGACAAAATGCGACTCCCATCCAAACTCCAGCCACACCGGATAAAATTCCCAAGGCGATAAAGAGCCAGCCAAGGCTTCGCATGGGCCCTCGAAAAATCGAATTCTCCTTGTTCGCGCCATGAGTGACAGACCGGATCTCCGAAACCGCAAAGGCCTTGTTCCAAGGTGGACCGATGGTCACCAGATGTTCCGTCACCCTTACCTGACCGTCATCAAAGAATACCTTGGGTCCTTTTTCCCCATCTCCCCCTCCTCCTCCGCCAAACTCAAGACTTGGAGGCTCAATCCCACCCGGGCCACCTGTGTCCACCTTGGCCTCGCCATCTTCGGGAAATGGGCTCCATACCCGGTTAGGCATCTCTCTTAGTATCTTTACCGCTTTATCCCCGTCGAAACCGTCAATCTTCACATAAAGATCTAATCGTTTGGTCTGCTCCACCACGGCCAGCTGGTTTTGCAAACTGGCCAGCATTTCAAAGAAGGGCTTAAGGATGCATAGAGTCCATCCGTTCATGACAGCCAATAGCTGACCCCCTTCCGGATACCAACGAAGGGTCTGGGTCTCTCTTTCCCAATCCACACACGCTGCCAAGTCGCCGCAGATCGAATCCACCCAGGCCACGATCTTTTCTGGATTTCCTTTCACCCCAGGTGGACCAAAGGCTTCGTTTGTGACCCGTTCCTCACCAAAACCGGATATGCGGTTAACAATGCCTTGAAGATTGTCCAGTTGCTTGCGATTCCAAGAAAGAACATCACGGATTCCATTGGGGTACCGGGGCGTTTCCCTAGCTCCAGTTACATTTTCCCAATCCTGCCGAACCACGGTGAAGCGAAGGGTCATGAGTCGGTAAGCCAACAGCCATTCCCAGTTCGAAGGCTGTTCTGTCATGAGCTTCTGACACTCATCATCGATCTGTGGATACCTGGTGGGATCAGGAAGAATCGTTCGGAATTTTTCTTTTCTACCCCTAGGAGTTGTCGACCGTATCGGCGAAGCCCCCCCGCGTGCACTACTTGCCACACTGCCCCACTTGAACGTGGGAGATCGATAAGACATTCCACTTCCCGGAATGCCCACCGTAGTTCGTACCCCAGAGGGAGAAAGATTTAGGGAAAGCCCACGTTTGCCCAAGGAGAGCGAAGGGCCGGTCTTGGAGAGATTCAGCCGAAGCCCGGGAAGAAGTCGTATCCCTCGATGAAATCGGAATGACATGTTTAAATTAAAACCTTAAAGCTCCCCCTAGGACAAATACAGGGTGAGGGTGACTTTATTTTACTCGTATGAAATGAATGACAAAACCTGATCTTTGTCTAAGCTTTGTCTAAGTTACAGAAGTTTTTAATCTTAAATCGTTGATTATTAGGTTGGTGCGGCTGGAGGGAATCGAACCCTCGTGTCTAGCTTGGAAGGCTAGCGTTCTACCATTGAACTACAGCCGCAAACCATCTGCGCCGTAGAAGATTTGAACTTCTAACCTCCTGATCCGTAGTCAGGTGCTCTATCCAGTTGAGCTAACAGCGCGTAATATAAAATCCTACCTCAAGGCGCCTTTTCGGGCAATGCCGACGAACCCTCACCCAACGCCTGTTTCATATCCTCGATCCACTTCGATAATTTGGGGTGATACGGATTCGCTTTCAAAATCGCCATCTTCTGCGCCCACGCGCTCTCCCGCTCCCCCATCTTCTCCAAATCATCCGCACGCTCCCACATCAGCTCCGGTCGCTTCAAGATTTTGTAATCATCCGCTCCCAAAGTTTTGACCTCTTTCTCCACATCCTCGTCCATCGCAGCGAGTCGCAGATCCCAAAGCCGCATTAGATCCCGGTTTTTCGCCTTCCGCAAATGGGGCCGTACCACCTGATTGAAAATTGCCCCCACCGATGCCGACGACAACTTCGCCTCCTGCACCCCCTCCAAAAAACCCTGAATCTGCCGGTCCCTCACCAAGGGACTCTCGACCGCCGGCCGATCAAAATCGTTGCCACTTTCTTTCTTCTGCTTTCGCCCCGTTACACCTTTTTTCGCCACAGGCATCTTTGCCTCCGTCAGATCCCCTGGACTTTCCGCCATCTCCCGCGACTTAAAAAGA
Source organism: Minisyncoccota bacterium (assembly GCA_030054195.1). Classification (GTDB taxonomy): domain Bacteria; phylum Verrucomicrobiota; class Verrucomicrobiia; order Methylacidiphilales; family Verrucolacustridaceae; genus Verrucolacustris; species Verrucolacustris abundans. The sequence continues at coordinate 163,604 of JASGCJ010000001.1, forward strand.
TTTTCCCAATACACCCCCCACTCTCCCGCCTTCGGTGCCTCCTTCTCCCCTAAAGCTTCCCGGCACACCAAAGCGACATACTGCACGTGCAACTGTGCCGCCGTGCTGAAATCCAAGGAGGCAATCTTATCCTTGTTTTCTACCCTCCACTGCTGGAATCGGGTCTCCCCGTCCTGCGCCCTTCCAAATTCCACATTCCGATAGCTTTCCAAATAAACCTGAACCGCTTTGAACTTGTCAGACCCGGCCTCGTTGAGATCCCGCGCCGACTTCGCCAAGAGATCTTGGGTTAATGTTTCGTTCTTCTGCTCGATCGCCTTCAACTCCTCCAGCGCCTTGGCCCGGTCCAATTTCACCTCCTCCGCTCGGATCAGAGTTACTAGGAAAATCTGCGCCAGAATGACAAAGAGGGACATTTTCATACTACATTCAAACTGTCTGAAAGGGGTTTAGACGCGATATTTTTCCACGGGAACCCTTTTGACCCCACACCGCTTTTTTGCGAGTCTTTCTCTTTCACGGGCGGATACCGAAGTGGCCAAACGGGGCAGACTGTAAATCTGCTGGCTCACGCCTTCGCTGGTTCGAATCCAGCTCCGCCCAACTTCTTCCCCTCTTTTTCCCATCGCCCCCTCCCATCTCTTTCCGTCCTCTCCCACATCCGCTACTAATCTCTCATGGCCATCTCTCTTCTGCCCTACGAGCACCACCGCGAACCCTTGGCCCCCCACCATGTCTTTGTCCGACGGGTCCTGCTCCATTTTTCCATGGCGATCGGTTTGATCTGCCTCTCCTTGGGCATCGGGATTATTGGTTACCATACCCTGGGGGGATTGGCTTGGGAGGACGCCCTCGTGGAATCCTCTATGCTCATGGGCGGTCAAGGCCCTGTCTACGGCCAGAGCCTTACCACCGTCACCGCCAAACTATTCTCCTCGGCCTACGCCCTCTTCTCTGGAATCGTCCTCATCGCCCTTTTTGGAATCATCCTCGCCCCTGTATTCCACCGTATCCTTCACCGCCTCCACTTCTCCGAAAAATAAATCTTACCCATGAAAGACAAATGGATCCAACTCGCGCTCCGACTCGCCGAGGCCACCGCCCCGACGAGCACCGATCGCTATCACAAGGTCGGTTGCGCCATCCTCCGCAAGGAAGGCAGCGTCTGCGGTATCGGATTTAACGGGCAACCCCCGGGAGTCGACCTCACAGACGACGAAGCCCTGCATCGCGACTTCCGTCGCCGCCTGACCACCCACGCCGAAAGCAACGCCCTAGCTTTCTGTAAACCCGGCGAACCCTATCTACTTGCCGTCACTCTACCCCCTTGCGATCGGTGCCTCGTCGATGCAGTTCGTTACGGAGTCAAAATCATCGTCTGCCGCTCCAGCCCCGAACCAGACACCCACC
>JASGCJ010000083.1 GCA_030054195.1 Minisyncoccota bacterium
GCCCACCCGGCCTCGATATTCCACCCCTACTCATCCGCTTCGCCCTCACCTTCCTCCTATTTCGTCTCATGTTCAGCTCCGGAATCGTCAAAATCCTAAGTGGCGACCCCACCTGGACTGATCTTTCCGCCATGACCTATCACTTCGAAACCCAACCCATTCCCAACCCCCTCGCCTGGTTTATTCATCAACTTCCTCACCCGCTTCTCAAGCTCTCCACCATTTTTACCCTTATCATCGAACTCCTTCTTCCTTTCACCCTTCTCTTTCCCCAACCCAAAGTTCGCCTCACCGCATCTCTTGGCTTCCTCACCCTCATGCTCCTCATCGCCGTAACTGGGAACTACGCATTTTTCAATCTTCTTACCATCGGCCTATGCCTTGCCCTAATCGAAAACCGTTACTATCCCTCTTGGTTCCAACCCAAAACCATTCCATTTCCGTACACGCCCGTTCCTTGGCGACACCTCAGCTCTCTGGCCGCCCTTCTCCAACTGTCCCTCGCCGTCCCCACTCTTTTTCTAACCTTGGGACTCTTCCCCCGAACCGGTTCATCCTTTTTCACTCAGTGGGAAAGAACCTTCGCCCCATGGCATCTTAACTCCGGCTACGGACTCTTCGCCGTTATGACCACTCGCCGCCCCGAACTCACTCTCGAACGCAGTTCCGACGGACTCGATTGGCAACCCATCCTGTTTTCCTACAAAGCAGGCCCACCCAATCGGCTCCCTCCCCAAATCGCGCCCTTTCAACCCCGACTCGACTGGCAGATGTGGTTCGCCGCTCTCTCCGCGGAACGGGGCCAACTCCCAGGTTGGTTCACTCCTTTCCTCAAAAAACTTCAAAAAGGCGAACCCGAAGTCTGTAATCTTCTACCGTCGCAGCCCCACTCTTCCGGAAACGATTATCTCCGCCTTCGGCTCGACCAGTACCACTTCACCACCCCATCCGAACGGTCCTCCACGGGAAACTGGTGGCGAATCACCCCCGGCCCCGTTCTGCTTGTTCTCCCCCCAGAAACTTCTCGTTAAGGCGTCTCGTCCAACCTTAACCTAAAACCAATGCCTCATCTTCGTGTCTCCATCTCCGCCCAACGCCTCGATATCGTTTCCGATGACGGCTCTGTCTCCCGCTCTTTCCCGGTCTCCACCGCCAAAAAAGGCACTGGTTCCGAACCCAACAGCAACAAGACCCCTCTCGGCTGGCACCGGATCTGTCAAAAGATCGGCGACAACGCTGAATCCGGCACCCACTTTGTTGGACGCAAACCCACGGGCCGTGTTTGGAAATCCTCCGACCCTCTGGAAGAAAAGAATCTCGTCCTCACCCGCATCCTCTGGCTCGACGGAGAGGAAGATCACAACAAAACGAGCAAAGATCGCTACATCTACATCCACGGCACGAATCGTGAAGACCTCATCGGTACACCTGCCAGCGCTGGCTGTGTCTGCCTACGTAACGCCGACGTGATCCAGCTCTACGACCTCATTCCCATCGGCACCCGAGTCGAAATCATCGCTTAAACCTGAAACCCTCCATAGCTCCTCCCGAGTCTACGAGGTTAGGAGCAGCGGAGGGTCAACCAACCGCCCCCAACAATCATGTAGGGCGGGCATCTTGCCCGCCCTACATTTCGTTCCAACTTCTGTCTTCGCCGGTTTTTTTGCCATCGTAGTTATGGCAGGTGCACCCGATCGTAGATGGTATCCAGCAAGGAGGTAGTCCCACTGGTTACATCCTCGCTTAGCTCCCAGAACATCAATCCTCCTAAGCCGACTTGGTTGGCGTAGTTGGCCTTCACCCGCATCGATTCGGAATCATCATAGGTGATGAACCGCTTCGCTGTGGCCGAGTAGAGATAAGGCACCTGAGCCGCAGCATTCCAGTAGCGCTTGTATCCGCCTGCTCCGGCATAGACTCCGTTGGTGTAGGTTAGGGCCCCGGAACTGAACAGGGAGTTGTAGGGAAACTCGGTTTCCCCCAATCCGGGCGAAGTTGCCTCGTAGCCCGCTTGACCCAGACCGTCTCCGTTCGGGCCAGCCTGCACTCCATCCCAACCCCGGCCATAGAACGGAACTCCTAGGACAAGTTGAGCCGCAGGCACTCCACCTTTCCCATTCAATCCGTTGAGGTAGATCTGCGTCGCCCCTTGGACCGACCAGTTGGCGCGACCTGCGCTAGGATCGATATTCACCATCGGCGCGTTGATCCCCGTGTACGAATCCCACCCACCGTGGAAGTCGTAGGTCATGATGTTGATCCAGTCCGCGACTTGAGAAATCGCCTTCGGATCCATATTGGCAATTTTTTCATCCCCTCCAGGGCCTGCGATGGAAAGATAGTACTTCTTTCCATCGATTGCCGTCTGACGGTTCATTTCGTCCCGGATCGCCTTCAAGAGGAGGTTGTAGTTGGCACCGTCGGTCGTCGAAGCTACGCCACTGCCATCCAACCCTCCCCCGCCTGGGTATTCCCAATCCACGTCGATGCCATCAAACCCGTACTTCACCATGACGTAGACGGACGATTTGGCGAAATCAGCCCGCTTCTGGGCATCCCTCGAAATCGAGTAGAGCGGGGCCGATAAGGTCCATCCGCCGATGGAAATCATCGTCTTCAACTTCGGATACTTCGCCTTTAAGGCCTGCAGCTGGCCGAAGTTGCTGCTGGGCGTGTAGGCGGGAGCCATCGTCAACGCCTCCCCCGCACTGTTCGCACCTGCATCCGCATACTCGTCAAACAGGCCAATGCCCGCCGTCAAAGTCGTTCCTGGAGGCTGCTGCATGTA
>JASGCJ010000084.1:0-1409 GCA_030054195.1 Minisyncoccota bacterium
AATGCCATTGTCGACGCAGCCGCCGACACTTTGGTGGCCGAGTTCACCTTAACACCTGCCGCTAGATCTTACTCAATCCTGCCCGGGCCTCTGGCCGGGGCCCAAACTTTCAGTGCCACCGGTTTGGGTGCAAATCAGCAGGCGACATTCGATCGGTCGACCAGCACCGTGACGGTAACAGAACTAGTCACTGGATCGACTTTTGCTTCCCTCTACCCTGCCAATAGCGAGGCTACTTTAGGTAGTAATGGGCTGAGTAACTTAATGAACTATGCCCTTGGGGGTGTGGGTGAAAGCTCGATTCCTGCTTTGCCGCAGTTGACCGTAGGAGTTAACGGCTTAACGCTCACGGGCAATGTTAGAACTGATGATACAGGTTTAACAATTCGAGGAGAGACAGCCACCAGCCTATCTGGGCCGTGGACCCCTGTTGACTTAAGCGCGACTGGAGCACCTTCAGCTGTCCTTAATACTACGGTGAAAAGCTTTACCGTCCCAATAGATCCTGCGGAGCCCAAAAAGTTCCTTCGTTTTCACGTGACTAAGTAGTCACCAGGGTTTGGCTAAGCCGAGCGAGAGTTTTCCAAAGAATTGTGATTTAACCTTTTGCCGGCAAGATAGATCCATGAAACACCTAACAAGACTTATCTCTTTTTTCCTGATTCTGCTGGGATGTTATGGTTCGGCCTATGCTCAAGTACTTCTGAATCCCTCCTTTGATGATTCGGGCAGTACTGAGGAAGAACCTATGGCATGGGTGCGTTGGGGTGAGGGTTTTCGGCGGGTGACGGATTGGAAACCGATCCACTCGGGAGCAGGCCAGTTAGGATACGATCATACGGCGGTCAGTCAGGGCGGGAACTGCGGGATTTGGCAGGATGTCGTTGGGGCCATCGCAGGGAAGAAGTACAAAATTTCGCTCTATGTCATGGCGGATAAGGTAGGGGGAGCCAATCTTCCTCCAACCTCATTGGAGTTGAGATTAGAGTATGCGGATAATGGGCAGCAGTCGTTGCTGGAAAGTAAGATGATTCCTATGATCACCCTACCTACCGATGGGAAATGGCAGGAGATATCGATTGAGGGCACAACCCCGCGGGATAGTTTGAGGTTTTTGATGGTGATGACACCCTTAGATGGTGAAAACCGCGGGGGGAAATTTAAGTTCGATGATGTGAAGGTGGAGTTAGTACCGTAAAATTCACTCTTTTGAGTAATGGTGATCCCTGTCCTATCAGGCGATCATGAAACTACTATATGTCCCTGATTCATCATAAGAACCCTTGGCAATATCGGGTTACCCGAATCGCGAATGTTTTGGGGGATTCTCATGGAAAGCCAACGTGCGGAAAGAGGGATTTGGGATTTACCCTGGTGGAACTTCTGGTGGTGATTTCCATTATTGGGCT
>JASGCJ010000084.1:1509-2688 GCA_030054195.1 Minisyncoccota bacterium
TCGGATACGGCGGTGGGTTGGACCCGGTGGGGAGAGTGGATCAATCGCGAGACGGATTGGAAACCTGTGCGAACGGGCCAAGCGGTCTTAGGGTATCACCACTGGCAAATTCCATCGGAGGCGGACTCGGGCGTTTGGCAGGAGGTGAAAGGATTGAAAGTGGGGCAGAAGGTAAAATTTTCGATTTTTATGATGGTTGATTCTGTTTCAGGCAATCAGGCAAGGGCGGAGTATGTGGAGTTGCGCTTGGAGTATAGTAAAAATGGGTGGCAGGAGATTTTGGCGCAGAAGAGGGTGCCACTCAAAGATTTTCCTACCGACGAAGCTTGGCACGCCATTGAGGTGGAGGGAGTCGCGTGTACAGAGGAACTTCGAGTCGTGTTATCCATCACCCCAAGTTTGGATGAAATTCCAAAGGCAGGAGCCGTCAAATTTGACGATGCCAAAATTGAAGTTAATTAGGGGTCTGATTTCCGACCTCTGACCCCAAAATCAGAAAATCGACTTGCAAACCGTTGTGGTTCAATAGTTTATCCGACCTACGACCCCAAGCAAGTTGTTGTAAGTAAAGGGTTTGCGAGGGGGATTTTTGAGTTTTTAAATTGTTGGTTAGGAGGCAGATAGATCAAAGCGGTCCAGATTCATCACCTTGCTCCATGCAGCGGCGAAATCCTTCACGAACTTCTCTTTCGCATCGTCCTGAGCATAGACCTCTGCGAGGGCACGGAGCTCGGAGTTCGAGCCAAAGACGAGATCCACCCGGGTGCCAGTCCATTTGACCTTGCCCGTTTTGCGGTCGTGGCCTTCGTAGAGACCGCCGACGGCAGAAGGTTTCCATTCGATATCCATATCGGTGAGGTGGACAAAGAAGTCGTTCGTCAGGACGCCGGGTTTGTCGGTGAACACACCGTGCTTGGTGTGGCCGAAGTTGGTGTCGAGAACGCGCATTCCGCCGATCAGGGCGGTCATTTCGGGTGCGGTCAGTTTCATCAACTGGGCGCGGTCGACGAGCAACTCTTCCGCCGGGCCTTTGAGTCCTTGGCGGGTGTAGTTGCGGAAGCCGTCGGCCAATGGTTCGAGCAGGGAGAACGAGGCGACATCGGTCTGTTCCTGAGTGGCGTCGGTCCGACCTGGGGAGAACGGGACCTTGATGTTGTGACCGGCTTTCTTGGCGGCCTC
>JASGCJ010000046.1 GCA_030054195.1 Minisyncoccota bacterium
TAGTTGATTCACAGTGACTTAAGTTACGAACCAAAACGACCCATAGAATTCAAATTAATCCAATTTTGCATACCGAGTATTAAGATCGGTATGCGAATTGACTCAGTACGACATTTTTTTTCAGCACTTGGAAACAATACCTGGCACCACTTGGCCGCCGGGATTTAAACCCTGGATCCCCATAAACTCCCCAATAGTTCCTCTATCTACTACCCATTCCTACTCTCCAATACTCTTTACCTCTTTGACCTTTCACATCCTGGCATCAAGAGCTTCTCCTTTATCTATTTACCCTCCCTCACCCTCATACCCACCTCTCATACTCGCCAAAAATCTTTTCCCCCCATTTTAAGGGTATTTTCGGCCCCTTTTCGGGGTATTTAATTTCAGTTCCCGGTCATATTCCCGGTCAGGCTCCCGGTAAATTATCGGTATTTTATCGGTCAGGTTCCCGGCCTGGAATGGCCTTTTTTGACCTTAACCCCACTTTTACACCCCTTAAAACCCCCTCCCACTCCAGTTATGGCGTTGTTTCGCGTTGTTTTTTTAAGTTTATGGATTGTTTAGCGTTGTTTGTGGATTGACCGTGGTTTGACATGGATTGACTGTGGTGTTGTTTGCTCATTGAACATGGTCTGACAGCGAATTGACCATGGATGACACTGGTGGACTATGGCGTTGACCATGGTGTTGAATAGGTATTGACCTAACAATGCCCTGTTTTTGAAAAGCTATTTACGAATAAAAACCCAAATAAGTTCCGCCAGTCCGAAGACGGGTAGAAGGCAAAAGGTCAGCTCAACACGAAGGCGTAGCTCTCGCATGGGCTTTTTAATGACCTCGATTCGAAACACCTAGCAGAGGCTCTTTGCCACTCAACTTCGGCCAGAAAAACCCGGTGGGCCGCAGATTTTCCAAGAATTCCGGCACCCGTCGCCCGACCCAAAAGAAAGCGGGTGAATCCGTAATTTAGCCGGAATCAGAATCCCTACGGAGAAAGGCTGGGCCGGTTTTTTTGCCCCTTAATTGACCCGGCTTTTTGAGCATGAATCGGTGCCAATCTTGCCGTCGGTGAAAACAAGGCCGGCGGAGAGGCGCCGTCGAGGAGATCACTTTCGAACCATCGGTGAGATAATCGTAGCGGGCAAACTCGATTTCAAGTTGCCGTGGGGATCGACTCCTGTCTTCTGGCGACAAAGATTCCAAATGGATAACCCCCTCTACCCCCCAACCCTCAGACCAGGAGAATACACGGGCGGATACTGGATCAGGGGGGGCTAAAAACGGGGCCAGGTCCTCATCTTTGGAGACCCCGCGATAGGAGGAACGGTTCGGCCAACGTAAAGCCATAACCAATCCATTGGGGGCAAAATGGAATTCGTAGTATTCGTCGCATCCAACCCAACCAAAGAAAAGCTCGAGGACATCACCATAAAGGCACAGAAGCTGTCGGGTATGGGTCGCCCTTGTCCAAGGCCTAGGATCTTTCAGGCGGGCGGAAAAGGTCAGCCTACGGGAGTTTCCCCAAAGGCAAACTTTGCCAGGGGCAAAGCCAGCTTGCTTTTTTCTTCTCCACGCCTGTCGCAAAGGAAGTGGCACAGCTCCCAACCGATGTGCGGAAATCATTTTCCCTCTTTGCCGAACTCTTGAAATCCTGCCTTTTGACCAAGCGCCAAGCAATCGGCTGCCCTCATGACGCCGTCCGAGCAGGTCAAATGGGTTAAAGAGGACGCGGCCGCACAGACTCCCAACCGCAAAGCATCCATCCATGACTGCTCGTTGTGCCATGCCATGAGAAAACCGGCAGCAAATGCGTCCCCTGCTCCAGCGCTTCCTTGGATGACGGAAGCAGGAAGAGCCACGCGACCGTGACGAAAGATCTCCCCTGACCTAGAAAAAACATAAGCACCCTCCGGAAAGTGAATAACTAGAGCCTGACGAATACCCATGGCTAGTAGCTTTTTTGCCGCCTCAGGAAACCGATCGTGCCGAAGCCGCGATCCCTCCCGCAGGAGAATCGAAGTCGAACGCCCTGCCTCAAATTCGTTCATAAAACAGAGATCCACCTCGTGCAGGGTTCCCTGCAAAATGGCAGCGAAACGATCTGAATCTTCACTCACCAGATCCACCGACGTCCAAAGACCGGCTCTTCTCGCCTCTTTGAATACCCGCGCCGCCGCCGTTTGACTCTTTTCATCCATCTCGTCCAAACGATCCAACAGCAGAAGATAACCGAGATGAAAGATTTTTGCTCGGCTAGCTTCGAATCGGAAGTGCTCCGGAGCTAATAATGCGTTCGACCCGCGTTGGTGAAAAAAAGTACGACGGCCCGTATTCTCCACAGTCATCACATCGGTATAAGAGGTAGGGCGAAGATCCGTTTCCTGCAGTTGCTCCACCGATATGTGGTGTTTACCGCAATGCTCACGAATCCACCGCCCCGCCGCATCTTGACCCACGAGTCCGACCCCTTCCAAAGGGAAATCCGCTCCTAGCTGGGCAAGGTCCACTAACACATTAAAGGGGGAACCCCCATTTCCTTGGGATTGCGAAATAATGTTCGCGAGAGCGTCTTGCTGCGGCCACACATCAACTTTTTTAATGTGATCAACAATCCAATTCCCTCCAGCAAGGACTCCCTGGCGCATACTCACGCGGTTAAATTAATACGGAACCATGCATTTTTTGGGAAACTAGGGCTGCCGCAAAGACTTCGTGGCTTTGAATCGCCTCCCGAGGTGTCACACAACCAAACCGGTTCCCCAATAACCCCGATCGCTCGAGGACAAAAGCGCCAAGCATCTGCTGCAGAATATCCGGAAACCCTGGTTCAAAAATGCCTCCGGTCACGGTCCTAAAGGGGGTGGAAAAACCCAAGTCGATCCTTCGCCAGGACTGCTCCTTACCTCGTTCAAAAAGCCAAAGGGCTTTCGCGTCCTTCGTCGAAAAACGAGCTCCCCCGTCCGTGCCGAGGACCTCGAAACTCCAGCTATTTGTCTCACCGGGAGCTAAGCGCTTCATTTCCAAACGCATAGGAATCTCGTCCCCTTTGACCACCACGTCTGTATGCAGAGTGGCATTGTCCCACGTGTCGGCCGGTGCCATCCCCCCCTTGCCGTCGGGACGTTCATGGTAAATTTTTTGTAATTGGGCATACACTCTTTTTGGTTTCCATCCCAACCGCAGTGGGAGGTGCAAAACGTGCATTCCCAAATCACCCATCACCCCAAGGTCCCCACAGGTCACGTTTTGCCGTTTCCAGTTGATAGGTTTGGCAGGATCCAGATCGCTCGAATGTAAAAAAGCAGAACGCACCTCGATCGGGCGGCCAAACCGTCCATCTTGGGCTAGGGCAAAAACACGCTGGGCTCCAGGGAGAAACGGAAATTCGGAACTGCACCGAACGAATCGTTTAAGTTCCTCGGCCTGGCGAGCGATCGAGCGAGCGGCGGCTAGATCTATGCCGAAAGGTTTTTCAGCTAACAAATCTTTGCCTGACTTAAGGACTTCGGAATAGAGCTTTTCATGAAGATAGTGCGGCACGGCGACATAAACCGCATCCACATCGTCTCTTTTCAATAATTCGCTGGAATCAGCTGTGAGAAGCCGAACCGTCGGAATTTTTCGAAACCATTCCCGGGCCGACAACTCGAGATCACACACTGCCGTGATTTCGCAACCCACCTCCATATCCTCCAACGCGCACCACCGGCTGACCGCCGACGCGACTTCCCGTCCCATCAAACCTCCCCCAATAATACCCAGGCGGAGAGTTTTCAATTCACCTTAAGGTGGAGGGCGGCCTGCTTCGCGGTGGCGCCCTCATGCACAATTGACATTAGAGCAGCCACCATGCCAGCGGGATGGGGGTGCTGGACCACGTTCCGTCCATAAACGATACCCGCGGCACCCTGTTTCATTAGACACTCAGTGCGATGCAGGATTTCATCATCGGGAGCCCGACCCCCACCACGAACTAGCACGGGAATGCCACCCGCAACTCGGATCACGCGATGGTAAGCCAGAATATCGTCGGTCGGGTCGGCCTTAATCACATCAGCACCAAGTTCCACCGCCTGACGCACCAAATGCTTAATTTTGACCTCATCCCCATCCACCATATACCCCCCCGCCTCAGAGTTGGGGCGAAAAACCAAGGGCTCGACCATCATGGGCATACCGTATTTTTCACTCTCAACCTTGAGGGCTGAAATATTTTTAAGACACTGATTTGTGACCTCTGGTGCCCCCGGGATTTGAAAGAGATTCACACACATACAGGCCGCATCCAGACGGACAGCCTGAAGGGCGGGTTCGGCAATCATCGCACTCAGCGGTTCCTTAGGTAGATCCCTTCCGTAGACGTTCGCGACATCTGTGCGAAGAACGAGGGAGGGTTTCTGACGTCCAGGCATTTTTTGCAGATGCCGAGCCTGACCTACCGTTAGTTGCACGGCATCCGGGCCCGCGCGCACAACGGTTTCTACTGCACGCTCCATATCCTCAATCCCTTCCAGGAAACCAGGCTGGTTGAAAAAACCATGATCCATGGCCACATCAAAACATCGTCCCGACTTGGCATGAAAAAGACGATGGAGACGATAGGCCTTCATTTTAATGCATCTCAACTTTCACATGCCCCAGACCGCCTCGAAGGTAATGAAAGTGTACATTCGGATGATCCGCAAGCAGGGACATGGGAACGGCGGAATCCGGCAAACGCTCGGAGATCATGAGGGCAGTGAGACGAAGGCCAAAAGGATTATCGTGGTGACCAGGGTGCCAAATGCTCACCCGCTCGGCTTTCCAGGTTTCTTCAGGACCAACGGTTGCAGCATGGGTAGGCACCAAAGCCACATTGCCGCCACCGCTCGTCCGAGCATTTTGGATAATCGTGACAGGATGAAGCTTCACTTTACGGGTAGCCAAACGGCGATATTCGGCGGGGGAGGGAGGCACGTCTGTATATTTCCCTTTTCGCTCGACTGGATCATTAAACGCCCAGTGCTTAATCTCCCCTTGTCCACCTTGCATGACCGCACAACGTATGTGGTCGTAGCTCTTACGGTAAGCCTCCAAATCGCCTATTGGAAAGTGAAGATTCTCCTGTGGCATGCGCAACTTTTTGTCGATGCGATCCATACACATAGCTTGATCACAGCGCGCAAAGGAAAGCGGATGATCCATTGAGACAGTCTCTCCGTCGATCACCCATTCATCCATTCCCCAGAAATGTGCACCTAGCTTTTTTAGATTCAGTCCCATGCTATTGACCAAACGGGCCACCAGCGGAAGTTGTTCGGTCGGACCGATGGGGCCACAGATTCCTACCGGCTCATCTGGGCTGCTTTGTCTCCACGCTTCAATGTATTCCAACGCCTCGGCAAGATAGAAGTCCTCCACCGTATCGTAGAAATGAATTTGGAATCCCTGCCTAGAAAGGCCGCGCACTTTTTTCTCATCTAAAGCGGCGGCTTCCGCCAGAAGATCGGGGTCAAGAGTCGTGTAATCCCACCAGTCGGGGGCAAGTTTACTCAAGGGGCGGGACATAATGGAGATTTCCTTTTGTGTTTTAATTGAGATGGAGAAGATCTTTCACCGGGTCAAATTCCTTGGGACCAAAACCATAATGCAGATGCCGGCGCCAACCCTCCGCAAAACGATATTTCCCACTTAGTTGGCCCACCCTCATGCTGATCCGCTCCATTTCCTCCAAGTACTCATCCATTCCCTGCGTTTCATCCAGCCACTCTTTCTGGGAGGCATGGCAAGCCAGCATTCTCCTTTTCAAGGGAAGGACGGGCGTAATCTCGGTGTAAAAATGCGGCTCTACCGGCTGCAGAATACCGTCCGCCAACCCATGGGGGAGAGCATGGTATAGGGCGACGGGTTTTTCATAGGGATTTTCAGGTGGATCGGTCACCGCATTTTTCATCCCACGCATGAAAGTGCCTGTCACAACTAGGCGGGCCGTGTTTTGGTGATCCTCCATGTAATCATGTGGAAAGTGAGTCAACACGATGTCGGGTTGAATTCGCCGAATCACCGCGGCAACTTGCGCCACAGAGGGAGAGTTGTAAAAAATCTCCAGATCATGAAACAGGGGTGGATGAGCCTGCCCTCCGGCCAGCTTGGCCGAGGCACAGGCCTCTTTCCAGCGCACCGCCGCTGTTTCCTCACGCCCCATTGTGTTCGATCCACCGCACCCATCGGCAAGGTTCCATAAATGCAACGCACAGCCTGCCTGCCCTAACAGCAAAAGAGTACCCGCCATCATAAATTCAATGTCATCCGGATGGGCGGCAGCAGCGAGAACGATCATGCTCTCAAAGGGCAAGGATAGCGTCCATCGCTCTTGCCGTATTATGAATCAGCACTTCGGGACAATGCTTGTAAAATGGAACGGGGGGGATCATCTCCGCCGTAACCCATCCCCGATAACCAATGAGGCGAAGTGATTTCATCACTCCGGGCCAATTCACATCGCCAGAAAGAAGATCGCAGAAGCCATCTCCCGTTCCGACATTCCTTCGATAATCCTTCAAGTGGACTCGATGAATTCGGTGACCAAGAATTTCGATCCAGTGCTCCGGATATCCAAACGCCAGAACGTTCGCCACATCAAAGTAAACCCCTACTCGCGGACTGCCAAATTGGTCCACAAATGAACGCAACTCGATCGGACTCAAAAGGAATTTGTTCCACACATTCTCCACCGCCAGCGTGACCCCGGCTTTTTCTGCGGCAGGTAGAGCGGTTCGAATGAATTCCGTTGCCCGATCATAAGCCAGTTGATACGGCACTACCTCACAACCTGGAAGAAAGTCCACTCCCACAGCTCCCGGAACCACCAGAATCGTGTCGATGCCCAGAATCTCCGCGCATTCGATCTGACGGTGTAGGATCTTTTTGGCTTTTTCCCTTACGGCAGGGTCTGCACTAACCGCGTTTGCACCCCAGTAAAGAAAGGTCATGAGGCCGCTCAGCTCGAGGCTGTGCTTTGCCGCTAGAGCGCGGAACGCTTTGAGTTCCTCATTGGTGCTTTTCAGATTCACGGGACCATCTTCACTCAGATCGATCTCAAATCCCCGGAAGCCCGCCTCTTTTGCTAAAGCGAATTTCTGCTCCAAGCTCCAGTCTCCGTAAAAACAACAAACGCTGACTGATTTTTTCATTTTTAGAAACCCCTGCTTGGAATCTTAACCGCTTGTCTGGTTTGGGCGGATTTGATTTCAGCCAGCACGGTGGCCAAGGATTCGGCGGCTTGGGACCCGGTCGCCACTTTAGGCTTACAGCCAGATCGCAAGCTCTGCACGAACGAGGCCAACTCGTTATGGTACCCACCCAAGGAGGACACGTTCCCTCCCGCTCCTTGGGCCCGACCCGCCTTGGGAGACGAAAACGGCCAGGCCTGTTTCTTTCCTTCTCCCAAAACAACACTTAAGGACGGATTCAAGCGACTGTCGAATTCCATCGTCCCGCCTGTAAAAACCGCCTGGAACGCCATTTGAAATCCCCACCCTGTAGGATAATTCCACCCTCCCTCCGCAGTTACCGCGACCGAGGGATAATCGTAATGGGTAAAAATATGGCTCCAACCTGTGCGATCCTGCGTGCCGATCGATTGAACAGACCGCGGCTTGCCCAATAGATGGTGCACAAAATCCGTGTCGTGAATGTGCAAATCCAGTGCTGCCCCGCCCGAGCGGCGGGATCCGTTTAACCAATCTTGCTGGCTGTACTGGGGCCGGGCTGCCCGACGCTGCAGCGAAAGACTCAACAACCTTCCCCCACGCCCGGAGGCGATGAACTTTTCCAAGGCTTGGTATTCCGGCCAAAAACGAATGCAGTGACCGACTTGAAAGTGAACACCGGCCCGCTTGACCTGCTGGATCATCTTTCCCGCCTGCGCCAAGTTAAGAGCAATCGGTTTTTCACAAAAGATATGTTTTCCATGGCCTGCCGCCCACGCAACCGCTGGGGCATGCATGTCGGTGGGGAGACAGATATCCACCGCATGGCACGGAACACTCTTCGCCGATTCCAAATCGCGAAATACCGGCGCATCCATCTGCATGGATCGAAGATGCTTTTTGGTTTCCTGAATCCTGGGATCGACCACGCCTGCCAGAGACACTCCCCTCAGTTGCCGATAAACCGCCGCGTGCATCTTTCCCATGAAACCAAATCCCACCAAGAGGATCCGCACCTCCCCCGAAATACCCGCCCGGGAACGAATCACACGTGGCTTCACGCAACCCCCAAAGGCCGGAGATGCCGTTCCCAGAGGTTGGTGGTCACATTCTTTTCCACCAACTCCCGGGCCTGATCCAGAGCCTGAAAAAAAGGTTCACGCATTTCTGCAGCAATCTTAAATGCCAAATGAAGAAGCTGACGGAAGTTCGGACAAAACGCGGACTGGGATGGATCATGCCTAAGCGCAGACACAAACTGCGAACTAGACCAACCCTTTACCGTGGCGGGGGAAGGCAATTTTTCGGCTTGGATAGAAACCACGCTGGCATAGGGCTGCATCAATTCGTCCCTCCTATGGTGCGCCTGACGGTAAATCTCCTTCACCAAGCTTAGCCCCTCCCCCCCATGCTCTGCCAGACCCACCAATTCCTCCAGCCAGGTGGTGCCAGCCGTTTTTAGATGAAAACCAGCATGCTGCTTTTGCACCGCTTCGCGAATGATCGGATAAAGGGAGAACTTATCGCTTCCTGAATGAATACTGATTTTCAGATTTTGCGGGAGTTGGAATTCACGAACGGCAATCCGAATGGCCTCTAAATCCTGCGAGAATTCCTTCGAAAACGCCTGCTTATTTCCCCGATAATCCACCCCTTTGTGAAAATGGCCGGTAAATTTGGGAGCAATCGTCTGAACCTTTACCCCTTCAAAGGACAGAGCTCCCAAAAGAAGAAAAAGAACCCAAGGGTTTTGTGGTTCGGAGGCTTCATCCGTTGATACTTCCGTGACAAAGGTATCTCCGGGCCGCTCCTGCAGGATCCGACGATAGATTTTCCCAGCCTCCATCACCGCAGCCCCATATTCCTGCAAAAAGGATTCCAGAGTCGCTACACCAGGTGCGACATCATGCCCAAAATCAGGCCAGGGGCGGCGGGCCCAAGGGCTCAAGGCCTCCATCAACCTCGTTTTTTCCGCATGGGGAGCTGGCCTGCCAATCTGCTCCGCCACATCCAAAGTGAAAAAATCACAGCTTTTGAGAAACCGATCCACGTTGGCAACTCCAATGTGATCCGCATCCACCATATAGCCACCTCGCCAACCCGCCTGAGCGACCGCTTGTTCAGCCGATCGACGGGTATCGGATGGCTGCGTACCGGTGAGGCCATGTTCACGATTCGATTTGTTCCAAACAGGAAAAACTTCCATCCCGGCCGCCGAAGCTTTTTCCACAGCCCGCAACTGTGCAACCCCTTCTTTTCCGAACCGATCGCCTAAACCGATTGAAAACCTGGGGATCTGCATGTTCTTCACTATATCCAAGAGCCCTTACGGTTCCGCACCACGAAACTGAAGCGAAAGCCATCTCCAGAGGCACAAATAATGGACAAAAAGCCATCCACATGAAGGCTCCTCTTGGCGAAAGGCTGTTCCTCGGCTTGATAGTTGTTCGTGCCGACCTTCCCCCATGACATAACACAGCAGTTCAACCGAATTGACATCTCCCCTGATCCCACCGCACCTCTCAATCGAATTCAGTCCGTGCTTGATCGGGCCCCATCCGAAGGCGCCCACCTTCGTTTACTTCCAGGATTGCACCGCTCTGGCACACTCCGACTGCGCTCGAACCTTCACTTGGAAATTATGCCTGGCGCGATCCTCCAATGCTCCCCAGATAGCCGCGACCTTGACGTGTGGACGAGCCCCGAACCCAGCCGGATGGATCCTGTTCCTTGGAAAACATTTTTAGTGGGTTGCGACCTTGAAAATATCCGCCTGACGGGGGGTGGCACGATCCACGGGTCGGGAGAAGCCCCCGCGTTTCAGGACGACGTCGAGAACAGTCCCGCACGTCCTTATGGAGTTTGGCTGATTCGATGCCGGAACGTACACATCAGTAACCTTTTCCTTCGCAACTCTGGATTTTGGATGCTTAGGATCTTTGCCTGCCAGCAAGTTCGACTTCATGCTCTTCAGATTTGGAATCACGCAAATCGAAATAATGACGGCCTGGATATCGACTCCTCCCAAGATGTTCTGATTAGCGATTGCCAGATCGACTCCAGTGACGATGCCCTTTGTCTGAAGTCGGAAGGCTCCTCCCCTTGCCAAAATATTCTCATTCAAAACTGCATCCTCAGCTCCCATGCATCCGCTTTCAAGACAGGGAGTGGTTCCGTTGGTGGCTTCTCAAACGTCATTGCCTCAAATCTGATCATCCGTCCTTCCGCTTCAAAAACCATGAAACATCCCTCCTGTCGGTGGAAAGGAATCACGGGACTCAACCTCGCAACTACCGATGGGGGCCCGATGCGATCCGTTATACTCCAAAACATCACCATCGAGGGAGTGGACAACCCCATGCTCATTCGATTGGGCAACCGCTTGTCCGGTAGTTGCACACGGCAAGGATACGCAAGCGACTCCGACCACCTTCAGGGAGTTCAAGGAACCCAAGTGGGTGTGCCCCTAGCTCCTGACCTACAACTGGAGGATGTCATTATCCAAAACCTCATTGCTAGAGATGTCGGGCCTTATCCGGCCATCGTGGCGGGTATTCCAAACAATCCCGTTCGCAGAATTACGTTGCGAGATATTACCATCGTAGCCTCCAGATCAGGAACAAAGGCCGACCTCGAAACCCAGCCGTCTTGGAAAGCCGACATGTATCCTAGTCGGCTTATGTTCAAAACCTGCTTGCCAGCGTTTGGCCTAGCTACTGCCTTTACCGAAGACCTTAAGGTCGAAAATTTTAAAGCCGTTCCAGCCTACGGCGAGATACGGCCAGCCCGCTGGGACGCTCCCTCTTTGCACTAATGCTTTCGACGTCGAAAAATCAGACAGAATCCCAAACCTGCAAAGCATAAGAGGGAAAAGCTGGATGGCTCAGGGACAACTTGAATCTTTCCATCTGTCGTAAACGTCGACACATTCCAAGCCAATCCGGATGAGAGAGCCACATCCTCATTCAGAGCTGTGAGCAGAGTAGAGGAGCTAAAATTATTGAATTGCGCACTACCCCAATCAATCAGATCAAAAGTGTTTCCATTCTGAAAGGCGTAAGACGTAGGGTTGGTAAAATCAAACAGAGTGGAGGCGGATAAGCTGACTTCCCCTGAAATGTCCAGGGCGTCATAGGTGATTCCCCGCTGCGTGGGAGCCCCTAACTCAAAGAGGAATGTGCCCCTGCGGGCATCAAGACTCGTCGCGCGAAGCAGACCCGCACTGTTTCCAGGAGCGAGAGTTCCCCCGTCTAAAACCACACTCAGAAGACTTCCTGATCCACCCAAAGTCGCACCCTGAGAAACCACCGTTTGGCTGGACAGCGCCGATCCGTTCGCCAAAAGAGTTCCCTCTCTAACCTGCGTTGAGCCCCTATAAGTGTTCGTACCACTCAAATTCAAAGTCCGGGCTCCTGTCTTGATCAGACCCCCAT
>JASGCJ010000085.1 GCA_030054195.1 Minisyncoccota bacterium
GGTTGGGAGGATTGAGGGGGTCGGGGCAGGCTCGGGGGCGGCAGGTTGGGCCGATGGAGGTGCAACAAACTCCGCTTTGGGGGCACGGAGACCTACTTTGGTGTCGGAGGAGGCTGGATCTTCGGCCCATGCTGCCCCAATCAGGGCCAGACAAGACAACAGCAAGAGATAGTGATGTTTCATTGGATTTTTACTGGGAGATCAATAAAGGTAGCCCCCTTTTCCTTTCCTTCAAGAATGTGGACCGCGAGGAGGATTTTCTTTCCGTTGGCATTGTCTGGCTTCCAGACCCAACCGTCGGGTCCGGGGTGACCGATTCCCGCCAAGGTGCCTTCGCGGTTGGTGTAGTAGGCTTGGCTGAGGCCGAGGTAAACAGTAGTGACCTCGGCTCGTGTCCCATCGGGGAAAGTGCGGAGTTCCTTGACGCTCGCCACAGTGGAATTGAAGGCGCTCGCTTGATCGAGAATGCCCAACACGTTTTGCAGTCGTTCCGCCATGGAGGCGGTCGACTTTTCCGAGTCTTCGGGGAACCGGGCAATGATCGGCTTGAGCTTTTCACGGAGTGGCTCGGGGAGCTGGGGAAGGAGGGGGCGAAGTTTCTTTTCCGCAGCGATGACCATGGCTTTGGATTTTTCAGCGGTCGCTTTCAGTTTATCGTTTTGAGCAGCCAGCTCGTCTCGCTTCTTTTGGGCTTCTGCCACGGCAGCAGAAATTTCCTTCAACTTATCGCGGACAGTGCTGGTTTCGGCTTCGGCTAGGCGGACACGATCTTCCAGGATGTCCTTGCCGGATGCCCACTCCGACTTTTCTTTCGAGATCAGCTGCTTCGTTTCAACCCATTTGGTCAAGGTTTCGCGGGTGGCCTCGATGATGGGGGCGGTTTCGCTGGTCACCTTCATTGCGGCGGCGGCTGGGGTAGGCGCATTCGTTGCCGAAGGGGCACTCGTCTGGGCGGAAAGTCCAGGGGCTAAGTGGAAAAGGCAAAGTGCGAGAAATAAAATTAGAAAATTCATCGTCAAAAACTCCACTTGAGACCTGATGAGATGATTTGGTTTGCTATAAAGTCGCTGGAGGAGTTAGAGCCTCCTATTCCATTTGCACCTAATGGCGTTTGCTCATTTCCAAACGCAAACTGGGGATCCATATAGGCTAGAAAGCGGTATTCGATAAATATGCTGAGGTTTTGATAGATCTGCCGTTCAATCCCAACAATCGCTTGCAACGCAAGGCACACATTATTTGCGCTAGCTGTATTCGTTATGTAATCGGTATCGGTCCCATTGACGTTTCCGTTCACAGATAATTTGTGGCTCGTTACGTAAAGAACGGATGCCCCAACCCCTCCGCCAAAGTAGGGTGTTATGGGAAGGTCTTCAAATTTGATTAGGCCGTTTAAAATCGCTGAGTATGCGGTGAGATTAAAAGTTTCTAGGCCAACATTTGCTCCTCCCTGGGGATAAACGTCCTGCTTTTCCGAGCAGCCCATATAGTTTAGCTCTAACTCCATTGCTGTTCGCATAGGAGTGGGCCCCCCAAAAGCCAATTGAACGTCCCGAATGGCGAAGTCATAACCGACCTTGAGTGCTGCATAAGCTCCTAATTGGCCACTGTCCTCTTGTTGTAGAGGAACCTGTCCAATGGCCGTAACAGACCCATTTTCCACAATTTGTTGAACCATTGCTCCTCCAGCTCCACCGATGTACCACCTTCCATCCCGCGGGCCTCTCGGGCCATCAGGGCTCGAGGTCTGCGATGGGGTGATGACCTTGGGTTGGTTTGCAATTTCTGGAAGAGGAGCATCTACGACATTCGACGTGGGCTCCGGCGCTTTTGCGGCGGGTGGCTGTGTTGGAGTGGGTGCGGGTGTAGTTGCTGCGGCAAGGGAAGCAGCAGGCGCGGGTGCTACTGAAAGCCGGCCAGTCGACTCTTGGCTATGGGCGCAAAAAGCCGTCAGAAAATATGTACTACCTAAAATAAGCATGAAACAGCGCATCTGCCTAAGAATGAACTCACTGCACGCCAAGGCGAGATGTCTAGTGTGACAATTCAGAGCCGATGCGAACTAGCCACGAATAACTCCCAATAAAAACCTTATCACCGGTAGGGCGCATCATCCCTGATGCGCCGGTTCAACCTTCCAAACTTGATCGCTCCACCGGCGGACCAAGGATGGTCCGCCCTACCAAAAAAATCCCCGCGTCAGCGGGTCCCGCAACCGTGGGGAAAAATTAAACATCCAAAATCCGAAATCAAACATTACACTTATCGACCTTGGCGGCCTTTGCGTGAGTAATTCACTTTAAAAGTTGACTCCGCTCCATGTAGTGGCAATTTACCATCATGGTAAAAACTCAAGTTCAGTTCCCTGACCATCTTTACCGTGAGGCCAAAAGAGTGGCCGTAGAGCAGGAGATGAGTTTTGCGGAAGTTGTCCGTCGCGGCCTTGAGATAGCGGTTCAGGGATATCCTCCTGGGAGGGCAGCAGGGGAAGCCTGGACCCTCCCATCGGCCAGGCGTTTGGGTCGTGCGAGGCTTTTGGAGAAGGATTGGGCCCTAGCTTCCCGCGATTCTGCGTGATCAGTTTCGACACAAACATCGTTGTTCACGCGGCCAACGCGGAT
>JASGCJ010000086.1 GCA_030054195.1 Minisyncoccota bacterium
GGTTAACGGGGCATCTGGTTTCCCTTCTGACCGTGTTGAAAGGATTGCCTTTAACGTACAACCGCGACCTGCAGGAAGATAAGGAGTGCGTGTTTGATGCAGCGGATACTCTCCGCAGTTCTCTTGAAGTGATGGCCCATGCGGTGGCCTCGCTGGAGGTGGATGGAGCGGCGTGTCTGTATGCCGTGTCTGCTCCCGAGCTATTGGCGACGGATGTTGCGGATGCCTTGGTGAGAGCGGGGCTTCCTTTTCGAAAAGCGCACCAGGTGGTGGGAGCTGCAGTAAGGCAGGCGGAGGAGTCGGGCACGAGGATTGACCGATTGAGCCGACAGGTGTGGGAGAGTCTGGCTCCAGGCATGGGTCGGGTGGCAGAGGAGATTTTCGAGGGGTCTCCTGTTGCGAGAGTGAAGAGGGCCTTGCAAGCTAGGGGTACGGTTGTGGGGGCGCCGAGTTTTACGGGTGTTCAAAAAGAGCTGAAGCAGTGGAAAAAAAGAGTTCAGTAGGCGGATCAGGCCGTAGTGGTTCGCCTTCGAAAGGAGGAGGTGGCCCGCCTAAACGTTCGGGCACCAATCCGCATCTGGATATTCCTCCGCACACACGAAATGTTCTTATTGTCATTGCTCTAGCAGGAATGATTTGTGCCGTGATTGGAAGTTTGATGGCGGAGAAGGGAAAAGCGGTGGAGATGGACAAGATCGTCCATTTTGTCGGTTACACGATGTTGGGTGGACTGATGATCATGGGATTGAGACCCATACTTTGGCCTTTTGGGTTGGTGGGAGTAGCGGCAATGAGTGCGGCGTTGGAGTTGATTCAGCCCATTTTTGGGCGAACCACAGATTGGGGGGGTGATTTTGTAACGAACTGTCTTGCGGTGACTGCTGGCGGATCGGTGGGGCTCATTGGACGATTCTTATGGTCGTACATCAGGACGGAAGCGGTGAACGCTGAGATTAGAAAAGCAACGGTGGGTTTTGTGGATGGGCAGGTGATTTTTCGGCAAGGGGAACCGAGTGATAAGTTTTATATCATCCGAAGTGGTCAAGTGGTGCTGACGAGGGAGGCGAATGGATCGACGAGTGAGCTGGCCAAAGCGGGGCCAGGTGAAGTGGTGGGCGAGATGGGGGTATTGCAGGGGCTTTCCAGAAGTGCGACAGCGACAGCGAAGGGTAAATGTTGGCTGTATGGGATGACCTTGCAGGAATTGGAGGATAAGAGGTTGGATGGGCAGGAGCATCCTGGAAGTGTGGTGGCGAGGGTGTTGGCCCAGAGGTTGCGAAAATCAACCGAGAAGATGGAACAGGGGCAAAAGGAGTTTGGGATCGCGCTTGAGAATGCTCAGGCTGCAGTCGTGGCGGCTCAAGCTGTTCAATCTGTGGCCATGGTGCCGGCGGGGGGGCAGGCTGCAAAATCGGGACGGCACGTTGAGGTGAAATTAAGGATGGGGTGGCGGAGTGGTGAGGAGGTCAACTGGTCCGCAGAGGAAAGTACGCACGTGTTGCCTTTGGCATTTGGTAGAAATCCAGGACCCAGCGGTTTGGTGGGAACGGAGTTGATCTTGTTGGATGAGAATCCTCCGCAGCGACTCGATCCTTTGCAGTTCCAGATCCATGCTCAGGGGGGGACTATAGTTTTAAAAGATGAGATAAGTACTTATGGGAATGAGGTAAGTGGGGTATCGGTTGGGCCTGCCTTCGGTGTGACGGAGATTGATCTACCTGCAGGTCAGCATGTGTTGATAGCTGGCGGAGAAGGTTCCCCCTACGTGATGGTTTTGGATGTTCCTGAGTTAGGTTAAAAGGGTCAGGGCCTTACGGTGGGGGGCGGGCAAGGTGGCGGAGGCGAGTTGTTTGGGTGTGTGCCACGATCCTTTAAAACCCTTGGGGGGATTTGCCGTAACGGAGACTACGGCAGAAATTTTGTAGCGGGTGTAAGGGTAGATAATTTTTCCGATCGGGGATGAGTTGTGTGATCGACTGGGGGTAGTAGGAAGCAGATGGAGGCCACGCCAGCGATTCGAAGGGTGTTGGTGGGTAAGCCATACCTTTTTTCCGCGCCTGACGATATGAAGATGTTCGCGCAGTTGAGTGGGAGTAGGACGAGTTTTTGTTGGGGTTGGTAGGCGGGAGCGTGAGGGGCAAACACGACGCAGGGGGCAGGAAGTGCAGCGGGGATTTTTTGGGAGGCAGATGAGGGCACCGAGTTCCATAAGAGCCTGGTTATGCATTCCAGGGTTCCTTTTGGGCACGATTGAGGCGGCAAGGGATTGGAGTTGGGGAAGTGAAGGGGAGCGGCGCTTTTTGGCGTAGAGGCGACCCAGCACGCGGGCCACGTTTCCGTCGAAGGCGGGCACGGGGATTTCAAAGGCGATGCTTGCGATAGCTCCAGCAGTGTATTTACCGATTCCGGGAAGTTGGAGCAGGAGATTCGGGTCGGCGGGAAGTTCACGATTGGGAAGTCGAACAACAGCTTTTGCCAAGGAGTGGAGGTAACGTGCGCGACGGTAGTACCCAAGGCCTTCCCAGTGGC
>JASGCJ010000087.1 GCA_030054195.1 Minisyncoccota bacterium
AGAAAATCGTTCAAAATCCAGTTGGCCACCCCCGCCTTGTGCTTTGTCCCTGCCGACGCCTTTTCGTAGTAGGCGCATAGAGCACGATCCGCTGCCAGAACGCTCGCCTGATACGCAGTCACTCCGTTCTCCTTCATCAACCGATCCTGCAGCGCCGCAGGTAACTCGGGCAGGCCCGTCTCGGCCGCAGCGCGCAGACCCTGATCCGTCCGTACGGGGAGAAGATCCGGCTCGGGGAAGTAACGGTAGTCATGGGCTTTTTCCTTCGTACGCATTGTGAAGGTCGCCCCTGCCTCGTCATCCCATCGCCGGGTTTCGTGCTGGATCGCATCTCCCTTTTTCACAGCCGCAATCTGCCGCGCGATCTCATACACCAACGCCCGTCTGACTCCGCTGATCGAATTCAAATTCTTCAACTCCACCTTCGTCCCAAACTCTTTTTGCCCCAGAGGTCGGACTGACACGTTCACGTCACACCGCATCTGCCCCTTTTCCATGTCCGCACTGCTCACATTTCCCGAAAGCAGCACCTGCCGCAACGATCCTAAAAAGGCGAACGCCTCTCCTGGAGTGCGCAGGTCTGCCTCCGATACAATCTCCATCAGGGGAGTGCCCGCTCGGTTGAAATCAATCCCGCTTCGTTCCTCATAGTGAAAGGATTTGGCCACATCCTCCTCCAGATGAATGCGGGTGAGTCGAATCGATCTCTTCGCCTTGGCCTCGTCCGTATCTTGTAGATCTTTGGGAAACAGAAACGGATCCAGCCCTACCGTGCCCCCTGCACAGAGCGGATCCTCAAACTGGCTGATCTGATAATTTTTCGGCATGTCGGGATAAAAATAGTTCTTTCGATCAAACCGAGCCACGGGCGCAATCCGACATCCAAACATCAGGCCTGTCAGAATCGTTTTACGGATCGCCTCCTCGTTCGGCACGGGAAGACTGCCGGGCATTCCTAAACACACCGCACAAACCTGACTGTTGGCGGCACCTCCGTACTGATTGATACAGCCACAAAACATCTTCGTCTGCGTGTGGAGCTGCACGTGCACTTCCAACCCGATGACCGCCTCCCAATTTGCAGAGGTGCTCATACCGGCGGCATCCGTTTCCAGAATTCGTGTGCCTGCTCATATGCATGCGCCGCTTGCAGCATTTTTTCTTCGCCGAATCGGGGACCGATCAGCTGCAGACCGATCGGCAGATTCGATTTTGTGAAACCACACGGCAGGGAGATCGCGCCGTTACCCGCCAAGTTTGTGGAAATGGTGAATACGTCGGCCAGATACATTTTGAGCGGATCCTGCGTCCGTTCTCCCAAGGGGAATGCGGGTTCGGGACTCGTTGGGGTTAGGAGCAGATCACACTTTGTGAATGCCGATTCAAAATCATGACGCAACAGACCCCGCACCTTCTGCGCCTTGCGATAGAAGGCGTCCGCATAGCCTTGGCTGAGAACGAAAGTACCGAGAATGATTCGTCTCTTCACCTCAGGCCCAAATCCTTCCGAACGCGTCCGCTGATAAAGATCCAGCAGGTCCTTAGGATCGACAGCACGCCGGCCGTAACGGACTCCATCAAAGCGAGCAAGATTGGCCGAGGCCTCCGCCGTGGCCAAAATGTAGTATACGGCAATTGCGGCAGGAGTGTGGGGGAGGGACACCTCAACCAGCGTGGCCCCATTTTTTTCAAACCAGTGGGAGGCACTTCGGATTGCGGCTTCGGTCTCCGCGTTCATTCCAGGAAGAAAGTACTCCTTGGGTAAACCCACGCGCAGGCCTTTGACCGATCCCTCGGGTTTGGAGAGGAAAGTTTCCGGTTTGCGAAGGTCGGTCGTGTTGTCACGCGGGTCGTGTCCTGCCAGTGAGGAGAGAAGAATCGCCGAATCCTCGACCGTGCGGGTGAGGGGACCGATCTGATCCAGAGAGGACGCGAAAGCAACCAGACCGTATCGGGAGATTCGTCCGTACGTGGGTTTGAGTCCGACACAACCGCATAACGCCGCGGGTTGGCGGATCGAGCCGCCGGTGTCGGATCCGAGAGCGGCAATTGCCAAGCGACCCGCGACAGCTGCGGCGGAACCACCCGAGGAGCCTCCAGGAATGCGAGTTGGGTCCCACGGATTTCGTGTGACCCCGAGCGCAGAATTTTCTGTAGAGGAACCCATGGCAAACTCGTCCATATTGGTTCGTCCGAGGAAGATGGCACCCGCGTGGCGGAGTCGGGCTACGGCGGTGGCATCGTATGGGGCTCGGTAGCCTTCCAAGATTTTCGAGGAGCAGGTGCAGGGATCGCCCAAGGCATTGAGGTTGTCTTTGAGGGCAATTGGGATTCCGCCCAGTGGCAGAGAGGAATCAGCTTTTTCGGCAGCGGCAAGGGCAGCCTTTTCGTCGATGTGGGTGAAGGCGTGGACGGTTTTTTCCCTGGCTCCGATTTCGGTAAGGAGATCTTTTACAATATCGCGGGAGTGAATCTCTTTTGAGGAGA
>JASGCJ010000047.1:0-1658 GCA_030054195.1 Minisyncoccota bacterium
CCCCGCCCCCGACGCCCCCATGGTCGGGACCTTCTACGGCTCCCCCGCCCCCGACGCCCCCGCCTACGTTTCCGTCGGCACCGCTGTTACCCCCGAAAGTGTTGTCTGCATCATCGAGGCCATGAAGGTCATGAACGAAATCAAAGCCGAAATGTCAGGCACGATTACCGAAATTCTCGTGGAGAGCGGAAAACCGGTTGAGTTTGGAAAGCCGCTCTTCCGTATCCGCCCTGCCTGATTTCTTCTGGGAGCCCCCCTCCCAGCCACCCTAAAACCACCATGTTTGAAAAAATCTTAATCGCAAATCGCGGCGAAATCGCACTTCGCATTATCCGCGCGTGCAAAGACATGGGCATTCGCTCCCTCGCCGTCTACTCCGAGGCAGATCACGACTCCCTCCACGTCCAAGCCGCCGATGAAGCGATCTGTATCGGACCCGGTCCCAGCGCTCAAAGTTACTTAAAAATAGACAGGATCATCTCCGCCGCCGAGGTCGGGGATGTCGACGCCATTCACCCCGGCTACGGATTTCTATCCGAAAACGCCCACTTCGCCGAGGTCTGCCAATCCTGCAATATCCGTTTCATCGGTCCCTCTCCCGAATCGATCCGCCGAATGGGAGATAAATCCTTGGCGCGGGAAAATGCCCGTAAAGCCGGAGTCCCCATTCCCCCAGGAAGTGATGGCCCAGTAACCTCCGAGCAGGAAGCCATCAAAGCCGCTAAAAAGATCGGCTATCCCGTAATGATTAAGGCCGTCGCGGGTGGCGGGGGCAAAGGAATGCGACCCGCTCACAATGACGTCAGCCTCGTCAAAGGTTTCCTCGCCGCACGGATGGAGGCGGAAAAAGCCTTTGGGAACCCCGATGTCTATCTTGAGAAATACATCGAAGAACCTCATCACATCGAATTCCAGATCCTCGGTGACAAGCGCGGCAAAATTATTCACGTCGGAGAACGCGACTGCTCGATTCAACGCCGCCACCAAAAACTTCTCGAAGAATCTCCCTCCCCCCTTCTCGATAACGATCTGCGCAAACGGATGGGAAAAGCCGCCATCAAACTGGCCGAAGCCGTTCAATACGAGAACGCAGGCACGATGGAGTTCCTCGTCGACAATGCAGGCCACTACTACTTCCTCGAAATGAACACCCGCATCCAAGTCGAACATCCCGTCACCGAAGAGGTCTACGGGGTCGACCTTGTAAAAGAGCAGATCAAAATCGCCGCAGGAGAGCGCCTCAGTTCCGACATGGAGAACCTTCGCCCCTTACGCCACGCCATCGAATTCCGAATCAACGCCGAGGATCCCGCCAATGATTTCCGGCCCTCGCCAGGCACGATCAACCTTTACTACCCCCCGGGGGGCATCGGCATCCGCATGGATTCCCACATCTATGGCGGTTACTCCATCCCACCGTTCTACGACTCGATGATCGGAAAACTGATAGCCGTGGGCCCGGACCGCGCCACTGCCGTCGCCCGTATGCAACGCGCCCTCGATGAAACAATCATCCGCGGAGTGAAAACAACCATCCCGCTGGGCCAACGCATCGTGCGCGATCAGGATTTCCGCCGCGGAAAATACTCCACCCACTTCTTGGAACGGTTTTTCGAGCGTAAGGTCGAAGCCTCGGCCTAACCCATGGCGCCAGCCCT
>JASGCJ010000047.1:1758-11022 GCA_030054195.1 Minisyncoccota bacterium
AACGGTTTTTCGAGCGTAAGGTCGAAGCCTCGGCCTAACCCATGGCGCCAGCCCTAGATCCCTCCCGCGCCCACGCCGCTCTCCTTCAAGCTCGCCTTTACGCAATCCTCGACTCCTCCTACGCCCCGCCCTCCTCTTGGCCCTCACTCGCTGGCAAGTTTGCAGACGGAGGGGCAGGTATTTTTCAAATTCGCGCCAAGAATCTCTCGAAGGATGAAATTCTCGCCGCGGCGCAAATTCTCGCGCCACTCCTCGCCCAACGCGGCCTTCCCCTCATCCTCAACGATCATCCCGATCTTGTCGTGCCCTCAGGAGCTGCAGGTTGTCACCTCGGGCAGGATGACTTGGGTATTCCAGAAGCACGAAAACAGCTCGGCTCCTCCACAATTCTCGGCCTCTCGACCCACACCCCTTGCCAAGCCGAAGCCGGGCAAGCCTTGGGCGCAGACTACCTCGGATTCGGCCCCTTGTACGCCACTGGGACCAAACCCGACTATAAACCCATCGGCCCTTCCAAAATCCGTGAAATCTGCGGCCAAGTCACCGTGCCCTTTTTCTGCATCGGTGGCCTCAATCCCGATCGAGTCACCGAAGCTACCTCGTTCGGGGCGACCCGTGTCTGCGTCGTCAGTCATCTCCTTCTTGCTTCAGACCCGGCAAAAGCCGCTCGCGAAATCCTTTCTCGGCTTGGCACTTCATCCCATATGAAGGATGCTATTCGGTCATGAGCGTTCTTGTCGTCGGCTCGGTTGGCATCGACCGAATTCAAACCCCCCAAGAGGATCGTTTGGATCTTTTGGGAGGATCAGCTTCTTACGCAGGCCTCGCGGCCAGCTTTCACGCCCCCACAAGTCTGATCGGGATTGTCGGTGATGATTTTCCCGCCCATCACAGGGCCGTCTGGGAAAAACGCAAAATCGATCTTTCGGGCCTTCAGATCGCAAAGGGGAAAACCTTTCGCTGGCACGGTCGCTACGAAGAGAACATGAACAATCGGCACACGATCTCGACTGATCTCAACGTCTTTGCCGATTTCAAACCCCAACTCCCAGCCGCACATAAAAACCTGCCCTTCGTCCTGTTAGGCAATATCGCTCCCGATCTTCAACACCTTGTCCTCGATCAGATGGCAAAGCCGAAATTCACAATCGCGGATACCATGAACCTCTGGATCGATATTGCTCGCCCCCGACTTCTCGAACTTCTCCCCCGAATCGACATGCTGATTCTAAACGACTCGGAGGCCACCCTTCTCTCAGGCGAATCCAATCTTCTTCGCGCCTCTCGCTG
Organism: Minisyncoccota bacterium; assembly: GCA_030054195.1. Lineage (GTDB taxonomy): Bacteria > Verrucomicrobiota > Verrucomicrobiia > Methylacidiphilales > Verrucolacustridaceae > Verrucolacustris > Verrucolacustris abundans. Next base: position 3,049 of record JASGCJ010000047.1, read on the forward strand.
GCTTCGTGAACGGGGCCCCCGCTACGTCGCCATCAAGAAGGGGGAGCACGGCTGTTTTCTATCCGGAAAAGAGGGAGCCTTTGCGGCCCCAGCCATCCCGCTGGACAAAGTTCTGGATCCCACAGGTGCTGGAGACACTTTTGCAGGTGGCCTTGCGGGTTACCTCGCCGGCCAGAAAGAGATCACCCTCTCCACCCTCGCCCACGGAGTGCTCGAAGGCACGATCCTCGCCTCCTTTACTGTCCAAGATTTCAGCCTGAACCGCCTCGCCGCACTCTCCGACCAAGATCTCCAGACACGCCGAAAAGAACTTTCTCGCTTGATCAATCCTCACCCCTGATTTCGTGCTACCCTGTCAGGCATGGATTCGAATGAGGAAATCGCCCTAGTTCTCCTACTTCTTGTCTCGATCGGCTCTGTCGCCATCACCCTCGCTCTTTCCGTTCTGCATCCCCGCTACCGCCTCCTGGGCCCTCGCCTGGCCCTATCGGGAAAAATGCTTTGCATCCCGCTTACGACCTACGGACTCCTTCGCTGGTTGACCTCCCTGCCGATGGCCCGGTTTGAGGTTTTTCTCCTCATCCTCCTTTTGGTCTACGCCGTTGAGTTTCTTTTCTTCTTCCTTGTGATGCGTCACCCTCCGCGTCGGCCGACCTCTGGTCATCCGCAGAGGATCGATTTTTAAACCCTTGTTGGGTAGAATTTTAACGAAACTCCACTTCCGCGCTTTAAAGCAACCCTCTTGTTGAACTTGCCCTAGGCCAAATATCGAGCAGTCTCTACGGATGTCTTCATCCATATCACACGCCCAAGCAACGACACCCCTGACGAAAGTCATCCTTCTGGCCCTAGTCTGGCTTCCTATTTTTGGGTTAATTTCCGCAATCGTCCTGCTCTGGAACCACTACGTTACTTGGGTAGATGTTGCCCTGCTTCTGACCTTCTTCACCCTTTGCGGATTTGGCATCACGCTGGGTTACCATCGGATGCTTACTCATAAGAGCTTCCAAGCCCATCCTTGGCTAAAAACCTTCCTCCTTATCTGTGGTTCGATGGCGATGCAGGGACCTGCACTTCACTGGGCAGCCACTCATATTCAACATCACGCCAATTCGGACGAAGAGGAAGATCCCCATAGCCCCCTCAAAAGCCTATGGCACGCCCACGCGGGATGGATCCTCGACAATTTCAAGCCCGACATCCAACGCTACGCTCCCGCCCTTTTGAAAGACCCCATTATTGTTGCCATTAACAACACGTGGTGGCTCTGGGTCTTCACAGGTCTTCTCATTCCCACAGCCATCGGTGCCATCGCCGCGGTATTTTTCGGCAAATCAATTCTTCTGGGTGCCTTCGGGGGCCTCGTCTGGGGTGGTTTCGTCCGCCTTTTCGTGAACCAGCACATCACTTGGTCGGTTAATTCGATCTGTCACACCTTTGGAAAGCGTTCCTTTGAAACCACCGATGCCAGCCGAAACAATTGGCTGTTCGGTCTGCTTGCCATGGGTGAAGGTTGGCACAATAACCATCACGCCTTCCCCCGTTCCGCCCGTCACGGCATGCACTGGACGCAACCGGACTCCTCGGCTTGGTTGATCTGGATTTTTGAAAAATTGGGCCTCGTGAAGGATGTCGTCCTGATCTCCCCCAATCGGATCCAAGCCCGCATGGCCTCCCAGCCCGATCCCGAACCCGAATCAATTATTCTCCCCGTCCCCGCCGAACAGCGGGATTAGGTTTCGAGATTTAAAAATTCCCTTCGTAGAGAACCCTACTTTTGGGTCTTACTCTTTTAGCTTTTGGTGATGGAGTGAGCGTCCAGAGCGAAAGCTTGTCTCAAGAACTCACGCATAAATAGATAAACACCTGCTTTTTCGACAGCCTGAAGCCAGCCGCTTACGGCTGGCTCACCTTCAATCTCATGAACCTCCTTGTCTCTCCGGGGGCCAGCGCAACCTCCACAGTAACCTCCTCATAAGTTCCCTGATCGATTACCTGCTTCACGGTCACCCCATTAGCATCCCAATTGGTTGCGGCGAGATTTCCAATGTGTTCCACCGTGCCTTGCACACCATCCAGCCCCTTGTAACGACGATAAGTCATGGAAATCGTGGTTCCAGAACTCGACAAGGTCACGGGAGGACCATTCAACGGTGATTCTGCGCTAATTCCCATGTAATACTCCATCAGGTTGGAAAGACCGTTCCCATCCGCGTCAGCCGTTGGCGCGCCATTTATCAGTCCTACCGACCAATCCGAGTAGGACCGGCCTTGTACGGTCAAAACCCCCGGCAAGTAGTTAATGTTGTAATTGGCCGCGGTAAACGTGCCACCAGTCGCGGCGGACGGGGTAATGACATAAGTGCCCGCCGCATCATTGGCGCCGGTGCCACCATCGGCCGTAAGCGTGACCGACCCGACGGTCTCGCTGACGGCCAAACCTGTCGCGCTGAAGGCGGTCTGGCCGGAACCAAGCGCAAGAGTTTGGCCGAACGGCTTGTCCAAGTTGCCGGCTGTGATGTTAAGCCCCTTGCGACGCACCTCGGCCTCAGGCATGGCCAGCGAGGCGGAAGCCAAGCCCGACACGCAAACAATGTTGCCAGAATAGAAACCCGCGGGCGCACCGGCGGCGAGGCGGATGAAGACCGAGGCCGCGGGGATGGTTCCGGTTCCGCGAATGGTCTGGGTCGCTGCATAACCGCTCGCGCCATCCGAAGCGAGCGACACCTCAAACCCGTCCGGCGGGTCGATGAGAATTCCTTGGGTCAGATTCTGGCCGCTGACGGTGAAAGAGGTCGCGGCCAGCGAGGCTGATCCGTAGGTGGAGTTCAGGACGGAAAGATTGCCGCTGGCGGTGACCATGGGCGAAGTCGGCGGCGAATAAGCTGTGATGCTGAGCTCGTCGATATTGGTCCGCTGGTTGCTATTGCCTGTAGCGTTGGTCCGAATTCGGACGCGCCCATTCACACCGCTGTTTACCAGCGTGGTGAATGTTGCCACACTGGCTCCGGACGTGAACCTCCCGCCCTCGGTCCAAACAGATCCGCCATTGGTGCTGTACTCCACGATCCATTCGACCTGCGTATCGTTGCCATAGCGACGGTGCTGAAAACTGATCGTTCCCATGCCGCCCGTAGTGTCGGCTAGCATCGCTGCAACGGACGAGGAGTAACCGCGCAATCGCACCGATTTGCTTCCCACTTTGAAATCGTCTGCGTCCGTACCAATCAACGCATCCGTCATGTTCCAAGAAATTCCGTTCAGTGTGACGTTAGCGGAAGCGTAGCTGGGTTTTGCACCATCTTCAAAATCGGTTATGTAGGAAGAACCACCTCCTCCTCCGGCGCTAATAGTGACCGTCACCGTCCCTGTCCCCGTGCCCGCGGAATTAGTGGTCGAAATCGCGACCGTCGATGTGCCCGCAGAAGAAGGCGTGCCGGAAATCAATCCGGTGGAGGTGTCGACTGTCAGACCCGACGGCAATCCGGTGGCACCGAAGGAGGTCGGACTGTTATTCGCCGTAATCCGGTAGCTAAAGCTCTGCCCCACCGTTCCGCTCGCGGTGCTCGGACTGGTAACGACCGGAGCGACCACGCTGCCGAAACTGGAGTTGCGCGGATTGGGCGCGCCGGAGCTGAAGTCATTGCGGTTGTCCCCGGTATCGGTCGCGCCGCCAGCTGCACGGAAAATGGCCGTGGTGGTGGAGGGCGAAGGAGCCGCCCCGCTGCCCTCGTAAGCGTTCGCCGTCCCGAAGCCGACAAAGTCCTGCAGTCCTGCCTGCCCGATCGGTGTCGATCCGGTGAAAGTGGTTGTCGTGTTGCGCAAGGCCACTTTCCCCTGCGTCCCGCTCATGTTGATGCTCGTCGTTGGAGTGGAATCAGCCGTCGGCAGAGCCGCACCGCTCGAGCCACCAGCGAGCTTCACCAGGTGATACTTTCCAGGGGCGATCGAGCCACTCAGGGATCCGACCGCCCAAGTCGTTCCCGTCGCCGATGCATATTGGAGGCTCCATCCGGCTAAACTGACCGTCGCGTCACTGCGGTTGTAAAGTTCGACATAGTCCGAGTTGACGGTCGATCCGGAATCGCCGCCCCCACCGTAAACCTGGCTGATCAGGACCGGCGATTGAAGAATGGTGAAGTTCGTGCTGCTGGTGGCTGTCCCGAGCGAAGTGATCACTGTAACCAAGCCGGTCGTGGCGGTGGTCGGCACCGTCGCCGTGATCTGGGTCAGTGAATCGACGGTGTAAGTCGTCGCCTCGAAGCCGTTGAAACGCACCGCCGTCACGCCAGCAAAGTTGCTCCCACTGATCGTCACCACCGAGCCCACCGCGCCGCTTGAGGGGGCGAACGAAGTGATAACCGGCTGCCCGCTGCCGATGAGGACAAATTGCCTCACCGGTGCCGAAGTCCCCACCGCATCCTCCCTGTCCGTCGCCCGCGCCGTCAGGACATATTCACCGCTAGTCGCCGGAACCGTCCAAGTCGCCTCATACGGTGAACTCGTATCCGTGGAAATCAGCGTCTCCCCGACATAAAAACTGACACTGCTGACCTCACCCGAACCCCCGCCCAGGGCCAGATCGGTCGCCGTGGCGGTTAGCGGCACCGAGGCGCTAGGAAGAACCGCTTGCCCGTCGACCGGCGCAGTGATGTTCACTACCGGCACCGGATTGGCCTCAACATTTTTGCTCCCCGTAACCACTAGCGAGTAGACTTGGGAACTGGTCGTCAACGCCCCGTCCCTCGAAACCGTAATCGTGTAGGTACCGGTTTGGGTGGGTGCGGCCAAGTAAACTTGCTCCACCGTGTCCACGTTGTTCTTGCCCGTGGTGGCCACCGAATTCATCGCTGCATCCGACCAGTTGCCGACGAAAGGCATCACATAGGGCCGCAAAACGGTGCCGTTCGGCTCGGTGACGGTTAGGTCAAGATTGTGGCGGAGATTGGGAGTGCGGCTGTTGTCGGACTGCGCCGTGCCGGCCGGATCGGTCCAACAGAGCGTTGCCCGAATCGGGGTGACTCCGTCCCACTGAAAAGTGTGGGTCCGACTGCTCACGGAGCTGGTCACCGAGTTTTCTATTAATTTTGGCGCCTCTAAACTCGCTTTGTGGGCTAGGACTACGTCTGCCGCTGCCTTCACGTTGATCAAGCCCCACCCGAATTTGTAGTCGGGCCCGGAGTTACCCAAATCATCTGCCGCGTGGATCAATAGGGCCTTCATGAGGCTGGACCTCATTCGCTGACCAGAAAATTCCCGAGCATAAATCTGAGCTACCAACGCCGCTGAGCCTGTTGCCGAGGGAGTGGCCATACTGGTTCCGTCGTAAGATGCGTAAGCCGAATCACTAGTATCGATCGGTGAATTGACCGACACGCCATTCGCAACCAAATCAGGCTTGATACGCCCGTCATCACAAGGTCCCCAACTAGAAAAAGTGGACATCGTGCCGTCGCTTGGCGAACGAACTCCGCCGCTCACTGCATCGTTGACCGCCCCAACCGTGAGGATATTTTTCGACAGTCCGTTGTAAGTGATAGATTGAAATCCACCTTTGGCCGTAAGAAGATCCTGTTCATTTCCGGCGGCCCAACAGATCAGGTAGTAAGGCATCGAAACCGCCAGTGAGTCTGTTTGCACTGACTCGCTGTTGTAACGCCCCATGTCGCTGGTTGTGGCACCGAAGCCGTAAGAATGGTTGGAAAGTGGAATTTTGGTCGCATCACCAGTGGCTGAGGCTGCTCCGGACGATGTCATCTCACTGTAATCATTGTTCCAATCCCAGGAATCAATTGCCACAAGTGGTGCCATTCCCTTGGCACTGGCCTGAAAGCCGGATGCTCCAATCGTTCCTGCAACGTGAGTGGCGTGATCGTCCAAAGGAGCTGTGGAGTTTCTTTTGACCACGCGGGTCGTGGTGAATTCCCGGTGGGTATTGCGGACAGAACCCGCATCCCAGACGCCGACCTTCACACCCGACCCGTTGAGAGAATAAGGCGATGGGTAAAGTAGATTGGCCCCGCTTGAAATCGCCGCATTTGCATTCAGAGTCGTTCGATAAAGAGGCTCCTCGCCCCTAAAATCGTAAAGAATGCTTACCTTGTGGCCTGGACCATCCAAACGCACAGGAATACCCAGCAACTCCGCCTTAGCTAAAACGGCTTTGTAACGAACTTCCTCACGATTCGACATAAAGGCCACAACAGCCGCCCTCGTTTCAGGATCGCTCATGTCTGCGGTCTCAAGAATTTCCGAAATCGATCTACGTGGATCGACTTGTGAAACTATCTTGTAGGTCTGCTTCAGCTCTTTTGTGGCTGTGTTTACAGCACCAGCTCCGCTCGCATAGGGCGCAACTTTTCTAGATATTTTATTTTTCGACTCGGGCGAGTTATCTTTTTCGCCTAAAGAGGTTGATCCGCTTTTACAATTTCCAACTTGGCTGGTATTTCCGCCTTCTTTGGATGCCTCATTTTCCTTTTGGGCAGCGGGATCACTCTCCTCCCTGACAACCCCTTGGGCACTCTGAGATACGATTTTTTTTCTGTTTTTTTCGTTCCGATCCGATTCCACGACAAGATTCAATATTCCAAGAACTAAACACACTCCAAATATTGCAACTAAAGCATTGCGTATCAGTGATTTGCTGTTTTTGGATTTCGTAAGCAAGTCCTAGTGAAATTTTACACTAAAAAACTTTTTTTACTAGGCTCTCTCTGCCCCCAAAGTGACAATTTGATGGCAATTTTTCACCTATTTTGACCACTTTTGAAAGCGACTTACACTGCCCCCTTCCTTCTTTCGCGCCTCTTTATTCCGAGTTAGCCTTTTTCCCAATGTCCTGCGCCCCCCATCTCACCATTTACGACACTACCCTGCGCGATGGTGCTCAAGGCGAGGGCGTTCACTTCTCCTTATCCGATAAACTTCGCCTTGCCGAACGGCTCGCCTCCTACGGTCTCCACTATGTGGAAGGCGGTTGGCCTGGATCCAACGACAAAGATCGCGATTTTTTTGCTGAGGCAGGAAAACTCCGCTGGGGTTCCTGTAAACTTGCCGCCTTCGGATCCACCCGCCGACCTGACATCGACGCGTCGGCCGATTCCCAAGTCAAACTCCTCCTCGAAGCCGAAACCCCCGCCGTCACTATCTTCGGAAAAAGCTGGCTCCTTCACGTTGAAAAAGTCCTCCGCACCACCCCCGCGGAAAACCTTCGTATGATCTCCGATACCATCGCCCTCCTCAAAAAAGAGGGCCGTGAAGCCATCTACGATGCTGAACACTTCTTTGACGGTTTCACCGCCGACAACGAATACGCCCTCCGCACTTTGGAAGCCGCCGCCGAGGCTGGAGCCGATTACCTCGTCCTTTGCGACACCAACGGAGGACGCCTTCCTTCGGAAATCGCCACCATTGTACGCACCGTTCGAACCCGCTTCCCCAAAACCAAGGTCGGCATCCATACCCACAACGATTGCGGACTTGGCGTCGCCAATGCCGTCGCCGCTGTTCAAGAAGGTGCGTTGCAAGTCCAAGGCACGATGAACGGGTACGGGGAGCGCACGGGGAATTGCAACCTCACCACCCTCCTCCCCCTTCTCGAGCTCAAACTCGGGAAAAAAGTCCTGCCCGATGGAAATCTCCAACAACTTTCCGAGCTTTCTGCTTTTGTCGACGAACTGGCCAACCTGCATCACGACCCCCGCGCTCCCTTTGTTGGCCGAACCGCCTTCGCCCACAAAGGCGGAATGCACGTCAATGCCGTCAATAAAATCGCCGCCAGCTTCGAACACATCGACCCCACTTCCGTTGGTAATCATCAACGCATTCTCGTCGGCGAACTTTCGGGTGGAGCCAATGTCATGATGAAAGCTCGCGAGCTTGGCATCGCCGTAGAGGAGAAATCCCCGGAAACCCGCGCGATCCTTGCAAAAATCAAAAAATTGGAAAAAGACGGATACGAATTTGAAGCAG
>JASGCJ010000048.1 GCA_030054195.1 Minisyncoccota bacterium
CTCCCCAAGCGGGAACCTGCCCTTGTTGAGCAGTGGTCACGCCAGAAGGCCTATGATTCACTCCTAAAAGCCCGAGGAGGTGCCCCCGCTTATCACCTGCACGATGGGCCACCCTTTGCCAACGGCGACGCCCACGTGGGCCACGCGCTGAATATGGTCCTCAAGGATCTTGTCCTGAAAAGCCGTTCGATGATGGGGTTTTATGTTCCTTTTGTTCCCGGATGGGACTGTCACGGCCTCCCGATTGAACACAAGGTCGTAACCGAGCAGAAGCTGGTGGGAGCCGATCCAGCCGTCATCCGCACTAAGTGTGAGGAGGTAGCTCGGCACTTCATCCAAAGGCAAAAGGAGCAGTTTCAAAGACTCGGAGTTTTTGGGGATTGGGATCAACCCTACCTGACGATGAGTACCGCCTACGAGGCCGCAGAACTGCGGGTCCTTGCTCAACTGGTAGAAAAAGGAATGGTCTATGAGGGGTTGAGGCCCGTTCACTGGAGTACCGGTTGCAGAACCGCCCTAGCCGAGGCGGAGGTGGAGTATGCTGAGAGGGAGGATGAGTCGGTCTATGTGAGGCTGGAGCTAAAGGACTCAAAGGATGAGGATCTGCTTGTTTGGACGACGACTCCCTGGACCTTGCCGGCCAATCTGGCGGTGGCTGTGCATCCGGGAATGGTTTATGTCTTGGCCGAATCGGGCGATGGGCGAAAGGTGTGGCTGGCTAAGAGTCGAATCGAGGTGGTGGGCAAGGCGGCGGGTAAGGAGCTGAAAATTCTAAAGGAGTGTAAAGGAACCGATTTGGAGAACAGAATTTACCGTCATCCGTTGGTCGAAAACGAGGGGATGGTACGGTGTGCGGAGTTTGTCACGGCCGATTCGGGAACGGGGTTGGTGCATATCGCTCCAGGGCACGGTCATGAAGATTATGTCTTGGGTCGAAAATGTGGGTTGGAGCCGTTTTCTCCCGTGAATGAGGCGGGGAAACTGACGGAGGAGTGTGGGGTGCCAGAGTTGGTGGGGAAGAATGTGTTTGCGGCGAATCCTGAGGTGGCGGATTTATTGGAAAAGAAAGGGAGACTCTGGGCTCGGGAAAAGATCCGACACAGCTATCCGCACTGTCCCCGATCCAAGACGCCGATCGTGTTCCGATCCGTGCGCCAATGGTTCATTCGAATGGATCAGTTGCGGGACAAGGCACTGGAGGCGGTGGGGCAGGTAAAGTGGGTCCCTGCTTGGGGTGAGAGTAGAATAAGGGGAGCCTTGGGGACGCGACCCGATTGGTGTATTTCTCGGCAACGTTCGTGGGGATTGCCCATTCCTGCTTTTTATAAGCCTGATGGAAGTTCAGTTTTAGATTCGAAGGTGATCCAAAAAGTGGCGGATCGAGCAGAACAAGAGGGGACGGGGTTCTGGTTTGGGGGATCGGACGAGGAGGTGGCCAAGACTTGTGGGGTGGAAAAGGATTGGAAAAGAGGAAGGGAGACTTTGGATGTTTGGTTGGACTCGGGGTCGAGCTGGGCAGCCGTAGCCAAGGATGGGCGGGTGAAGTTTCCTGCGGACTTATATTTGGAAGGGAGCGATCAGCATCGGGGTTGGTTTCAGTCGAGCCTCCTTCTGTCTGTTGCGCTAACTGGGAAAGCCCCTTTCAAAGCGGTTTTAACGAATGGATTTGTGGTGGATGTGGATGGAAAGAAGATGTCGAAATCCAGAGGGAAACCTCCCGCCCTGATGGAGTTGGTGGAGAAGTATGGTGCGGATGTGGTGAGATTGTGGGTGGCAAGTGAGGATGCGAAAGAGGATGTTCCGTTTTCCACAGAGATCTTTGGCAGGGTAGGGGACAGTTATCGGCTGATCCGGAATTCGCTGAGAATCCTGTTGGGGAATTTGTCGGGATTTGATCCGAAAAGGGATTCGGTGAAGGAGCGGGAGGCGTTGGACCTGTATATTTTGGCGAAGATGGCTGAGTTGGTTAAAACGGTGAAGGAGGCTTATGAAAGCTACAACTTCCCGGCGGTGTACCATGCGTTGAATCGGTTTTGCTCGGTTGAGCTGAGTGCATTTTATGTCGACGCGTGCAAAGACAGGATTTACTGCGATGCGGAGGGAAGTCCCAGACGGCGATCGGCTCAGACGACGATGTTTGAAGTTCTGGATGGCTTGGTGAAGCTGGTGGCACCTGTGTTGACGTTTACGGCAGAAGAGGCGTGGCAGAGCATGCCAGGAGCAAAGAGCACATCGGTTCATTTAGAGAAATTTCCGGAGGCGGTTGTACCAGCCCAATGGAGCACTCAAGAGACGTCAAAGTGGGAGAAGCTCCTTGTCGTTCGGGGGAAGGTGAATGAGGCGTTGGAAGAGCAGAGAAAGTTGAAGAAGATCGGGAAAAGTCTGGAGGCGAGGGTTCAGATCAAAGGAGCTGGGTTGGTCGTTGAGGATGCTAGATTACTGGAAGAGGTTTGTTTGGTCAGCGGGGTCGAGGTGGTGGGAGGAGCGGGCGGGATTGAGGTGGCTGTATTTCCCGCCGATGGGGCGAAGTGTGAACGGTGCTGGAAGCACTCGGAATCGGTCGGACAGAAGAAGGAGCATCCGACCTTGTGTGGGCGTTGTGCCGAGGTGGTATCGACAGGGAGTCCAAGTTGAAGGAAGGGAAGGTTGGGGGAGGATGGTTTTTACCGGTGGGGCTGGGTTTGGTGGTGGTGGATCAGATCACGAAATTTTTGGTGGAGGGAAGGATGAGGGAGGGCTTGGAGGTTCCGATTCTTCCGGGACTTTTCTCTCTGACGCGGGTTCATAACACGGGAGTGGCGTTTGGGATGGCGCAGGGGAACAACCTGCTGACCGGGCTTCTTGCGTTGGGGATCCTGATTTTTGCAGGTTGGATGGCTCGGGAATGGGATTGGCGGAAGCGCTGGGTGCAGGTGGTAGCGGGATTAGTTGCGGGCGGGGCGGTCGGAAATCTGATCGATCGGATGCGGGTAGGCTACGTGATCGATTTCCTGGATTTCCACTACGGGCGTTGGTCGTGGCCTGCGTTTAATGTGGCGGATGCGGCGATTAGTATAGGTGTGGGGGTGCTGGTTTTGAGTTGGGTAGTCGGCCAATCACCAGAATCGAAGTAAATCAGAGATCGGGTCTCTGACCTGAACTCTAAGCACTAGCGGGTGGGCGCTGAAGATTGTGGAGTTTGCGGACATGGTTCATGGCGATGGCTCCAAAGACTCCGAATCCTGCCATAATAACAAACCAGAATGTGTAGCCGTATTGGGCTTTAGTGGCTTCGAGTACTCGTCCGGTAAGGGAGAGGGAAATCGCGGCTCCGTAGTATTGAAAGGAGTCGATTACGCCAGCGGCAAATCCAGCCATTTTCTTTCCTCCGATATCCATCGGCGCAGCAGAGCCAACGATGGAGTGGGTGGAGTTAGCGGTAAAGGAGATGAGGACAAGGATGGTGCAACCGAGGAGAATTCCCCCCGCAGTAGGTCCCACATGGCCGAGCAGGAGCACGACGGCTGCGATTGAGATCACCACGGCTTCGATTATGTAAAGGGACATAGCCACGGGAGAGCGGTGGCCCTTAAAAAAGCGATCTGAGACCCAGCCTGCAATGAAAGAGCCTGCGACGGCGACAAGGGGCATCAGTTCCAAGGTACGGCGAGCTGCGGCAGGGATATTGGTTTTCATATCAAAACCCATCTGATCTTGGAAATAGAGGATCGCGATCTGGTCTGAGCTGGAACGAACGGCACCTGTGCAGGCGTATGCCGCCGCATAAAACCAGACAAGAGGATGGGTGAAGATGGTGCGGAAGGATTCCATTAAGGAGACGGTGACTCCGGCGGAGTTATCGATTTCGTCCTGAATGGCTCCTGGAAATCCTGCCTCGTCGGGTGTTGGACTAGCGGCAAAGTACATAAAGATTGCCGCCACCGCCGTGAAGAGGGGAGGGATGCGGAAGAGCCATCGCCACTCCCCTTCTGGAACGGTGAAGGCAAAAAAGGTGAAGCCTGCAAGGATCAGGGGCGAGATAAAGCTGACCGCGACCTGACCGAGCTGAATCATAAGGCCGAAAATTCCTGAGAAGGTACCTCGTTCTTGTCGGGCGAACCAAGCAGCGTTGATTTTGACCATTCCTGGACAGCCAAAGGATTGAAACCAGCCATTCATCAGCCAGATCAGGGAGAAAGTCATAAAGGTTCCTGCAAGGGATGCGAAACCGAAGATGAGGTTGATCGCGATGGTTCCGATGGCACCAATCAGAAGGGAGGCGCGCCCGCCAATCTTATCGGTCAGGAGGCCGTTGATGAGTTGGCCAGTACCGTACGCAAGAGACCAGATGGCCAGCATGTCGGTGATTTGTGAGGTGGTGAAGTGGAATTCGGCAATCATGCCTGGGGTGGCAAACCGAAAGTTGTACCGGCACATGTAGTAGGCACCGTAGAGAAGGCCGATCGAGATCCAGTTCAGGCTGCGTCTTTTGCGGAAGCCCGCGGGATGGACAAGGCGAGACGCAGGGGTAGGAAGATGCATACCCTCAATCTAATCGGTAGGCATGGGCGGTGAAATCGGAAAGAGGGTGATGATGGAGTAACTCACAGGGTAGAGTTAGGGATGGATTTGAGCGTCTATCGGCATCTGATCTGGGATTGGAACGGAACGTTGTTGGATGATGCTTGGTTGTGCCGGGACATTATGAACGGACAGCTACGAAAACGTGGGTTGCCTGCGCTGAGTGCCGATAGATATGAGGCTATCTTCGATTTTCCGGTTGAGGGGTACTACCGAAAGGTTGGTTTTGATTGGAATAAGGAGTCATTTGAAGAAGCTGGGACCGAGTTCATTGTTGAGTACGAAAAGAGGAAGACGGAGTGTCGCCTGCAGATTGGAGCGAAAGAGTTGTTAAAACGTGTGGAGAGTGCGGGTTTATCCCAGGCTGTGCTATCCGCCTACTCCCACGGGTCTCTCGAGGCATTTTTAGGGCATTTTGGGGTCAGGAGTCATTTTAAGAGCGTGGCGGGAAGTCGGAATCACTATGCAGAGGGAAAGGTGGAGCACGGGTTGAGAATGCTTCAAGAGCTCCACGTTTCACCCTCGGATACGCTTTTGATCGGAGACACGACTCACGATGCGGAGGTGGCCCATGCGATGGGGGTGGGGTGTGTGTTGATTCCTTGCGGCCACAATAGTCGGGATCGACTGGCTCGTTGTAGGGCAGAGATGGTGAATGGATTAGGGGAGTTACGCCTAGGTGTGGAGGGAAGAAAAACATCACCCTAGGAGATGGGGTTTGGTAAGATACATGCGATGAATGTGTCGATGATCGATTATGGTCGGGGAAATCTACGAAGCGTGGAGAGAGCCTTGGAGAGTTCTGGAGCTACCGTTACGCGGGTGGAGGATCCGGCAGGTTTGGAAAAGGCCGAGACGGTGATTTTACCCGGAGTAGGTTCATTTGGGGATGCAGTGGAGGGATTGAAACAAAGAAAATTGTGGGAACCTTTACGGGAGTGGGTGAAAGCGGATCGTCCGTTTTTGGGAATCTGTTTGGGCTATCAACTTCTTTGGGAGGAGGGGGAGGAGGCCCCTGGAGTTAAGGGGTTGGGACTTTTTTCTGGGCGCGTGGCTAAATTCGAGGCCAAAGGGTTGAAAATTCCACTGATTGGATGGAGCCAGGTGCGAGTGCAGGAAACAAAAAGAAGTTACTTTGAGGGTGGGGATAGATTTTTTTATCATGTTCACTCCTACCGTCCTGAATCGGTGCCCGCAGAATATCTGATATGTGAAACAGAGTATGGGGGTTGGTTTCCTAGCGGGGTTAAGAAAGGGAAAGTTGCTGGGTTTCAGTTTCACCCAGAGAAAAGCCAGGAGGCAGGCATCTCGTTGTTGAAGAAGAGTTTAAGCGCAATCCAGAGCGGGTGACTTGCATTCACTCAGAAACTTTCTATTTTAACCAAATGATAAATAAATTGATTCGTCTTACTGTGTTGGGGTTGGTGGTTGGTTTGGCATCTGCAACTATGGCCGGCGAAGGCTGTGGTAGTTGTGGCGATGATGATAGTGGTGCAAAAAAGAAAAAGAGTTCCGAGACCAACAACGCCACCTCGGGCGGCAAGAAATAACGTTTCGAAAAAGCAAAAACCCAGCCCCGATAAATCGAGGCTGGGTTTTTTGTTTTGAGACGTGACTAGTTTTTCGGACGGCCGAGCTTCGCCTTCATCGTGACGGGTGTTTTCGGGTTATCCCGAGGGTCCCTTGGTTTGGCGACAATCTTGTCGGCCACCTCCATGCCTTCGATCACCTGCCCAAAAACAGTATATCCACCATCGAGTTGTCGGCACTGCATTTCATCGACCACGATGTAAAACTGGCTTCCACTCGAATCTCTTTTAGGATTTGCACTATCAGACAAACGAGCTGCTGCAACCGCACCGAGGGTGTGCTTGTTTTTGATTTCTGCGGGCAGCGTGTACCCAGGGCCGCCTGTGCCGTGGGAGGCGCGATCATCGGCATTTTTGCTCTTGGGATCGCCGCCCTGAATCATAAATCCAGGAATCACGCGGTGGAAGGTGGTGCCATCGTAAAATCCTTCTTTGACAAGTTTTTTGAAGTTCTCGGCATGCTTCGGGCAATTCACCAAGTCGAGTTTGATGACGATCACGCCGTCGTCTGTAGTGAGGGTAATGATATCTTCTTCAATGAGGGTAGGTTTCATGTCGTTGGATTCCTTTGGGGTGGGGGTGGTGGTTTCAGCCGCATGCGCGGCAAAAGCGAGGAGAAGAGAAGCAAGAAAAGTGGGTAAAGTTTGTTTAAGCATGACGAAGGATGGTCCAAGATGCCCCTTCGGCCAATACTGAATTTCCGACTATTGCATAGTCCCGTTTGATCATGGCTAGGGCTACCGAACCCGGTAAGTTGACGTCCAAGGCCAGGCTACTCATTTTTCCCAAAACGATTCCGTCCGAGGTTGTGCATTCTCCCAATTGTTTAGGTGCGGTATCGCTCGTGCCCAAGACACAGAGGTGGCGGTTGACGTGGCCGACGCTTCTGAGGCGGGACATAACCTCTTGGCCGATGTAGCAACCTTTGGTGGAGCTGATGGCGTCGGATTCGAAGCCGACTTCGGGAGGAAGGGTGTCGGGTCCGACATCCACCCCCCAAAGAGGAAGGCCACGACTGATGCGGAGGGGTTCCCAATCTGAAATTGGAGAGGAGTTAGGGCGCCAAGTGGACGTTGTGGGAATCCAAATATCGAGTCCTGGCTCGCGAAAGCGTGAGCATAGAAAAAACAGGGTGTCTTTTGGGGTATCGGAGGGTGGGGATGAAAGGGCTGGGAAGTGGGCGAGGGTGTAGGAGGGGGAGATGTCTTCAAGGGTGACATCATCAGCGACGATGAATTTTTCGATTCGGGATCGGATTGATTCACGAAGGGAGAAGTCGGTTTCAATGAGTAGGGAGTCGGGTGTGGCGGCGATGTAGAGATCGGCCTCGAGTCGGCCTTTTGAGGATGTGATGGCGGATCGGACGGCATGGCCTGGAGGGAGTTTCTTTACGTCTTGAGTGACTTGGCCGTTGAGGAAGCGGAGGCGGTCGGCGCCCGTGAGGCGGAGGAGGGTGCGGGGGCCGGGCATCCAAGAGGAGGATGGAGATTTGATCTTTTGGAGGAGCTCGGGATTCATCAGAGTGGTGGGGTGACAGATGAACATTTCATGGAAGAGGCCTTACGCCAAGCACGGAAGGCGGCCGCCAAGGGGGAGGTTCCGGTTGGAGCCGTACTGGTGGTGAATGGCGCGGTTCTTACCAAAGCGCATAATCAAGTGGAAGAGTTGAAGGATGCGACGGCACATGCGGAGATGCTGGTGGTGACAGCGGCAGCGGGGGAGATAGGGGATTGGCGTCTGAACGAGGCGACGGTTTATGTGACCAAGGAGCCGTGTCCGATGTGTGCGGGGGCAATTGTTTTATCGAGGGTAAAAAGAGTTGTTTATGGGGTGTCGGATCCCAAGGGGGGTGCGGCTGGTGGTGCGCTCAATTTGCTTCAGTTTGAGGGGCTGAATCACAAGTGTGAGATACGGAGCGGTGTGAAGGCGGAGGAGTGTCGGGATCTGCTAAGGGATTTTTTTCAAAAACAGAGAGCGGCTCAGGATGTCGGAGGAAAATAAACCATTAGGTCGGTGGCCTTTGGGGCCTGGGGTGGAAATTGTGAAGGAGGGGCCTGCGGGTCTTTATGCACTGAGTAAACCGAGCGGGGTTCGGTCGCAACCCAAAGAGGGAGGGAAAGATGCCCAAGCGCTTTTTACGTGCAGCTACTCGTTAAGGGATGAGGCGTACCACATTCCTCCAGACAAGGGTGGGGGTAAGGTTTGGCTTTTACACCGATTAGATGGAGGGACATCTGGGGTTATTTTGGTGGCCAATGAGGAGCAGACTGCAGCTGAGGTGAAGTATGCGTTTGCGCAGCATCAGGTGAGAAAGAGGTATGTAGCGGTGGTTTTCGGATGGCCTGAGAGGGTAAACGCGGTGTGGAAGGATCGGATTGAGGTGGTGAAGGACAAAGGGAGAGTTCGGGCGCGTCCCGGAAACGGCTCTTGGGCTGAAGCGGTGATGAAGGAGAGGGGCAGGGGGAAAGGAGTG
This sequence comes from Minisyncoccota bacterium, assembly GCA_030054195.1. Lineage (GTDB taxonomy): Bacteria > Verrucomicrobiota > Verrucomicrobiia > Methylacidiphilales > Verrucolacustridaceae > Verrucolacustris > Verrucolacustris abundans. The sequence goes on from JASGCJ010000048.1 coordinate 8,623, forward strand.
GCGGGAGCGATGAGTTTATTAGAGTTGGAACCGAAGACGGGGAGAACGCACCAACTGCGAATTCAGTGCTCGCAAAGAAATTTGCCGATTGTGGGGGATCGGACGTACGGCGATTTTGAGAAAAACAGGGCCTTTGCCAAGAGCACAGGTCAACAGGGTATGTTTTTGCATGCGGAACGCGTCAAGGTGCCCTTCCGTGGAAACGATTGGGAAGCGAGTGTGGCTGTGCCCAAGCATTTTGTAGTAGGTAATCTGTAATCGCAGGCTTGCCCCGGATGTTAAGAATTGGGATTGTGGAGGATCATGACTGGGAACCAGAAAAATAGCGCAGACAAGACGTCCCTCCTTCTTGCTGGGGGATTGGCCTTACTGGTTTTGCTTTTGGCGGGAATCTTGGGCTGGAGAGGGATGCTACAGGCCAACGGAATCATTGGTATGGTGGCTGTGGCGGTGGGTGGCTTTGTCGCCGTGGCGCTGAAAGACCGCTGGAAACGGATCCGTTGGGGCGGAGGGGAGATTGAGATGAAGCAGGAATCTAAGCAGAACTGGTTGCGAAGACTTTATGGGTGGACGATCCACTGGGCATCCACGCCGCAGGCCGTTCCGGCTCTGGTTTTCATCGCTTTTATCGAATCCAGTTTCTTTCCGATCCCGCCCGATGTCCTGCTTATGGCCCTCTGCTTTGCCCATCCCAAGAGGTGGGCTCATTTTGCCTTTTGGTGCACGGTGGGCTCAGTGGCTGGAGGCGTATTTGGATGGTGGATTGGGCATGCTTTGTGGGGAGCAGTGGCACCATGGTTTTTTTCGCATGTGCCTGGATTTACCGAGGCCACTTTCTTGAAAGTCGAGGGCTTTTATCAGCAAAATGCTTTTCTCTTTATCCTCACGGCTGCGTTTACTCCGATCCCATACAAAGTGTTTACTGTCGCATCAGGCGTATTTGCAGTTCCCATTCCTACCGTCGTATCTGCCTCTATTCTGGGTAGGGCTGGGCGGTTCTTTCTGGTAGCAGCCGGGATCCGGCTGGGGGGGCCGAAACTCAAGCCGCATATCGAAAAGTATCTTGAGGTGGCGGTTACCCTTTTATTCCTGCTTGGGATCGGCGGCTTCATGGCCATCAAGTGGCTGAAATAGCTAAAAATAGTTTGAACGTTTTGGCTCTTCCCCTGTCTATTACTTCAGATCGTTTACATCTCCTAGTGTTTGGCAAGAAGCGTGGGTTTGATCACCCACGCTTTTTGTTTTTGTAGTAAGCTCGCAGTCAATGACTTATGTGATTAGTAGGGTTAATACGTATAGAAATATAATTATTGTATTATTTGGACAAATCGAACATTGTTCCAGCTCCTAATATGATTTCGAAGATTCATCATCATCATGTCGGCATGCATGCGACGCGCATTTCTGAAGATTTACAGAGGGAGATTTGGGGTTTTGCGCAAGCGGTCATCGATGAGGAGAATCAAGGTTGCGCCGATAATCGAATGAATTACTGGAAAAGCAGGCTTACTCTCTCCGTCGAACACGCCAAAGCCAAGGGAATGGATGCTAGCGAAATAGCCCATCAGTGTGTCTTGACCTTGTGCAGATCACGGGGATCAAAGGCGCTTCCCAACGAGTCCCTTTCCAGAATTGAGAGCTATCTCCAAACTCAAGGGGTTCCGGCCAAGTTGAAAGACTCGGCCACTGGCTCGATTCAGTCTGGTCTACGCTAGTTATCTGCATTTCGTTGAGACCTCGGGCTGCTGTTGCTTGACCGAGGGTTTTTTTCCCCTCAGAGTAACGGCTTATGGCTGACAGTTTATATGCCGTTCAAGCGGAAGGGGTAGGCTACTCATACGGGCGCAAGCGGGTTCTTGATAATATTGATCTAAAATTGGAGGAGGGTGGGATGTTTTGTGTCCTCGGCCCGAACGGAAGCGGCAAAACAACCCTTTTTAAGATCATCTCCACGATATTTGCCCTTCAAGATGGCGAAATATCAGTTGGGGGACGTAGTTTGCGCCAGTTTCCAACTCCCGTGCGAAAGAAAATCGGGGTCCTTTTTCAAAACCCGGCAGTGGATATGAAATTAACGGTCCGAGAGAACCTTCGGCATCACGGGAATCTTTACGGCTTGGACCCTCACGACTTGGAAACCCGAATCAACAAAAACTTGGTGGCCTTAGGGGTTGAAAATCGGGGGGGGGAGATGGTCGAAAGCCTTTCGGGTGGGCTAAGGCGTCGGGTTGAGATTGCAAAAGTTCTACTCACCCGCCCTAGCATTCTTTTGATGGATGAACCTA
>JASGCJ010000088.1 GCA_030054195.1 Minisyncoccota bacterium
ATGTCGATTTGGATCCTGCGTTCACCCAAATCTGGGCGAAGGTCTATCAAAGCCCTATGAATTTTGCGGGGCACAATGCTTTTTGGAGTGTGGGATTGGGAATGGGGAGGGGGGCTGTCGTGCCTGATACGGGGCATGATTGGAAGGCGGTGTGTCCTCCTGTTTGTCGAAGCTTCTGGACCAGGAGTGCGGCAGGACAATTACAGGGAGCTTCGGTAGATCTGGCAAAGAATTGTTGGACTACGGTGGCTCACTGGTACGGATACTCAGAGGTGGAGTGGGAGGGCAGGTCGTACAGCAATAAGGCCCCGGAATTTGAGAAGTTGAGAGATTGGCCGAAACGAAGTGGAGTGACTCCGCGGGTGGTAACGGATTTAGGGGCGGGGGAGGAACGGAGTTTGTTTGAGAAAGCAGGTTGGGAGTTTTTAGATCCCGCAAGTATCTGTTCGGACTGGAGGGAGTATCGAAATTTCTTGGCGTCGAGTCGGGGCGAGTTTTCTCCCGCGAAGGGAGGATATGTCACAGCCCAGACGGGGTGGTTTAGTGATCGAAGTGTGCTTTACCTCTCGTTAGGTCGGCCTGTTCTGTTGCAGAACACGGGTTGGTCAAAGTGGTTGCCTGAGGGGTCGGGGTTGGTGGCTTTTGGATCTTTGGATGAAGCGGTGGAAAAGGTGAAGGAGATAGAGAAAGATTATGCGGCGCATTGTCGAGGGGCAGAAAAAGTGGCGGAAGAGCATCTGGATGCGAGACGATCGATCCCGCAGGCGTTGGCCTGGTTGTGAGTTGTCAGCAGGTCGGGTGACTAGGAAGTTGGATTTAGATTGAGAAGAGCGAGGGCGGGGTTTTCGACGAACTTTTTGATCGCAATAAGGAAGGTAACGGCCTCTTTGCCGTCGATCAGTCGATGATCGTAAGAAAGGGCCAGGTTCATCATTGGGCGAATTTCAACCTGATCTCCGATTGCGACGGGACGTTGTTGGATCGCATGCAGGCCGAGGATAGCCGATTGGGGAGGATTTAAGATGGGAGTGGAGAGAACAGAACCGTATACGCCGCCATTGGAAATCGTGAAGACTCCGCCCATCAGGTCAGGCAGGGAGAGTTTGCCTTCACGAGCGCGAGTCGCGACGGCGGCGAGGGCCTTTTCCAGGCCTGCGAGATCGAGCTGATCGCAATCCCTTAAAACAGGCACCACCAAACCTTTATCGGTTCCTACGGCGACACCGATATCGAAATAGTGCTGGGTGACGATTTCGTCTCCTTCAATTCGAGCATTGAGGGCTGGAACTGTTTTAAGGGCATGTACGGCGGCTTGGAGGAAGAAGCTCATAAAGCCGAGTTTAACGCCGTGCTGTGCTTGGAATGTTGGTTGGACTTCGGTTCGAAGAGCAATCAGGTTGGATAAATCGGCTTCGTTGAAGGTGGTCAAAATCGCGGCTGTTTGCTGGGCACTGACAAGTCGGTCTGCGATCTTGCGACGTATGGGTGACATTTTCTTTCGAGTTTCACGATCGGACCTAGAGGAAGGGGATACGACGGCAGCGTCGGCCTCGGAGTGGATCAGGACAGGAGAGGGGGTGGGTTGGGTCTCTCGGGCAGGGGTTTTGGGAAGTGGGGCGACCTCCGCCTTTTCCCTCTTAGGTGTTTCCGGAGGTGTGGATTTCCGTGTGGGGGCTTTTCCTGGGTGGAGGTTACCGACCGTCTGACCCACTTTCACCTCTGTGCCTTCCGGAACGAGAATTTCGATTGTGCCATCCGCCTCGGCAAACACTTCGGATGTCACTTTATCTGTTTCGATCTCAAAGAGGGCCTCGCCTGAGGATACCGCGTCGCCGTTTTTCTTTTTCCAACTTCCAAGAACACCTGAGGTGATCGACTCACCTACGGAGGGAACGCGAATGGGAAGGAGAGTGGTGGCGGTGCTCATTTTTTCTTTTTCCTTTTGTTGGTGGCTTTGGATTTTGAAGCGGCAGTAGTTGTTCCTGTCTTTTTTGAAGAAGGAGTTGGGGCTTTCGGTTGGGGTGCAAAAGCTTCCTCGATGAGTTGGTTTTGTTCCAGTGTGTGGATGATCAGCGAGCCTGTGGCTGGAGAGGAGGAGGCATCCCGGCCAACATATCGAACGGGCTTCTTGATCACAGAAGGCAAACGAAGTGCGAGATGAGCCCAGGCTCCCATGTTTTCCGACTCCTCTTGGCACCAGATGGTTTCTGCATCCGGGGAGTGGCGGGAGAGAATCTCCGTCAGTTTCTTGGCGTGGAGAGGGTAAATCTGCTCCAAGCGAACAATTGCGGTGTGGGTAATTTTGTTTTTCCTTTGGTAATCCTGGAGATCGTAAAAGACTTTCCCTGAGCAAAGGATGACGCGCTGGGCGCCTTTTGTGACCTCGGGGTCGGGCAATATTTCTTGGAATGCGCCGCGGGTGAGGT
>JASGCJ010000089.1 GCA_030054195.1 Minisyncoccota bacterium
ATGTCGATTTGGATCCTGCGTTCACCCAAATCTGGGCGAAGGTCTATCAAAGCCCGATGAACTTTTCAGGGCACAATGCTTTTTGGAGCGTGGGATTGGGAATGGGGAGGGGGGCGGTAGTTCCGGATACAGGTCATGAATGGAAAGCGGTGGTTCCTCCCGTGAGTCGAAGGTACTGGTCGAAAGAGGCGGCAGGGCATTCGGTGGGAAGATCGGCGGAACTGGGGCAGAATCGGTGGACAACAGTAGCGCACTGGTACGGATATTCAGCGGTGGAGTGGGAGGGAAGGGAGTACAGTAACAAGGCGCCTGAGTTTGAGAAATTGAGAGCTTGGCCGAAGCGGAGTGGTATTAGGCCACTGGTGGTGACCGATCTGGGAGCTGGGGAAGAAAGGGATTTGTTTGAAAAAGCGGGATGGGAGTTTCACGAGCCGGGGCTTGTGTGTTCCGATTGGCAGGATTATCGAAACTTTCTCGCATCGAGTAGGGGCGAGTTCTCTCCGGCCAAAGGAGGTTATGTCACTGCGAAGACTGGTTGGTTTAGCGATCGAAGCGTGTTGTATCTGTCGCTGGGACGACCTGTTTTACTGCAGGAGACAGGCTGGTCAAACTGGTTGCCAGAGGGGATGGGTTTGGTGGCTTTTGAGTCGTTAGATGAAGCGGTGGAAAAGGTGAAGGAGATAGAGAAAGATTATGCGGCGCACAGCCGTGGCGCGGAAAAATTAGCGGAGGAGCATCTGGATGCGATGCGATCGATCCCCCAGGCGTTGGCCTGGTTGTGAGTTGTCGGCAGGTCGGGTGGCTAGGAAGTTGGATTAAGATTGAGGAGGGCGAGGGCGGGGTTCTCAACAAACTTTTTGATGGCGATAAGGAAGGTGACGGCCTCTTTGCCGTCGATCAAGCGATGGTCATAGGAGAGGGCGAGGTTCATCATAGGACGGATTACTACCTGATCTCCAATGGCGACGGGGCGTTGCTGGATCGCGTGAAGACCGAGAATGGCCGATTGGGGTGGGTTCAGGATTGGAGTGGAGAGAACAGAGCCGTACACCCCTCCATTGGAAATCGTGAAGACTCCGCCCATCAGGTCAGGCAGGGAAAGTTTGCCTTCACGAGCGCGAGTCGCGACAGCGGCAAGGGATTTCTCTAAACCGGCAAGATCAAGTTGATCGCAATCCCTTAAAACAGGAACCACCAACCCTTTTTCGGTTCCTACGGCGACACCGATATCGAAATAGTGCTGGGTGACGATCTCGTCTCCTTCGATTCGGGCATTCAGAGTTGGTACTGTCTTAAGGGCATGTACGGCGGCTTGCAGAAAAAAGCTCATAAAGCCGAGTTTGACACCATGCTGTGCTTGAAATGTGGGTTGGACCTCGGTTCGAAGGGCAATCAGGTTGGATAGATCGGCTTCGTTGAAGGTGGTCAAAATTGCGGCAGTTTGCTGGGCACTAACGAGACGATCCGCGATCTTGCGACGAAGGGGGGACATCTTCTTTCGAGTTTCCCGGCCCGAGCGTGAGGAATCGTGGGAGACGACGGCGGTATCCGCCTCAGTATGAACAAGCGTGGGCACAGGAGAGGGAGAGGTTTCCCGAGTCGGGGTTTTCGTGGTAAGTGCACTGTCCTGCTTTTTCTTTGGGGTCTCTGGAGGGGTGGTGTTTCGGGCGGGGGCTTTTCCTGGGTGGAGGTTACCTACCGTCTGACCCACTTTCACCTCTGTGCCCTCTGGAACGAGAATTTCGATTGTGCCATCCGCCTCGGCAAACACTTCGGATGTAACTTTATCTGTTTCGATCTCAAAGAGGGCCTCGCCTGAGGATACCGCGTCGCCGTTTTTCTTTTTCCAACTTCCAAGAACACCTGAGGTGATCGACTCACCTACGGAAGGGACACGAATGGGAAGGAGAGTGGTGGCAGTGCTCATTTTTTCTTTTTCCTTTGGTTGGTGGATTTGGCTTTTGAAGCGGCGGCAGGTGTTCTTGTCTTTTTCGAGGAAGGAGTTGAGGCTTTCGGTTGGCTTGCAAAAGCTTCCTCGACGAGTTGGTTTTGTTCCAGTGTGTGAATGATCAGCGAGCCTGTGGCGGGGGAGGAGGAGGCATCCCGGCCAACATATCGAACGGGTTTCTTGATCACGGACGGCAAACGAAGTGCGAGATGAGCCCAGGCTCCCATGTTTTCTGACTCCTCTTGGCACCAGATAATTTCTGCATCCGGGGCATGGCGGGAGAGAATCTCCGTCAGTTTCTTAACGTGGAGGGGGTAGATCTGCTCCAAGCGCAGAATTGCGGTGTGGGTGATTTTGTTTTTTCTTTGGTAATCCTGCAGGTCGTAAAAGACTTTTCCGGAGCAAAGAATGACGCGCTGGGCACCTTTTGTGACCTCGGGGTCGGGCAATATTTCTTGGAATGCGCCGCGGGTGAGGT
>JASGCJ010000090.1 GCA_030054195.1 Minisyncoccota bacterium
ATTTTAGGTGGAATCTACAACTTTTGCCATCAAGTCATCCATGGTCACACGAGGGGACTTCAAGATGTGATGGATATTGTGAAAACTCGTTTCTTGCCCTGTTTTCTTGCCACCACCGTATCGAGCTTGCTTGCCTTCGGGCCATTTATTCTGTCCCTGATTCCTGCGGTGGCGTTATTTGGTGCCTCCGGAGTGGTAATGGAGGAAATCACGAAATACCCGAATCTCATCTTGGGCATGGGATTGCCTTTGCTGGCGGGGTTTCTTGGGATGATGTATTTTTTAATTTGCTGGTCATTCGCAGTACCCATCGCGGCGTGTAGTGAGACCGACTTTTGGGAGTCTTTAAAATTGAGTTGGTATGGAGTACGCAAAAACTTCTGGGCTTACGTAGGGCTTCTCATTCTTTTGGGTGGCATCAATCTGATCGGCATGCTTTGCCTCGGGTTAGGTCTCTTCATCACCATTCCTATCACGTTTCTTGCGACCATGAGTGCATATGATCAGATCTTCCGAGCCACCGATTCTCGCTAAACTCGAAGCAGCCAGAAACTGCTTCGGCCTCAACGCTACGGTACTTCCAGGTTTAGGGACTTTTCGCATGGGCAGTAGGCTTCGTGGCCTTTTTGAAATGTCCGTAGCAATCGGTGGAACTCTTTTATTTTGCGGGACCATGATTCAAGCTGTGGGCGAACGGGAAGATGGAATGACGCTTTTTGCGGCTTTTTCACCACACCTTTCCAAGATGGCCTTAGGAGTGTTTCTGGTATTAGGAGGCTGGTTTTCGGGAATTCTCTACGCAAAGGGTTTGTTCCGAAAATGAACTCTGAACTGATCCGCCACGGAATCGCAGCGATGGTAGGAGGGGGTATCGCTTCCTTGCTGCGCTTTTCTGTCGGCGCATGGGTGATTCATGCTTATCCCAATGAAAAAATACCTTGGGCTACTTTAGCTGTAAATTGGGTAGGATGTCTGGCGGTAGGTCTGATCTATGGATGGACTTCTGATCGTTGGTTTATGGGGCTTCACACGAGACATCTATTTGTCACTGGGTTCTTAGGGGGGTTCACCACATTTTCGGCTTTTAGTATCGAGACCACTCTCCTTTTTCGGAGAGGGGAAACGTTTTTGGCTTGGAGTTATGTTTTAGCCAGTATCGCAGGAGGTTTAGTTCTTGCCTGGGTCGGGGAGAGAATCTCTGTCGCCCTCTCCAGCTGAGAGTTTCTTCCTTAACCACAAGTCGTGGCCCCGTAGGATAGCGTCTGACCCAAACTGCCTCCTCAACTGGTCGGCGGCTTCGGCAAGGTGGAGACGTTCGGTCATACTCTTCTGTGGAAGACCCGTTAAAGCCAACTCTGGGTCTGGGAGTGCTCTATGAAGATTGGAGAGACGAACTCCGACAAGACGAAGGGGCTTTGGCCTAGACCAGGAGCGCCGTAGCAGGGGCTGTAACAGGGGGTAAAAGTCGTTTTCCAGTGGGGAAGGTTCATTTAGGGATTCGGATCTCATGACATCCTCCATGTTACGATAGCGAATTCGCAACGATAAGGTTCTCGCGGCGAACCCCTCCCTCCGTAATTTCCTGCAGAGCCGGTCGGTCATGGCCCGCAATGTGGCTAGACAAAATAGTTCATCCACCTGATCGATATCGAAAGTTTCCTGTTCTCCAAATGATTTTGGGTCAGCTGAAGCAGGAGTCACTGGGCGCGAGTCGATTCCTTGAGCGAAAAGGTGCAAATCTGGCGCCGAAGAACCAGCTAGCCTCTCTAGCTCCTGAAGGGATAGGGAGGCGACCTGATGAATCGTGGTAATGCCTGCTTCAAGGTAGCGGGGTTCGGTTTTTGTTCCGATTCCTGGTAGCCATCGAACGGGAAGGGGTGCAAGGAACTCTTTTTCTGTTCCGGCAGGTACTTCAATGAAGTTGTTTGGCTTCTTCATTTTTGAAGCAACAGCAGAGCAGAATTTGTTTGAGGCGAGGCCTTGGGAAATGGTGATTTTCAACTCTTTTTTAATTTGTAGGGAGAGGCGTAGGGCAGATTCACGGGGCTGTCCTGATCGCTGGGAGGTAAGATCAAGGTAGCCCTCATCAATCGAGCAAATCTCTACTTCGGGGGTTAAGTCATATGCGTAGGCAAACATAAGTTGGGAGAATCGCTCATATTTCTCAAAGTCACCTGGTACAAGAATTAGTTCGGGGCAAAGTCGAAGTGCTTGAGAGGTGGGCATGGGCGTTTTGACGCCTTTTGCCCGCGCCTCATAACTGGCTGAGGCGACAATCCCTCTTGTCGATCCCCCTACGGCAATTGCTTTGCCACGTAGGCGGGAATCGGCCGCCTGTTCGACAGATGCATAAAACGCATCAGCATCCAGGTGAA
>JASGCJ010000091.1 GCA_030054195.1 Minisyncoccota bacterium
TGCGCTCGAGAGGATTTGAACCTCCATGGGTTGCCCCGCTACCACCTCAAGGTAGTGCGTCTGCCAGTTTCGCCACGAGCGCGTAAAAGAAATCATAGTTTATCGCCTGCGTGGTGACAAGCCAGCCCGCACCCCCACCTTTGCCATGATCTCATCCAGCATTTTTTCCGTGAGCCGACCCGTGAAGGTGTTCTGCTGACTAACGTGGTAGCACCCCACCAACCAGCGCCCTTCGGAAAGCTGAACCTCCAGCCCATGCCCAAATTTCGGTCTCGGCTTCAATCCAAAGAACTTCGTGACCGCTTCAAACCCAAATCCTCCTAACGCCAAATACACTTTTGCCTCCTTCAACTCTCGGATCTCTCGATCAAAAAAATTACTGCATCGATCTCTCTCCTTTGGGCTCGGCCGATTGTCTGGAGGCGCACACTTTACCGCAGCGGTAATCCAAACGCCCCTCAACTCGAGCCCATCCTGTGCTCCTGTGCTCTCTTTCTGACTCGCCCATCCCGCCTTCCATAAGGCCCGATACAGCCACTTGCCCGACTCGTCCCCCGTAAACATTCTCCCCGTCCGATTTGCCCCATGAGCCCCTGGAGCTAATCCCACCACAACGACCTTGGCCTGCGCATCCCCCCACCCTGGCACGGGTCGCCCCCAGTAGATCTCATTTGAATAGGCCGCTTTTTTCTCCCTCGCGACCCGTTCCCTCCAACGCACAAGACGCGGACACTGCCGGCACCGTACAATTTCCTCCCGCAAGCGGATCAGACCGCTTGCGCCTCCTTTTAAGCCCGAGGCGGAATCCGACAAGACGTCCTCCCCATCCAACGGGAAATTCTTTGGCGATTCGCAGCCACGATCGCGTAGCCGACCGAAGCAAAAGGTAGCACCAGCGGGAATAGAATGAGGTGCCCCAACCATCTCCATCCAGGCACAAGCGTCAAACAAAACGCTGTCGCAGATGCCTTCTTCCACAAAGTGCCGTCTTCCGCCAAAGCTTGAATCCCCTTGTCGGCCACCGCTCGATCCACCATGGGAAAAAGCCTCATCCCCTCATCATCTTGATAAGCGACTGGATCAAAGGTTCCAGGCCGTGCCTTCTTCAAAATCCACTCCACACTACTTTGACAAAAGCCGCAGTCCGCATCGTAAAAAAGGGTCGCCTTGGCCATGAAATCCATCCTACCCCGAATCTTTCTCACGCCAACCCGCTTGCATTCTCCGGTTTCGCCCTCAAAGTCTAGGGATGCTCAAGCCTGACCCATCCCGCCTTGGCTCCACTCTTTTTCGTTTAATTGCCAAAGGCGAAATTATCACCTACGGCTACGTCGCCGTTCTTCTTCTGGTCATCGCAGGCGCGATTTCGATCTACCTAGTCCACTACATCCTCAATGCGATGCTGCTGCATCAGCCCTTCTTCACCAGTTTAATTGCGGTGATCAATGAGGTTCTCCTAATTCTTATCGTGATGGAGATTCTTCGCACCGTCACCCGCCTCCTCGTTTCGCCCGCACATGATGTTAGCATTTCCGATCTTATCCCCTTTTTAGTCATCGCCGGCATCAGCGTTACTCGACGTATTCTCACCATCGGTGCGGGGCTTTCGGTTCAAGAAACCGAAGGGCACACGCTCGACCCGATTAAATTTACCCAGTCGATGACGGAGTTGCTCGTCAGCGGAGTGATCATTGTCTTGGTCAGCCTTTCGGTCTGGCTGATCCAGCGCAAGGGTCCCGCAAAATTAAGCTAAGGCACGGTCTAGCGTTCTTCAGGCAGATAAATCGAATCGGGGAAGTTTCCGCGCAACCGCTCGCCCGAAGGTCCCTGCGTAACCGCTTCCACAAGATACTTTCCTCCGACAAAGCATCCCTTCCACGACTGGCCAAAGCCGCCAAAACTTTCCTCATTATCCCCACGAGAACGAACCTTATTGTGCCCAAACTTAAAACACCGCAGATCTACTGCGACCTGCTTGGCCAAGTTCGCATCATCCGTAGCTAAACTGGAAACAAGATTACCGTTCGAGACATTCATCTCCGCAATAAGTTGGTCCACGCTGTCGACCACAGCCACCGAGTCGACGGGGCCAAAGGGCTCGCCGTGATAAAGCTTACAGTTTCGCGGCAGGCTCAGCAGAGCCACAGGAGCCAAGTAGGCCGAAATATCCTGCGAGGGCTGGAAAAGAGCCTCATTCAGAACCCCCTCGTACAGCGCGACGGCACCACCGGCCACAGCTTCTGTGACCTGAACCCGTAGCTCTTCCACCTTTTTACTGTTAATCAACGGCCCGAAATCCAAAGCAGGCAACGGATCCTCCGCTTTGTCCACGAG
>JASGCJ010000049.1 GCA_030054195.1 Minisyncoccota bacterium
GGGAAATTCCTGCTTGTTTGGCGTCGTACACCGCATAATCCAGCAACACCTCGCCCGAGGGGCCCACAGGATCCAACTGCTTCAATCCGCCGTAGCGACTTCCCATTCCAGCCGCCATTACCAGGAGTGAAATTGACTCTGACATCACAAAACACTGCCCAAGAGGACCCGCTTTTACAATCTACGACTCACCACCCGATCTCTTTTAAATATTCTGCCAATCCCTTCTCCCATTTGGGAATCTTGCGCCCCAAAACCCTCTCTGTTTCCAAAATGTCTAAAGTTGAAAACGCGGGCCGAGGAACTTGAAGACCAGGGATTTTGTCCTGCGACAACTCACGCACCTCTTCGCAGACCACACTCCGACCCTCTTTCTTCATGAGTTCAATTGCCTTTTCCGCAAATCGTTTCCATGTCGTTTCTCCTGCCTGAACCCCGTGAAAGATTCCCTCCACTCTTTTTTCTGCGAGATCCAAAATGATTCGTGACGCCTCCCCCGCATACGTGCACGAGCCTGTCCTTCCACCCGCTAGCTCGACCACCCGCTTCTCCGCTAAAATCCCCGGCAACTTGCTCATAAAGGTTTTCCCCCCATGCCCAAACACCCATGCCAACCGAACGATCAGTGCATGGGGGTTAGCCCTCAACACTCTCTTCTCCCCCTCGGCTTTGTCCTTTCCATAGCGCGATAAAGGCGTGGGCAAGTCTTGGGGTAAATAAGCAGACGTCTTCTTCCCATCAAAAATATAGTCCGTACCCAAATGAACAAATCGAACCCCTGCCCGACCACACTCCTTGGCCCAAGCCTCAGGTGCCTCACAGTTCACCTTGCGGCTTAAAACAGGATTCTCCTCACAAAGCTCCAAGCTCGTGACCGAGGCCGAATTGATTACGAGTTCAGGCTTCTCGTTCGCCAAGGTATCTTGTGCGATATCCGCCTTTGAAATATCCAACTCCTGCTTCGTGTACGAAACTACCTCCATCTCCCTGCGTTTGGACTCGCACACCAGATATCGCCCCGTCAATCCTCCGGCCCCAAGGATCAGGACCTTCATGACACCATCCTACCCCTCGATGGTATTGATCTCGACCGGCTCGACCTGCACACCCTGCTTCTCAAACCATTTCACCACCTCATCAATCTTCTCGTGGGTGCTAGTGAATTCCAGAGCCATGACAAAAACATCCCGATCCGCAGTCGCCGAACGAACATTGAACTCCACGTCGTATTTTCGGCTCATCAGATAAAGCAACGGCTTCTTCCCCACCTCGGGAGAAAAGGTAAGCCAGTACCGCAAGCTGATCCGTTTCCCCGCCATCTCCCTACCCTCCTGCAATCGCAGGCACGATACTCACCTCGTCCCCTGACTTGAGCGGTGTTTGCTGATTCTGCAGAAAACGAATGTCCTCACCACCCACATAGATGTTCACGAAACGGCGCACCTCCCCTTTTTCATCCACCAAACGATCGTGAATCCCAGGAAACGACTTCTCCAACGAGGCCAGCATGGCTTGCACATCTTTGGCCTCAACCTCCACCGTGTCTTTCTGGCCCGTCAAGGCACGTAACGGAGTTGGAATGCTAACGGAAATGGCCATACGGGAACTTAGACTTTGGCGTGGCCTTTGACCAGCTTGGACGAAAGCAGGGCATCAAAATCTTTTAGGCTAGGTTTAATTTTTGAGGGTGAACCCAGATGACCCGACAACGCCTCCACCGTCTTCAGCCCATGCCCCGTAATGCAAAGTACAACCTCCTCGTCATGAGGAATCTTTCCCGTTTCAACTAACTTCTTCGCGCAGGCCACCGTGACGCCACCAGCCGTTTCCGCAAAGATTCCCTCGGTCTCAGCCAAAAGCTGAATGCCCTCGATAATCTCCTCATCCGTCGCATCCTCTGCCCAGCCCCCCGTCCGACTCATGGACTTCACGGCATAATATCCATCCGCAGGCGTTCCAATCGCCAGCGACTTGGCGATGGTTTTAGGATGCGGCACAGGTCGAATCAGATCCGTCCCCCCTTTTCGTGCCGCGGAAATCGGATTGCACCCCGTCGCTTGGGCCCCATGAATCACAAAGGGGGACTTTTCAACAAATCCTAACTGAGTGAACTCCTTGTACGACTTGTCGATCTTCGTCAACAAAGACCCGCTCGCCATGCAAACGACTGTGTGACGAGGAATTCTCCAACCCAACTGCTCCATCACCTCATACCCCACGGTCTTGGAACCCTCTGCATAGTACGGTCGCAAATTCACATTCACAAAGCCCCAGCCATATTTCCCGGCAATTTCCGAACAGAGCCGATTGACCGCATCGTAAGCTCCCTCGATTCCGACCACGTTCGTTCCATAAACAAGACTGTTCATCACTTTGTTCTGTTCCAGATCTGCAGGAATCAGAACCCAGCTTTCCAAGCCTGCACTCGCCGCGTTGGCCGCAACAGAATTCGCCAGATTTCCCGTCGACGCACAGGCCACCACCTTGAAACCCAACTCCCGCGCTCGGGAAAGCGCTACTGCGACCACTCGGTCTTTAAAACTCAACGTAGGATGGTTGACCGTATCATTTTTCACGTAGCACGCCTTCACCCCTATCGCTTTGGCAAGCCGATCCGCTTTTACGAGCGGGGTAAATCCAACCTGTTTTCCCACCGTTGGCTCACCCTCGATGGGCAGTAGCTCCCGATATCGCCACATCGAGTCACCTCTCGACTCGATCAATTTTCGCGTCAGCACCGATCCAATGGCCTTGTAATCGTAATCAGCTTCCAGAGGACCAAAATCAAACTCACAGACATGGATCGCCTGAGCCGGGTAAGTCCGGCCACATTCGCGACACTTTAACTTGGAGAAAAACTTCTCTGCCATGCCTCTTTCTCGCCCCTCTTATCCATTTCAAACCAGGTTATGGCCGGTCTGTTCACCTGTAAGAATGGGGGGATTACATCGCGTCACTACGCGGAATGCTAATCCTCTCATCCTTTCCGACACTCCCCCTTTCGGGAAAGCGCCTGACTGGGTTTGGCACCCTAACAACCCCATCCGAAGATGGGATCCGGTTGCCGCAGTTTCATAGGGCCAGCCCCTCCACTGCTCTTGATAAGAAGCGCACCTATAGAATCTCTTACATGCCTCTCGAAGTCAAGGCAGTGCCACCCCCTGACCTTCCACACCAAAAGAATCGAAAATTCCAATTTTCTTCGCGACCGCTACGATCGGGATACGTGAAACCAACTTTACTTCGCTCAGGAAAAGTTCGCGACATCTACCGCTGGCAAAATCAGATCTGGCTCGTCGCCTCCGATCGCATTTCCGCCTACGATGTTATTCTTCCCAACCCCATTCCGGGAAAAGGAACTCTACTCACCTCCATCTCCAAGTTCTGGTTCGAAACCCTACCCGATGCACAACCCCACCACGTTTTGGGCTTCGATGTCCCTTCGGGTGTTCCCTCCCCTGAAATCTATCAAGGCCGCCTGACCCGATGCCTCTCGGCAAAACCCCTCACTCTCGAATGCGTCATCCGCGGATACCTCGCCGGCAGTGCATGGGAGGAGTACAAAACAAAAGGCTCCCTGTGGGGTCGCCCCCTACCCAAAGGTTTGCTCGAATCCTCCAAACTTCCCCAACCCATTTTTACTCCAACGACAAAGGCAGAGAAAGGTCACGACCTTCCCGTCACCGACTCAGAGGCAGAGAAACAGATTGGTTCAGCCCTATTTCATCAAGTTCGCGATCGTAGTCTTTCTCTTTACACCGCTGCACAAAAGCACGCCGAAAAAGCGGGCATCATCTTGGCTGACACAAAGTTTGAGTTTGGCACGGACGACAAAGGCAACCTCCTTCTGATTGACGAACTTTTGACTCCCGACAGCAGTCGCTTTTGGCCCGCCAACCAGTGGAAACCCGGCCAAAACCCGCCCAGCTACGATAAACAGTTTGTTCGTGATTATCTTGCGGGCCTAGAAGGTTGGGACCGCAAGCCACCAGGCCCTTCCCTCCCGCCCCCTGTCATCCAAGGAACTCTTCAGCGCTACGAGGAGGCCTGCCAGCTCCTCACAGGCTCCAAGCCTTCTCTGCGCAACGCGTGAGCAAACTCGACCACCAGCCCATCGAGGACTTTCTCGCCTCAGGCGCGATGGAACGAGGCCACGCCCTGAGAACACAGTCTATCCAGCGAAAACTTCTGGAACGACTCTCCCTTTGGCTGTCGCGAAAAAAAACAGGTAAAGATTGGAAAGATTTCCAACCCGACGACCTGCGCGAATTTTTATCCTATCGCCGCCACTCAGGCCGGGTCGGCCCTACCACGTTGCGTCTTGAAACATCCATTCTTCGGAGCTTTGGCGCCCATCTTCAGAAAATGGGCCGAACTCCCAACAGCATGTCGGTCGGATTACGCTCCCCCAAGCTCTCCCGCCAACTTCCTCCCTCCTTAACCCCGGATCAGGTCCGCAAAATAATGGAATCCCCTTCCCCGAAAACTCCACTCGGCCTCCGAGATCGTGCCCTTCTGGAACTTCTATACGCCGCAGGTTTACGTGCTTCCGAGATTCTCTCCCTAAGAATCGAACAGCTGGATCTACCGGGTCGAAGTGCTCGTGTGATTGGCAAGGGAGATAAGGAGCGCCTTGTCCTCCTGGGTTCTGCCGCCCAAGAAGCCTTGGATCGTTATCTCCATACCGCTCGCCCCAAACTTGTCCGCTCCAAATCTGGAGGAGAGGTCTTTCTCGGAAACCACGGGCGCCGACTCACCACTTCCCACCTTTGGGGAATTGTCAAAAGAGCGGCCCAAACAGCAGGTCTGGATACCCGTGTCTATCCTCACCTTCTCCGTCACTCCTTCGCGACTCATCTTCTGTCGGGCGGTGCTGATCTTCGTGTCATTCAGGAACTCCTTGGACACGCGAGTATTGGCACAACCGAAATTTACACCCATGTGGACGAAGACCGGCTTGCGGCGACCGTCGATCGCTTCCATCCTCGATCCAGAAAAAATCGCCCCCAATGAAATCCCCCGCCCTCGGTCACACATTTAAAAATCCCGAACTCCTATCCCGTGCCCTTACCCATCCCTCGGCCCGAACCTCTCCAGGCACAGCAGGAGACAACCAACAGCTTGAATTTTTAGGCGACGCCATTCTCCAAGCCGCCCTCAGCGACCTCCTGATGGCGACTCACCCCGCTTCCTCAGAAGGTGAATTAACTGCCATGCGGGCCAGTCTCGCAAACCGCCACAGTTTGGCCGATCTCGGTCGCGAACTAAAATTAGACCAATCCTTGCGTGTAGGCACAGATGCCGCACGAGAAGAGATTCACCAATCCTCAGGCGCCTTGGCCGATGCATGGGAGGCTGTCCTAGGTGCGATCTTTTTGGATGCGGGATATGATTCAGCCAAGGCTTGGGTAGTGCGGAGCTATGGAGACAGGATTACGCAGGCAAAGAAACTTGCCGAACAAGCCAATCCCAAAGGCCAACTCCAAGAACTGCTCCAATCCCGTAACCAGCCTGTTCCTGTGTATGACCTTGTTGAATCGGTAGGCCCCGATCATGAGAAAGTTTTCACCATACGCGTTCTTCTAGCCGACAAAGAAATCGGCCGTGGCACGGGTCGCAGCCGTAAGTCGGCCGAATCCACTGCGGCATCAAATGCCCTTCTCAAACTCACATGAAAAGCCTGATTCAAGGACCGGGATTCCCCTTTGTTGCACCTTTCGCCCTTTTCATGGGCTTGCTCTACCTGCGACAAAGTTTTTCACAACACGGTTGGTGGCTGTATGGGGTTTGCTCCCTTCTGGTTTTCGGACTCATCCTCTGGTTGCGCCCCCGTTACAAAGGCCAAGATCCAGCTCCACCCCGAGCTCTTCACTCCGCACTGTTGGGACTCGGTGCGATTGTCTTATGGATCGCGCTCGACCCGTGGATGCCACGGACAGGAGAACGGGACAACACCTTCCCATTTGCGACCGCATTCGAACTGGGCCTTTTGCCGGGGATTCTTTCCATCGCGTTTCGCATCTTTGGGGCTGTTCTGGTTGTTCCGATTATCGAGGAGCTCTTTTGGCGCGGCTTTCTCATGCGCACCATCATCAAGCCTGAGTTCGAAGAGGTGCCATTGGGCACTTTTCAGCCCCTGTCCTTTTATATTACAACAGTCGCCTTCGCTATGGTTCACGTGGAGTACGGGTCAGCCACCCTGTTTGCGCTAATCGCAGGTTGGTGGTTTTGCAAAACGAAATCCCTGCGTGCGGTCATCATTCTCCACGCCGCCGCCAATCTCGGTCTGGCCATCTACGTTCTGCTTACAAAAAACTGGTTCCTCTGGTAATCCATCGTGCTGTCGCGAACCCTTCTCATCCTTCTTGCCGGGACACTTCTTGCTCATGCAGATACGTGTGACGACCTCTTTCTCATGATCAACCAGTCTCGGATCAAGGCAGGTCTCAATCCCCTCACCCGTAGCAGCACTCTCGACCAACTGGCAAGTCAGTGGGCCGAAACAATGGCCTCCCAAAACAGCCAAACGCACCGCCCTCTTACCAAGTCTCTGCTGAACACAAACGGATGGAAAAATCTTTCGGAAAATATCTATGGCCCGGTGAACGACGGTTCGGCCAAATCTATTTTCAATGCGTGGATGAGTAGCTCGGGTCATAAGGAAAATCTTCTGCGTCAATCTACAACCCTCGGCGGTGTTGGAATCGCCCAAACAAAGTCGGGCTCAGTCTGTGCCGTTTTTAACGGGGCCCAGCCTGCCCCACCCCAGCCCGTTGCAACTTCGAGCAACCCCTCCCAGGACAGCGATGTGGCCTTTCCAGGTGTGGGGATTCCAGATTTCGTTCCAAAAGGAATGCGAGACCCAGCCGCAGCCCTTCCATCCAATTCAGATGGAAGAAAACTTAACCAACTTGGAAGAACAAACTGATAGCACTGACAGCCCTTTCAAAGGTTAAATCACAAGAAGTATAGGTCACTGATCCATAACACTTTAATATAAATTACCTCAACACGATAACCGCCATTTCTACCCTCTTACTTCCCTCTCTAGAACGGTTATTAATCTCCTCTAACGGATTCGCTTATAAGTCTCGACGGGCTATTGCCTAGAGCCCGTTTTTGCGAAATATTGGGTCATGGATTTGACTCGAGCTCAAGATCGTTGGAGCAAGTACGGAAAGTTGGCGGGGGTCTGCGCCTTTTCATTTTTTTTGGCCAAGGGAATTCTTTGGCTAGTGATTCCTAGCCTCATCATCGGTAGCTGCGCGAAATGACCTCACCTGCCGCTCCGAATCCGGACGGCATCATGGCTCGACTGAAAGCCGGTACGGCTGCCCAACATGCTGTTGCAGAGTCCAAACCCCTCGAAGCTGCCCTCATTGAAGGATCCATTGGTCGGGCACAGTATGAAAAATACCTCTCCCAACGCTGGTTGATCCATCGAGAGTTGGAGGCGGCCACTGACCGAGCCCTCAGAACGGATAATCGCCTCACATCTCTTGGCCTGCCTTCACTCTATCAAACCAAAAACCTAGAAGCCGATCTTGCCCACCTTCAGTCCAACCTCGAATCGATTCGTCCTCTTCCCGGCGCTACCAACCTGATTCAGGAAATCCAAAAAGCTGCACCTTCTACCCTCATGGGAATCTATTATGTGTTTGAGGGCAGCAAAAACGGTGCCCGCTATATTTCAAAATCGCTGGCCAAAGGAGGCCAAACGGCTCTTCGCTACCTCGATCCTCACGGGGAGCAGCAGAGACCAATCTGGATGAAATTTAAAGCCGATATGGATGCGATCTCATGGACGCCCGCGGAACAGGATCAAATGGTCAAAGCCGCACAAGCCACCTTCGATGCGATTTCGTCCCTCGACGACGCCATCCACTCTGGCTGATTTACGGCTTCCAATTCGGATTATCTTGCCGAGCCGCTTCGTTTGCCCACCGACGCATATCGCGCAGCTCAGAAAAATTAAGCAAAGATACGCTACCATCTAATTGAGCCGTTACCGCCTTTTCCGAATACGCTAGTCTGACCTGCCCATAAGCTTTTGCCGACCCACTTGCGCTCCAAGCAGATGGCCACTTGGGTGAGGATTGCGGTGAAGTCACATAGTAATATCCATCCACATTTTTCCCTCGCATTGGATCCACACCCCTTGCAGAAGAAAAAACAATCAGCTGGGAAGGCTTGACCGCCTGGGCCAAGCGCGTCACGCAAGTGCCGTTAGTCACGTAAGAGTAAGCCGGCTGACCATTTTCATGTCCCCCAACAAAATACGAGTTCATTCCTAAACTCGGGGACGCACTGACTAAGTAACTCTGATTTGGATCATTCGGGTCTAGAGAATTTGCCCTCTCGTTCACTAGG
The DNA here is from genome assembly GCA_030054195.1 of Minisyncoccota bacterium. Lineage (GTDB taxonomy): Bacteria > Verrucomicrobiota > Verrucomicrobiia > Methylacidiphilales > Verrucolacustridaceae > Verrucolacustris > Verrucolacustris abundans. Next base: position 8,371 of record JASGCJ010000049.1, read on the forward strand.
ATCGCTCCCTCCAACTGATAATTCAGATAAGGAGCCAACCGCCATGGCCACCTCGAGGCTTGGCTACTGCCCGCTTGGAATTCATTACCCAGACTATCGGTCGCCACCCCCTCCTCATCGTAACCCTTCAGTAAAACTCCATTCTGGTCCTGTGCAGCCGCTAGATAGGCCGAAATTAAACTTTTTGCCGCAGCTGTCTCAGACGCCTGCTGCCCAGCTAGCCGCGCACGCCCTAAAACTGGGGTTGCCAAACCCACTAGAAGCCCGGTCACACCAATAACCACCAAAAGCTCTACTAATGTGAAAGCCTTCTTCCGATTTGATCGGGCAAACTGCATCATCAAAATAGCAGGTTAAGATCGACGGCGACGCCGATTCGCAAGGGCTACTGCAAAACCGAAAGCCATAAGAGATCCCACGGCAGGCTCAGGAATCAAAACCGGCCCCAGATTCTCCGCAGCCTCCATGGAGTAAAATCGCGCCGTTGTGGCTAAAGGCGAGCTTGTAACGCCAATGAGACCAAATCCAAAGTTTGTGGTTGGGTTTACAATCCAATCGTTAACTGCGGATGTTACATCGATCTGAAACTGCCCTGCTGCAAAAAGATCTACTTCAGCCACTCGTGTTCGCCCAAAGAGGTTACTTTGATACCAAGCAGAGAGAGGGTCGGCTGTCTGGCTTTCCGAGAAATCAGCACCAAGGGCAACAACCGCCAGGCGAAAGCTTCCAGTCGCAAGATAGTCGTATTGCGGTGGTCCTTGGTAATCGGGAACAATTGCTTTCGGGGTTTTGAAGTCTTTTAGATTAAGCTGAAGAAACTTAGAGCCCGCTGTGGTCAATCCCGACAAGTTTGAAAATTCGATTCCAGCAAAATTAAAATGCCCGTCATAATTCGGATTCGTATTCAGAATGTTCATTCCAACATGAAAGGTTCCACTGTTGAGAGTGCCAGTCCGAGCCGTGCTGTAACTTTGAGTATAGTAGTAGGTGTCTGCATCAAGGGAGGCACTCACGGTTTCAGCTTCAACCGAAAGAGATCCAGCCATCCAAAGGCTTAAAAGTAAAAATGTTGCACGATGCATAAATAAATAGTTAGAGGGCAAAGAAAAATTTGCAAATGACAACCCCCCCATCCCGAACGCTTATTCGAATAGCCCAAGAAGTCGCATTAGAATACCTTATCGCTGTCTGCTTTTATATCTGTATACCAACGACTTGTGTATTTTATGTTGCTCGTTAGAAGGAGCTAAAAAACACCGCCTTCTTGCGACTGCACTATTTTCCGCTATCAACTACACCTATGTCCGAATTCGATCTCAAAGACACGGTCCTTACCCGCCTAGGGGAGAACTACGACCTGCACGACAAGTACGTCAATCGTACCCTCGTGAAAGTTCAACGGACGATCGGCTTCGATAAAATCTATGCCCGTGCAGAAGGTGCCTACCTCTACGATCTCGACGGCAAGGACTACCTCGACTTCCTTAGCGGTTACAGCGTTTTCAACATCGGTCGCAATCATCCCACCCTCCAAAAAGCGATCAGGGATGTCCTGGATCTCGACCTCCCTAACATGGTTCAAATGGACTGCTCCGTCCTCTCCGGCCTCCTCGCCGAAGCACTCGTCAAAAAACTAGGACCTTCTCGTGATGCATGCTTCCTCTGCAACTCCGGAACCGAAGCGGTCGAAGGAGCCCTGAAATTTGCCCGCGCCTCCACCAAACGCCCAAAGATTCTCGCCCAAGAAGGCTCCTACCACGGCCTCACCTTTGGCGCTCTCTCCATCACCCACTCTGGTAATTTCCGCGAGGACTTCGATCCCTTCCTGCCAGGGGCGGGTTTCGTAAAATTCGGTGATCTCGCTGATCTCGAATCCAAACTCCGCTCCCGCGATGTCGCCGCTTTCATTTTTGAACCTGTCCAAGGCAAAGGAGTGAAATACCCTTCCGACGATTACTTCCCCGCCGCCCAGGAACTGTGCCGAAAATACGGCACCCTTTTCATCGCCGATGAAGTCCAGACCGCACTAGGCCGAACCGGTAAATGGTTCGGCTTCCAACACTGGAACCTTGATCCCGACATCGTCACCATGGCCAAAGCCTTGTCCGGTGGCTACGTCCCCTGCGCTGCCATCGTCATGCGTCGCCCTATCTACCAAGGCATTTTCTCGCGCCTTGATCGTT
>JASGCJ010000092.1 GCA_030054195.1 Minisyncoccota bacterium
CACCCGCCCCCATCACGATTGAGGGATTGCTTCCCCATCACAATCTTGAGGCCGAACGCTCCCTACTCGGCGCCATGCTGGCCGACCCCGAACATATCGTCGACCTCGCGCGGGAAAAAGGCATGCGGGAAGAAGACTTCTTTCATCCCGCCCACCAAATCATCTTTCGTTGCATCGCCGAGATGCGGGAAAACAGCCAACCGATCGATCCCTCAACTCTCCTCGCTTGGCTGACCGACCGAAAACTGGCCGACGCAGCAGGTGGTCCTGCCCTCATCAGTGATCTCGCAGCGGGTGTCATCAGCGTATTCACCGCCCAAGCCCACCTCGACCAAGTCCAAGACAAGAGCCTTCTTCGCGAGCTCCAGCAAGCCTGCGCCCAGATCGTCGTCGGAGCCCACGAACGCCCTCACGAGGTTCAAACCATCCTGGATGAGGCGGAAAGGGATATTCTAGAAATTCGCGGACGCCGTGAAACCAAAGGAATCCTACGCGCCTCCCAAGTCACACCCAAGACCATTGCAATCATCGAAGGCCTCGTCAAAGGCAAGGGCCACTACAGCGGAATCCCTTCAGGCTTCGATGAACTCGACCAACTCACCACAGGCTTCAAAGCGGGCGAAATGATCGTTCTGGCCGCCCGTCCAGGCGTTGGGAAAACCGCCCTCGCCCTCAGTATGGCCCGCCACATGCTTCGCCAACGGTACGACTTGGAAAAAGATGAGTTCGTACGCCCAGGCTACAATGTCGCGTTTTTTACTTTGGAAATGTCCGCCCAACAACTGATGTTCCGACTGCTTTCCTCCCACGCAAGCTTGGATTCCGAACAGATCCGCAGGGGTCAACTCAACGAAAGCCAAATCACCGCTCTTCGTGGGGTCGCCGCAGAAATTTCCGATCTCCCCCTATTTCTCGATGAGTCCAGCCTGCTCACCATTGGTCAACTTCGGGCTCGGGCACGCCGAATCAAAAAACAGTTCGGAATCGATATTCTCATCATCGACTACCTCCAGCTCCTCACCTCAGGAACCAGTCGTGGCAAAGAAAATCGCCAGGTCGAGGTCTCCGAGATCTCCCGAGGCCTCAAAGCCCTTGCCATGGAGTTGGAAATCCCCGTCGTTGTACTCGCCCAGCTCAATCGTAAGCCGGAAGAAAACAACGCTGATCCTGCCCTCCACCATCTGCGTGAATCTGGCTCCATCGAACAAGACGCAGATCTTGTCCTTCTTCTCAGCAGAGAATCCTCCACTGGCGAGACCGAAAACAACACCGAGCCTGAGGAGGGCGAGGCACAACCTATGGCCGCGAACGTTCGTGGCTTCCCTTGCAAACTCAATATCGCCAAGCAGCGAAACGGCCCAACCGATCGCATCCGTCTTCTTTTCCAACCTCGCTTCACCCGCTTTGACTCCCTTCCCCGGGAAGCGCGCTAAACAGCTCACTTCCTCTTTTAACCGAACCCATCCTCCGATACCCTCCGCGTATGATTTCTCGGGGCTATGTAGCTGTTTTTTCCGAACCGCATACCGATGCATCCATTCGCTCGATTCTTGAATCTTGGTTCGATCGCTTTTCAAGAATCGAACAGGTCATCCCAGGAGCCCAAGCAGGAAACAGCACCGTGACTCTAACCTCACCCCAAGAGCTTTTACCCTCCGATCATCTCCAATTTCGCGTGATCCAAGGAGACGACTTCAGCTGGGCCTACCTGACCCGAAACCGCCGCGTCATCGAAACCACGGGTCTCCCAAATGAAAAAATTGCACTTTGCCTGGACATCCTTCTTGAACTCACAGGCGTGACGGAAATAGTCGACCAGTCGGACGACCGTCGCCTCGATGAACTGGAACGCGATGGTTTAATGTGAACACCTCTCCCGTCTTGATCCTTACCGCCGCTTTCGGCGATGGGCATAACGCCGCAGCTCGAGGTCTGGCCAGTGCGATCGAACTTCGGGGCGGAACAGCTGTAGTTGCAGATCCCTTCGCCGAATCCCGACCGAAATTAAACGACTTCTTTCGCCGCCTCTACCTGACGCTGATCAATCGCTATCCTCGAGCCTGGAATCTCTTCTATCTGGCTTGTCACCACTTCCCTTTGATCGAAAACACTCTCTTCACAAATCGTCCTGCCGCACTCCGCCTCCGGGAACTGATCGAAATACACCGCCCAAAAGTCATCGCTCTTACCTTCCCCGTCTACGCTCATCTCATCGCCCGCCTTCCCAAAGATCTACGGGCCACGTTTCGGTTGATCACGATTGTGACCGATTCGATTTCGGTTCATCGCCT
>JASGCJ010000006.1:0-38356 GCA_030054195.1 Minisyncoccota bacterium
ATCACAAAGTTGGGAGTGGCATCGCGTCTCTGCAAGGCGATGGAGTTGCCCGAGGGGTCTATCAGCGATGATCAGGCCTTTATGATTTTCAGAAAGAGCTATCTGGAGGTCAGACCGTTTCGAAACACCAAGCTTATCGAAGTCGTGTGTCAAAGCACCCAACCCGAGGAAGCGGCCTTGTATGCGAACACAATTACGGATTCGTATGAGGAGTTTCGGCGAAGTGAAATTACCGGAAGAAGTGATTCGGGTTTGAAAGTTCTGGATGGGGAAGTGCAAAAGCAGAAAAAATTGGTTAGTGAGGCCGCTGCCAAAGTCGAGTCTCTCCGAAGGGATTTGAAAATCGATGAACTCCCTGGCGCAAGTGCTCAAGTTCAATCCACCACGCTATCCGATATGGAGATTCAAAGGAAAGAGGCCGCACTGAGTGAATTACGCTCGGATATGATTTCTAGGAAAGTCCGTCTTGAGAAAGTCGCGGATTTAACAATCGAGCAACTTGAATCCACTTTGCCTGCTCTTCAACTTGAGGACAGCACGACAGCCTCAACCAAGCAGCAGTATTTGCAGGCGCTGCAAAATGTGGCTTCGATGCAGAAGCAGGGGTATGGCAAAAAGCATCCGGAGATGCAGGCGGCGATCAAGGCTGTGGCGGAGCGGCGAGATCAGCTCAATAAACTCGTTACGGGAATCCGAAGGGCTTTGTCGATTGATCTGAGTGTGGCCCAAGCACGTGTCGAGAGCCTCGAGAAAGAGGTGACTGAATTGCGTGGGCAGTTGAGGGCAGACAGGACAGATCGTTTGGCACCCTATAATGAAGCAAGACGTGATTTCGAGACTCAAAGCCAGCTCTTGGAGGTTTTAATGTCTCGGTACCGTCAGCAGTCGGTTGAGTCACGGATTGAAACAAGGCCTGTGCAGGTAGTGAATCGTGCTGAACCGGGAGTTCGTCCCGTAAAACCCAATCTCAAACTGAATCTAGCCCTTAGCATGGTGGTGGGTCTGGTTTTAGGGTTGAGCTTGGCATTCTTCATTGAGTACTTGGATACAAGTATCAAGACGATGGATGACGTTGAGAGATTTTTGGGGATCAGTGTTCTGGCAGTAATTCCAAAGGGAGCAAAGTTTCTATCTCAAGACGATCCAAATTCGCGCTTTGCCGAGGGGTATCGAATTCTTTGTGCTAAGCTCAATTTAACTGGAGCACGTTCAATTGCTCGCACGATCACTGTTCTGAGTGGTGGGCCGGGTGAGGGCAAATCAACGACCACCTTTAATCTGGCATGGGTATGCGCGCAAAGTGGAATGAAGGTTCTTTTGATCGATGGCGATATACGTAGGCCAAATGCACATAACGCTTTGCAAATCGAAAATACACTTGGCCTTGGGGAGTACCTTGCTGGACAGGCATCTTTGGATGAACTTATTCAAACAACTTCCATTCCTAATCTTGAGGTTCTGACAGCCGGAAGTTTGGGGCCAGAGGATTTGGGTGGTTTCAGTCGCGCAAGATTTTCTTCCTTACTGGAAACCTGTCGTCCGAACTATGATGTAATTCTTGTGGATTCACCTCCTGTGCTGGGAATCAGTGATGCATCCGTGATTAGTCAGGAGGTCGATGTAACTCTGCTCCTTATTCAGCATCGCCGCTATCCAAGAAATGTGTCCCAAAGAGCGAAGCGAGTCATCGAGGACGTTGGGGGAAAACTCTTTGGTGTCATATTGAATAACGTGAATATCAAGACGGATGATAACTACTACTACTATGCAGGTTATTCGACTCAGTATGGCTATAAAAAGCGCACTCCAAGGGGCCCTAGGGGTAAGCAGTCAACCAGTAGGGCAACTACCCCAGCGCAGGTTTTGCCTGAAAATGAGATTGAGGCTCAAGTAATTGAGGAGCCTAATTTAGAAACTCAAGAAACTCCAAAAATCACTTTTGTACGCCCCCCGCAGGGTCAGGACAGGTTCTAATGCATCACGTCCAAATTGCCCTACGGATCGTCGCATTTGTTTTGGTGCCGTTACCCCTCTTGTCTCAATCCATTCAGGTGGGAACAGCCTCTCAGACAATCCTTGCGACTAATGCTCCGACAGTTGGTAATGCTCCATCGACCTCAAGACCCATATCCGATTCGATGGTTTCTCCTACTGCAACGATTGTTGCCGCAAATATCGATACAAGTGACTTATTGCGGGGTGGCGACACTTTGATCATCCGTCTTACAGGTGTGCCCACACAAGATCAGGGAATATTTGAGGTTAAGATTGATGAAAGCGGCAAAATTTCGATGCCCCATATTGGTAGCCTTGTGGCGGCCAACAATACAACGGTAGAGCTGAAAAAGTTGATTGAATCGACCTATCTAAAGGAGGAGATTTTCACCAATCCGAATGTAACAGTGGACCTTAAGGAGCAAAGGTTTGTGGATGTGACAGGGGAGGTAAGGATGCCTCAGCGTGTGCCTTACACGAAAGATCTTACGGCTTTGGGGGCAGTTGCCGCATGTGGAGGATTTACAGATTTTGCCAATCGACGGCGTGTTCGTTTAACCCAAGGCGGACAAACCCAAGAGTTTAACGCAAAGGAAATCCAGGCCGACCAGGGTCGTGATATTCGCCTCAAGCCCAATGACAAGATTCAGGTAGACCGGAGCATTTTCTGAGCCAACGAATTGGATTATTTGGAGGATCCTTCGATCCTTTTCACTTGGGCCACTTTCTTATTGGGCGAACCGCCTGGGAGAGTCTTCGTTTAGACAAAGTCGTCTATCTTCCATGCGCCCATTCGCCGCTCAAGTCGTTTCAACCAAAAGCTAGTGCAAAAGAGCGTTTAAACTGGTTAAAGAAAGGCATTTTAGGTGAGAAGTGGGCTCAGGTTTCTGATTGGGAAATAAAACGTACTGGAGTTTCCTATTCTGTGGATACGGCTGCTTACTGGAAAAGGCAGGTTCCCAATGGAGACCTTTTCTGGATTATGGGTTCAGACCAGTGGCGTTTGCTTCCTCAGTGGAAGGACTTTCGTCGATTGGCTCGCTGGGTTCATTTCTTGGTTTTTCCAAGACCTGAAACTCCAAAACCGAGGCGTGGAATTCACATGACAATTTTGCCCGTTCGATTTGATGTCTCATCGACTGAAATTAGGCAAAGAGTTATGAGGGGACTCTCGATTCGAGGATTGGTTTTAGAAGATCTGGAGAAGTGTATATGCGAAAGCGGGTCCTACCGATGATTCCCGAGGGTTTAGAATTGGCCAAGGTTGCAGCAAGTTTGGCGCTCAATAAAAAAGCAATCGACCCTGTTATCCTCGATCTTCGCAAGGTGGGTGGTCCTTCGGATTTCTTTGTGATTGTTTCGGCAGAAAACGAGCCACAGATAAAAGCCATCGCAGGCGAGATTGAGCGTGGGGTTGAGAGTGCGGGTCGGAGGGTATTTCGCTCTACTGGGCAAGCGGCGAGCCAATGGATGATTTTGGACTATGGGGACGTTTTGGTACACATCATGCACTCTACGCGCCGTAACTTTTACCGCTTGGAAAGCCTTTGGGGTGATGCGGAAAGAGTGAGCGTCTAAATCTAGTCCAGCAAGGTGCCTTGGGTTGTCACATCTCCTCAAGGGTAGATATACCAAGAAGATTTAAGCCATCCCGCAATACGTCTCCTGTAAGACCTGTTAGTGTGAGGCGGGATTCCTGTAATGATTGTGTTTTGGCTTGAAGGACAGGACAGTTTTCGAAAAACCGATGGAATAGGCCTGCAGTTTCAAAGAGGTATCCGCAAAGATGGTGGGGCTTACGATCAGATGCGGCAAGTTCAATGACATCACTAAAACGCAGTAAGTGACGCGAAAGCTCCTCCTCCGCGGGTTCTTCAAGGTGGATCTTATGAGAAGGAGGGGCATTCACCCCAGCTTTCCTCAGAATTGAGCGAGAGCGAACATAGGCGTTTAAAATGTAGGGCGCAGTGTTGCCATCAAAAGCCAACAATTTCTCCCAAGTAAAAACATAGTCGAGATTTCGGCCTGGCATCTGATCCGCATACTTGAGGCTCGCAATACCGAGGAGTTCGGATTTCGTCTCAAGTGTCTTTTCGTCAAGATCCGGACGTTTTTCTAAAAGGATTTTCTTTGCGCGGTCCTTAGCCTCGTTCAGTAGATCGATCAATTTAATGGGGGAGCCATCCCGGCTTTTTAGGGGCTTTCGGTCCGGTCCAAGTATGGAGCCAAACCAAACATGCTCCAGAGGAACAGTTTTGCCCCATCGAATCGCAGTGTCGAAAAGCCATTGGAAGTGAAGTTGTTGCCGTCCATCAGTCACATAAATGATTCGGTCTGCATGAAGTTCAAGAATGCGAGATTGGAGGGCTGCCAGATCGGTCGTTCCGTAAAGAAAAGCTCCATCCGATTTACGTATCAAAAAAGGTTCTTCTGAAATCTTAGGATTTTTAACTACGACGGCTCCCTGGCTCTGTTCAGCAATCCCTTTTTTAAGCAACTCGTCCACCACAATCGAAAGTTGCGATTGATAGGAACTTTCACCTTTTTCGAGATCGAAAGTTACCCCTAATCGTCGATAGATTTCTTGGAAGTGCTCTGAAGATCGTTGGCAAAAGTGTTTCCAATCTTGAGTCCGTTCCGGTTCGCCTGATTGAAGGGCAGCCAGTTCGGCTCGCGCCAACTCCATCTTGGCAGGATCTGCCTCTGACTCTTCGTGTCCTTTCTTGTAAAACTCCTCCAGTTGCTCGATGGAGCGGGATGGATCTAGAGGGGGTCGACCTGCGTTCCTATAAGCGAGGAGGAGTTTGCCAAATTGTGTCCCCCAGTCGCCTAGATGGTTAATTCGAATTACTTTGTGACCACACCGAGTAAGGAGCCGTGATAGGGTATCCCCAAGAAGGGTTGAGCGAATGTGCCCCACATGCATGGCCTTTGCGATATTTGGAGAGCTAAAATCAATGACGATAGTTTCTGGCTTTGTAGTTGCTGTAATTCCAAGGGATGGATCCTTTCTTAAGCTTTCTACTGCTTGGGCCACAGCAGCGGGCTGAACTCGGTAATTCACGAAACCGCTTCCCGCAACTTCCGGGGTTTCCCAATTTGGCGGAGGGGCACACTCTTTGGCTAAACGAGAGGCGATATCCCGAGGGTTTTCTCCTACCTGTTTTGCCGCGACCATCGGCAGGTGAGTTTGAAAGTGTCCGTGTCGAGGATCCGTGCAAGCCCGAACCCATGGGCCTGAGCCTATCTGGGGAAAGTGTTTTTGTGCCCAGGTTTGAACACGAGCTTCGAGTTCGGCGCGAAGTGACATTATGGGGTTTGAAGAAGTGCTAGGATTTCGGGTATCCCGGCAGCTTGTAGAAGCTTTGATTTGATACCTCGGCGATTAAAGAATTTTGCCACGGTTGCCAGTGTCTGAAGATGTAGCTGAGCTTGGTCTGGAGGGGTAAGAATTAGAAAAAAAAGATTCACTAACTTGCCGTCTACGGCCTCGCAATCAATGCCTTGCGGGCTTCGAGCGAGCAAAAAGCATGGTTTTGTTAGTTTGGGTATCGTCGCATGAGGAAGGGCAAAGCCTCCCCCCATCGCAGTAGTCATTTTAGCCTCCCTGGCCAGTAGGCACTCCAAGCAGGAGGCCAAGATATCTTTACTTATAAACCCATTATCAGCAAGGGTTTGTAGCATTAAACTATAGGCTGAATTCCTGTCTTTGGCAGAGAGGTCTGCGATCAGGTTTGTCTCCTTGATAAGGTCTGGAACAAGCACGGGGCAAGTGTTTTAGGCGGAATGAGGTAGGTAGCGCAAGAGCAGGCCTGTGATCCAGTGGGCAATGGAGGTGTAAGTCCATGCCCAATCGCTTCCTAGATGGAGTAAGGTATCACCCAAAGGGGAGGGCCGAAACGTTGACCAGAGTAGCCCTCCAATGAGGAAAGCATTTCCAAGAATAATCAAGGTCAGGGAGAAAAACCTGCCATAGATCAGGAAGTCGGGTTGCCGAGTCGGGAAAAGGTCGAAGGTGAAGGCGTAGTGGTACCCCCAAATGGCCCCCCAAAGTCCCAAGACCGGAAGGGGAAACTGTTGTAATTCCGGCCAAATCCGGGTTCCTGCAAGCCACAGAATTCCCGCGATCATTGGATAAAAAGGGAAAATATAGGGAGCTAGGCTGATCCATGGGGAGACCCGATCGGAGAGGACTTTTCCCCCCTTGGAACTTGCTTGGAGGGAGTGAACCTTGCCGCCGCTCATCCAGACGGCTAGGGCGTGAGTGAGTTCGTGTCCTAAGACATAAATCCCACGGGGCCTGGGGAGGGCAAAAAATGCAACGCACGCGAGGATGAGGCCCCCAGCAAAAACCATGACACCAGCCCAAGGGAAGCCTGGTGTCTGTGTTATGTTCCTAAACAGTTTTCCAAAGAAAAGCAGGGTAGCAACCAGTCCTGGCCAAAGGAGTAGGGCGAAGCCTAGGCGGAGGAAGTTCATGGATTGACGCGGGGGATGGGTTTCGGGCATTCTTCAACCTTATGGCCAATACTGCTTCTGCTGCAAAACAAGCCCGTGGGGCTTTGCGTCGTCGTGCTGTGAACCGTCTTCTTCTGGATCATGCTCGTCTGGCCCAAAAGAAAGTTGTGGCTCTTATCACCGCAGGAAAAAAGGATGAGGCGGCTAAGCTCTTTCCAGAACTTCAGCGCCGTCTCGATCGCGCCGCAAAAGGCAAAGCCATCCATCATAACCGGTCTGCTCGCATTAAATCTCGGATCGCTCACAAGCTCCGATAACTTCAGTCAGCACCGCTCTTGAGGCGGGCGGATTGAATCCACGCTTCACTCCCAAAGTAATCTTTCGCCAGGGATACAACTCGATCTACCTCTTTCTGGGTCTGCCATAGACCGAAGACAGTGGACCCGCTTCCACTCATTCGCGCTGCAAGTACGCCAGATTGTTTTTGCAACCATTCCCGAGCGGTACGAATCCAAATAAATTTCTTTTCGACAGGGCCCTCCAAGTCATTACGAGGATGAAGGGTTAACCTAGAACTGTCCCCTTGGGTGAGGTGAAGAGGGGGACCTTCAGGACTCGGGGTGGGCGTTTTGGCGTACGCTGCGTAAGCAGCGGCTGTGGGAGATGGAAAACCTGGATGAATAAGGATTGCCCACGGAAGATCTTTTAGGTGAACGGGTCTGATGATTTCTCCACGACCCGTTGCACGCGCGGCATAGGGCTGGAGAAAAAAGGGAACATCACTTCCTAATTCGCTCCCAAGGGAAGACAGGTCCTCATCTGTGACAGAAATCGACCAAAGGTTTCGCAGAAGTAGAAGTGTGGAGGCAGCGTCACTACTTCCGCCTCCTAGTCCTGCTCCCTGAGGAATTGCCTTTTTTAAGTGCAAACGAACCCCGAGACCCTTTGCTGCATACTTGTGAAGCGATTGAGCCGCCCGAAGAACAAGGTTGTCACTCCCATGAGAGAGTTTGGAGTCGCCCTCGACAACGAGTGTGCATTGTCCGTCGCTTGTGAGCTCAGCGTCTAAGGTGTCGAAGAGATCGACTCTGATGAAAAATGTATCAATAGGGTGAAAGCCGTCAGGTCTACGCCGACCCAATCGAAGGTCTAGGTTGATCTTGGCATAGGCACGAGTTGTCATGAAGGATGATTCCAGATTAAATGGTTAAGGTGAAATCGGACCAAATCATTCTCGCTCTTGATGTGGATTCTGCAGAAGAAGCGCTGGGTTGGGCTAAACGATTTCGCGGTAAGGTGGGAATCTTTAAGGTCGGCTTACAGCTTTTTCTTAGGGCAGGGGAAGAGGTTCTTACAGGACTGCAACGATTGGACGTTCCAATCTTTTTGGATCTGAAATTCCATGATATACCCAAAACCGTGGGGCAGGCTGTACGGGCAGTAACAACCTGGAAGCCACTGCTCCTGACTATCCATGCCTCGGGTGGAAAGGATATGATGGAGGCGGCTGTGTCCTTTGCCCCAAAGGAGACTCGAGTTCTTGGAGTTACCCTTTTAACGAGTTTAAACGAGAAAGCTGTTCGTGCTTCAGGATGGGAAGCTGGAGTTGAAGCGACGGTCGAGCAACTGTCAGATTTGGCTAGGCAGTCGGGTTTGTCTGGGGTCGTTTGTAGTCCCCATGAGGCAAAAAAAGCGAGATCCTCTTGGGGGCCAAAAGCGGAAATTGTAACGCCAGGAGTTAGGTTGCCAGGTGCACAAGCGGATGACCAAGCGCGCTCCAAGTCACCTTTCGAGGCCATTGCAGATGGAGCAAGCCGAATTGTGATAGGCCGCCCGATTCTAACCAGCGCAGATCCCGAAACCGTCTTGGAATCGATTCTTTCTGAGTCTGCTTGAATCGTTTTGCCTGTAGGAAGCGGCCTCACATCGAGAATCGGGGGCCGAGATAGAGCCCCCGGGCCACTGGATCGTTGATAAGAAACTCTGCATCGCCCTCGCTTTCTACTTTTCCCTCGCAAATTAGGTAAGCCCTGCTCACGATCGATAAGGTTTCCCGAACGTTGTGATCGGTAATCAGGACTGCAATCCCTTTGCGACGCATAGTTAGAATAATCTGCTGAATATCGTAGACCGCCAGTGGATCCACCCCGCTGAAGGGCTCGTCCAACAGCAGAACACTTGGTCGTGTGACAAGACAGCGGGCGATCGCTAATCGGCGTTTTTCACCACCTGACAGTTGAATCGCATGGCTCTTAATCAGTGCGTCCAAACCCAATTCAACCAGAAGCTCGTGACACCGTTCTTTGCGTTCCTGATCGGTAATAGGAAGTGTCTCCAGGATTGCCATTAGATTCTCTTCCACGGTAAGGCGACGGAAAATCGATTCCTCTTGTGGAAGATATCCAATTCCTCTGCGGGCTCTGCGGTACATAGGCATCCCCGTTACATCCTCGCCAGAAAACTGAATCGAACCAGCCGTAGGTCGGACAAGTCCAACTAACATATAGAAGCTGGTAGTTTTTCCTGCACCATTTGGGCCGAGAAGTCCCACGACCTCTCCCGCACGAATATTGAGATTCACCCCATTGACGACATTCCGCTCGCCGTACCTTTTGACTAAGCCTTCACACGATAGGATTGGTTCCCCTTGTGGAGGAGGTGCTGGCTGAGAAGGGGTGCTCAGGGGGCTTTCTGAAGCATCACCCGGCTTGCTCCCTCCGTAGTCATTTTGTCCTCTTCTGGGAAGAGAATGATCTTATCGGCAAATACAGTTTTATCCTTCGATATGACCTTTGGCTGACGAGCCACTTTAAGCAGCGTCAACTTTTTATCCGTAATGTCGTACAGCGCTTTTTCGCTGGAGGTCTCGGAGGATCCGTCTTTGCGCTTAATAACGACGTCCTCCCGTGCCTCGAGAGATTCAACAGCGTCATTATCCGCAAAGAAGACAGTCATCTCTTTTGCCGTCATCGTAAAACGGGGTTCTTCCACTTTTACATTTCCACGAAAGATTCCCTGCTTTTTGCCCAGTTTTTTGCCTAGATTAAGGTCGAGAGAATCGCTCTCAATAACTGTAGATCCAGTTTGAGAAGAAGGTGCCGACTGGGCAGGAGTGGCGGTGTCTTGGGCCTGAAGTGTAAGGACAAATAATAGGATTGAGGTAAATAAAATCTTCATGGGTTTGAATTGGAGAGTACGACCCTTACGCGATTGTATAGGGTTCCGCTTGAGTCAGCGACATTCCAATCAATCCCGTTGGAGGAGATCATGAGAGTTGGGCGTTTCACAAGAATACCGCTATCGGTGGTCAGGCGATTTTCTTTTCTCCAAAAGTCACTTCGGGTGGCTGTAATGGTTGTCTCAACTTTTCCATCAGAGTTAAAGAGCTCGACGTTTAGATCTTCGATTTTGAGCTGATTTGGGCTTACAACCGTAGCTCGTTTCCCGTTCACCATAGCTGTTTTTTTGCCGTTTGCGTCAGCCTGGGGAAGAGCAAAATTTTGAATCACAGATCCGATAGGAAACTCGGGGCCATTCCCAGCTACGGCTGGATAAACTGCAAATATGCAAAGAAAGGGTAGGAAGGCTTTATGATACGGCATAAAGGATCCGATTGATTAGTTGGAAAAGGGCACGAGCTTGCGAAAGAGGAAGCATGCTTTCTTTATCCGAAAGCGCTTTTTTTGGATTTGGATGAACCTCAATAAAGAGTCCGTCGATTCCTACTGCTGCTGCAGCCCGTGCGAGGGCCGGAATAAACTGTGCTTCGCCTTTTGTCACTTGTCCCCCCGATGGCTTTTGGACTGAGTGGGTAGCATCAAAAATGACCTTATGACCCTGTTTGCGCATGGTGACTAATCCCCGCATGTCTACAACCAGATCTCCGTGCCCAAAGGTGGTACCTCGTTCCGTGATCCAAGCATTTCGACAACCCCCGCGACGTAGCTTTTCCATTACGGCTGAAACAGCCTGTGGAGCGAGAAATTGCCCCTTTTTGACGCTCACAGCTTTTCCTGTCTTTGCTGCAGCGAGAAGCAGATCCGTTTGTCGGCAAAGGAATGCGGGGATTTGTAGGATATCCAGAACTTTACCTGCCGCCTTTGCCTCTTCTGCCGTATGGACATCTGTGAGTACGGGAACTTTTAGAATCCTTTTGAGGGCCGAAAGCTCTTTTAAGCCTTTCGAAAATCCAGGCCCTCGAGGGGAAGAAAAGGAGGTTCGATTCGCTTTGTCGTAGCTGGCTTTAAAGACGTAATCCCAGCCCAAAGAGTGAGCCAAATCTCGCAAGGTTTCCCCAATTAGGATTGATGTTTTGCGTGACTCCAGCACACAAGGTCCGCCGATAAGGAGAAATTTATTTCTTTTGAGCATGGTGTTGTGCGGCTTGCGCAAAGCCACGGAAGAGGGGGTGGGGGACATCAGGTTTTGAACGAAACTCTGGGTGGAACTGGCATGCCACAAACCAAGGATGATCTGGGATCTCGATGATCTCAACCAAATCTCCCTTTGGGTGGATCCCACTTATTTTGAGCCCGGACTTTTCTAGATTCAATCGATAAGCGTTGTTAAATTCAAAGCGGTGGCGATGTCTTTCCTGGATCTGTGACTGTGCATACGCCTTTTGGGCGTTGGATCCAGGGGACAAATGGCAAAGATAACTTCCCAGCCTCATCGTTCCACCTTTAGCCCCATTGATATCTTGGCCGGGAAGGAGCGAAATGACTGCTTCCTTCGAATTCGGCTCAAATTCTGAGCTGTGGGCTTTTTTAAGTCCGGCAACGCTTCGTGCATATTCGATCACAGCAACCTGCATTCCGAGACAGAGGCCTAGATAGGGGATTTTGTTTTCCCGGGCGTACTTGGCGGAGGCAATTTTTCCTTCGATCCCACGCTCCCCAAATCCACCGGGGACAAGAATCCCATCGACTCCTGCCAGGAATGCGTCCGCTCCCTGTTTCTCAATTTCTTCAGCGTCCACTTTCACTAGATCCACCCCAACATCTTCGCCCGATGCGGCATGAAAAAGGGCTTCGGTTACGCTTTTGTAGGCATCTGGCACGCCGAGATATTTCCCGACCATCGCGATTCGGGCTCGGTGTTTGGGGGCGATCATTCGGCCTACTAGTTTCTCCCAATCCCGGAGATCTGCAGGGGGTGCTTTGATTCCTAAGTGGGTGAGAACAAGTTCATCGAGTCGCTCACGGTGAAGCATCAAGGGTACTTCGTAGATCGTGTGCTTGACGTCCTGCTCTTCGATCACCGCTTCGACAGAGACATTGCAAAAGTTGGATATCTTTTGGCGGGTTTCATGGTCAACGGGATGTTCGCTTCGGCAAACCAGGATTTGGGGCTGGATTCCGATTTCCCGAAGTTTCGCTACGCTTTGCTGGGTGGGTTTGGACTTTAATTCTCCAGCCGCTTTGATGAAGGGGACGAGCGTGACGTGGATAAAGAGACAGTGCCCAGGACCTGTTTCCAGTGAAAACTGTCGTAAGGCTTCAAGGAAGGGGAGTCCCTCGATATCCCCAGTGGTTCCTCCGATCTCGGTGATCAGGATGTCGCAATTTTCATGCTGCCCCATGTGTCGCAAGCGATTTTTAATTTCGTCGGTTACGTGGGGAATGACTTGGACGGTTTTTCCTAGATAGTCGCCCCTTCGTTCCTTTCGAAGCACCTCCTCATAAACCTGTCCTGCCGTGAGGTTGTGACGGCGGGTTAAGTGACAAGATGTGAACCTCTCATAGTGCCCTAGGTCCAGATCAGTCTCCGCGCCATCTTCGAGAACATAAACCTCCCCGTGTTGGTAGGGACTCATCGTGCCTGGGTCGACATTCAGGTAAGGATCAAACTTCATTAGGCCAACCTTCAGGCCGCGTCGCTCGAGAATCGTTCCTAAGGCTGCAGCTGTAAGTCCCTTACCTAAGGAACTAATCACCCCACCAGTGATAAATATGTATTTCATTTGGAGATAGTTGTGGCGCGGTCTGCCAGGGCTCGTTCCGCGCGTGGCACGTCCCCCGGCGTGTCCACACCAATGGATTTGAAGTTAAGCGTCAGGACTTGAATCGCAATCCCGTTCTCTAAGGCTCGCAACTGCTCGAGGCGCTCTCTTTTTTCGCCCTCCGAGGGCGGGAGTTTTACCAGGCGCTGAAGAATCTCGGGGGAGTACGCATAGAGACCGACGTGCTGATGGTTCCACTGGTTTTCCTCATTCTCGCCAACAGTGCGGCAAAATCCCAAGGCCTTGCCATTTGAATCGATGGAAACTTTCACGATATCAGGCTGATGCAGTTCCTTCTGATTGCGCAAGGGGGTAGCGATCGTGGCCATTCCATATTCAGGTCGAAGACCCTTAACGATCTCGTCAAGAATGGGCCCTCGGATTAGGGGTTCGTCGCCTTGAAGATTGATAAACCAGTCCGATTTCTCTTTTAAGGCAACCTCCGCAACACGATCTGTTCCTGAAATATGGTCCGTGCGGGTCATGACAACTTCCGCTCCGAAATGTTGTGCTGTTTTGCAAATGGATTCGTCATCGGTCGCTACAATCACCTTGGTAATTAAGGTGGACTCTTTGGCTCCTTCCCAAACCCACTGAATGAGGGGTTTGCCTAGAATGGGTGCGAGAGGCTTGTTCGGAAAGCGGGTGGACGCTCTACGGGCAGGTATCACTGCGACAACTCGTGGCGTTTTCATTTATGTTTTGAGGCTTGTTCAAGAATCCAATCCTTGGCTTTGGGCCAATCTGAAGCCACAAAGCTGGCAAGTCGGCTTGCCTCCTGCATTTCATTCGTGGGTACGTGAAGACTGAGCAAGACAGTTTTGCAGCCCGCTGAGTTTCCCGCCTGAATATCACATAAACGGTTTCCGATCATAAAAGATCTCTTTAAGTCGATCTGTAGATCTGAAGCGGCTTGTTGAATCATCTTTGGTGAGGGTTTTCGTCGATCGTCGTAAGGATCGCCTGGGACTGCAAAACAGTGTTCGTATGTGGCAAAGATGTTTTCCCCGCCTAGGAGCTCCTCCATCTTGGCGTCGACCGAGCGGACCTGCTCTTTTGTAATTAGACCACGACCCACACCTGATTGATTTGAAATGACAACCAGTAGGAAGTTTGCGCCTCGAAGATCCGCAATTGCCGTGGAAGCCCCAGGCATCAGCTTAACAAGCTTTGGGTCGCCTAAGTAGGGGACGTTTTCGATTAACGTATCGTCGCGATCAAGAAATACGGCGTATTTACCCATGATGTCGTGCGGCATCGATGAGTTCTGCTGCTGTGACGGTGGCTGTGCCAAGCTTCCCGACAACAATACCTGCTCCCAAGTTGGCTAGTTCAGCCGTGATATGGCCGGGCAATCCAGTCGCGAGTCCAGCAGCAAGAAGGGAGATCACGGTATCGCCAGCGCCTGACACGTCATAGACCTCCCGAGCACGGCTTGGAATGCGCAGGGGGGCGTGTTGATGGCGGAACAGGATCATTCCATGTTCACCCAAAGTGAGAAGTAAGTATCGGCAGGACCATCGGAGCAGGAGCTCTTCACCTGCAGCGATCCAATCCTGAGGACGGTTCGAGTCGGGTTGACCCAGTGCTCCAAAAGCTTCAATACGGTTTGGTTTAACAAGGGTTGCCCCATTCCAATCTAAAGGATTGTGGATATTGGGATCCACAGCGGTCGGAATTCCCTTTTTTTGTGCCGCGAGAAGCAGGGTATTCACGAATGTTTGATCAAACAGTCCCTTTCCATAATCCTCCAAAACTACAGCATGACAGCGAGGGAGAACGTGGAGTGCTTTTCGTAAAACAGCATCCCGCTCCTTATCGGTTAGGTGAGTGGGTTCCTCTCGGTCCACTCTCACGACCTGCTGCTGTCTAGCAAGAATTCGCGTTTTTAAAATGGTAGGAAACTTATTGGATCGGCAGACGCCGGAGGTTCCAATTTTGCCATGTCGCAATAGACCCAAAAGACGCTGACCCGCGGCATCTTGTCCGATCCCGCCACTTAACTCGGCATGGATACCGAGAGCGGCAAGATTGCGTGCAACGTTTGCGGCACCGCCTGGGTATGCCTGCTCTCGTTCCACGTGAACTACAGGTACGGGGGCTTCTGGGGAAATGCGTGAAACACGTCCATAAATAAACTCGTCTAACATTAAATCTCCGACAACAAGGACACGAACACGCCGAAAACGAGTAAGGGCGGATTTTAGCTTTGCGGGGGAGAGGTTAACCTCGGGCATCTTTAGACAATGCCAAAAGCCTCACTAAATCGCAACGCACACTTCTGTTAAGCCAACACTTCATCTCTATTAAATGGATTCGTAAAACCCTTTGCTCCAATTATTTATATACATCCTTAGGCAGATCGCAAGACATTGAAAATAAGCTATTTATATCATGTAATTCGGTAGTCCCTAGGCATTGAGGGTAGGTGGGTGCAAAATCCGGCTTTGGGGATCCTCGAGAAGGAGATAGTACTACGTGATGCTTTTTGACTACCACATGCACACGCCGCTGTGTGGTCATGCGACGGGTCACCCGCGTGAATATGCAGCGGAAGCCGTGCGCAAGGGGCTTGGTGAAATTGGTTTTTCTGAACACAACCCCATGCCCTCTAAATTCGATGACTGGCGCATGGATCTGATCGATTTTCCTGAATATATCCGCCTCGTGGAAGAGGCTCGGGCAGAATTTCCTCAGTTGCCCATCCGCCTCGGACTCGAGTGTGACTTTATCCCGGGAAAAGAAGGATGGATTCGGGAGTTGGCTGAAAAGGCGGATTTCGACTACTTCATCGGATCGGTTCACTACATCACTCCAGATTGGGATGTGGACAACCCTTTAAAACTAGCCCGCTGGAAGGATCAACCTGTTGAGGAAGTGTGGACCAAGTATTTCAAGGCCATGACCCAAGCAGCGGGGAGCGGCCTGTTTGATTTCATGGCTCACCCTGATTTAGTGAAAAAATTCGGTCATCGCCCCAAAGGAGATCTTCGGCCCTACTACAAAGAAACTCTCGACGCGATTGAGGCGGCGGGAATTGCAATGGAAGTCAGCACCGCTGGTTTGCGCAAGGAGGTAATGGAAATTTATCCCTCTAAAGTCTTTTTGGAGGAGGCGTTCAGAAGAAATATTCCAATCCTCATTTCTTCCGATGCGCATGCCCCCAAGGAGGTGGGGCATGAATTTGGACGGGCGGTATCCCTAGTGAAAGAGGTTGGCTATCGCGAGGTTAACTGTTTTCGAAAGCGAGAAAGAGTTCGAATTGCGCTTGGGTAAGTTTCTTGGCGTAAGTTTCTTCATCTACGCTCAATTTGAGCACCGAGGGACTGCAGTCGCTCTTCAATTCGGCTGAAACCACGGTCGATCTGTGTGACATTACGGATTTCTGATTCACCCTCAGCGCAGAGTGCGGCAATAAGAAGCGCCATTCCTGCACGGATGTCCGGGCTGGCTAACTTAGCTCCTCGAAGTTTGTCGGAGCCAAGAATGACGGCACGGTGAGGGTCACACAAAATGATCCGGGCGCCCATTTCGAGAAGTCCGTCCACAAAGAAGAGGCGCGATTCAAACAGCTTTTCGTGAATCAAGACCGTGCCCTTACACTGCGTCGCTGTGACAAGGGCTACAGAGGTCATATCGGCTGGAAATCCAGGCCAAGGAGCGTCCGCAATGTGTGGAACAGCACCACCGAACTCTTTTTCAACTTCGAGGGACTGGTTCTTTGCTACATAAATATCTTCTCCTTTGATTTCAGTTCGTATCCCTAGCCGCGCAAAAGTCTGGAGAATCATTCGCATGTGTTGCGGGGCACTGTTGCGAATTGTAAGAGCTCCTCCCGTTACAGCAGCTAAAGCGAGGAAAGATCCGGCTTCAAGATAGTCAGGTCCGATTCGGTGGGTAGCGCCTTTGAGTGATTTAACACCTTGAATGGTAAGGGTGTTCGTGCCGATACCATTGATCTGCGCACCCATGGCGTTGAGGAGATTTGCCAAAGCCTGAACATGGGGCTCACTGGCTGCGTTATGAATAACCGTAGTTCCTTCTGCTAGTGATGCAGCACAGAGGCCATTTTCGGTAGCAGTGACCGAGGCTTCATCAAGGAGGATATCGGCCCCGCGGAGCTTTTTTGCCTGAATTTGTAATCCATTTTTTGACTCACTGATCTTGGCGCCTAGGGCGGCAAAGATTTGAAGATGGGTATCGAGGCGACGTCGGCCGATTCGATCGCCACCAGGGCGGGGCAGGGTGACTTCCCCTGTGCGGGCTAGGAGGGGGCCAGCCAAAGTGACAGATCCTCGTAGACGCGAGCCTAGTTCTGGATGGATGGTCGACTTGGGATTGGCCTTGGCCTGAAGAGTTAGCGTACGCCGTGTGGGGCATGAGTCGGATTCCGATGTGGATAAGCCGAGATCGTTAAGGATCTTTTCCATCAGACGAACATCTTCAATTTGTGGAATATTCTGAAGGATGACGGATTGATCAGTCATACAGGCAGCGGCCATGAGGGGCATGGCCTCGTTCTTGTTCCCTTGAGGTTCGATCTCACCTTGGATCGGTTTTCCCCCTTGAACGATGAACTTTGCGCCGTTGGATGTAGCCATATGCAGAAACTGCCTAGAACTATGGATAAGGGCAACTCTCTGCAGGGGGTTCTTTTTGGGATTTAGTCCTGAGGTCCGTTTGCTACTGTAGGAAGCTTATGAAAGTTTCGATGCTTTATTTATTGGGAAAGGATTTCTCGCTTGTGTCGAATTCAATCGATTGGTGGATTGCTTTAATCGAATCACCTTTATTCAAGAGCGCTTAGAAATGAAAACAGTTATAATGCTCCTAGCCTATAATGCTGAAAAAACTTTAGCTAAAACTGTTCAGGCCATTCCGGATAATCTTAAGTCTAATATCCTTGTTGGGGATGATTCCAGTTCCGACAGGACGAGTCAGGTAGCTAAGGAACTGGGGCTGGAGGTAGTTCGGCATAACAAAAATCTTAACTACGGAGGAAACCTTCGTTATTTAATGAAACAGGCCATTTCGGATGGGGCAGATGTAGTAGTAGAGTTGCATGCTGATTATCAGTACGAACCCTCAATTATCGATCTTTTGGCAGGGTTTGTGGAACGAGGTTGGTATGATCTCATTCAGGGAAATCGAATTCGCACCCGACAGGAAGCTCTGTCCGGTGGGATGCCCTACTACCGATATTTTGGGAATCGAGTCCTGACCTTCGGGCAAAACCTCTGGTTTGGGACGTGTTTTGGAGAGTGGCACAGTGGCCTGCGGGCTTATTCGCGCCGGCTTTTAGTGCAAGCACCATTAGAAGAGTTTCACTCAAGCCACGCCTTTGCAAGTGACATCATGAGTTTTGCCGTGGCTCGTGGCTTTCGGGTGGCCGAAGTCCCGTGCCCGGTTCGCTATGAAGTCGAAAGTTCCTCGGTGGCTCCTGGAAATCTTTTTCGGTACGCGTGGCACACTATGAGGGCGGCTTTGCATTATCCTCCTTGGCGGCGTACTCGATCTTTTTTAAGGCGTGCATAAATTTCGAACGTGGCTGGCTTGTTAAGTCCAGCCTCCAAAAGGGAAAGAATAAGAGCCACTGGAGCCAGGGCGAATGAAAGAATGTAGGCAAGCCAGTCCAGAGGCTCTCGACATCCTTGTTTTAAAGAGACAAGCAATCGGTCTCTTTTTGTGTCCACCAAGTTGAAAAGGCTGTCGACCCATCCTACCGGTCCAAATTCCAAGCTGTTGTAGCGAACTTTTTCTACCTCAAAACCAGAATCTTTCACTAGCTGGGTCACTCTATGAAGGTTGCCAATCCAGAGGTGACGCGGGGGGTCTAGATGGAGCCATTTACTGCCGAAACATTTTGCCTGGAGGGAGTCTATATTTACTGTGGAAAGGGTTAGGATTCCCCCGTCGGTCAAGTGGTGGCGGCATGCACGAAGAAAGGAGGCGGGATCATCCAGATGTTCAATGACTTGCCAACAGGTGATGGCCGATGCCTTTTCCGATTTCAGCGAAGAAAAAAGTCTTTGATCCAAGCTTTTCCCTAGGCGCTTTTCTGCCTGCCTTCTTGGCATAAGTTCGGGCTCGAATCCTGCAATTCGCAATCCGAACCGGGATGCTTCTTTTAAAAACAGACCATCTCCACAACCCACGTCGTAAATCTTACCGTTCCTTTGATTTAGTCTCTTCTGGACGACGCGTGCCCGGTCACGATGGTAGCGTGTGCGAAAATTCTGGGCCCAACCCGAAAACTTGGCCGCAGGTCCCCCGTAGTAATCCGCAGGATAGGCCTCCGTTTTATCTTTCGGGAGGAGTACCCACGTGCCACATCGGGCGCAACTCCTCCAAAGAGGACTGTCTGGGGAGTGCATCTTGGCCAGTCTTAGGTTTCTGCAGACGGGACAAAGGAGACGGCGCGTGCTAGGACTCTTTTTCATGGATCCAATCAAAGTTATATCGCACCGCCACGTCGTGGCTAGACCAGGAGAGGGCTTCGCCGCACTCGGTGCGGTTTGGACGCCCCTCCAAATTCATACCGATGCGAGAGGCTGGTTTGCAGAAATCTGGAAAGTTGATTCTCTTCGGAACATCGTTCCGAAGCAAATCTCGATGTCTAAGACCCTTCCTGGAGTGACCAAAGCATTTCATTTTCATAAAAAACAGGATGACCTTTTTATCCCCATATCGGGATCTTTCCGAATTGTTCTTCTCCAGACGCGAAGTCCTTTTGAGGGGCTCTCGATCTGGTGGAAGGAGGGGTCGGAGGGGGCTTTGCGGATTCCTGCTGGCTTGGCTCATGGCTACCGTGTGGAGGGTGCGTTCGAGTCGAAAATGCTATATCTGACAAGCGAGACTTATTCGCCTCATGACGAAGGAAGGATGGAGTGGGACTGTGATATCGAGGGCTTTCCTTGGGATGAGAAGCCGGAGGCCGTACTTTAGTTGATTCTCAGGTTGGGGAGGGGGCAAACTAATCGTCCACCGCCCGCCATGTATCCGGCGAGCGATGTCTTGATCTCCTCGTAAAAATTCCAAGCCAAAACAACCAAATAATCTGTCGGTGATCGAATGAGAGTATCTCGAGAAACGATCGGAAGTCGGAGCCCAGGATAGAATTTTCCCTGTTTGGCGAGGGTGTCATCCGCTACGTATTCGAACGTCTCGGTGGAGAGTTGGCAGTAGTTCAAAAGGACGTTCCCCTTGGCCGAGGCCCCAAAAGCCGAGATGGTCCTGCCCTTATGTCTCAGGCCTGACAAAAAGGATACCAACTCGTCCCGGATTTGTTGAACATGTTTTGAAAACTCGTTGTAAATCCTGTCGTCATAAAAACCTAGGCGTTCCTCTTCAAATAGGAGTTTTTGGACTTTTGGATCCGGATTTCCATGGCCGATATGCGCGCGGATCGAACCCCCGTGGATCTCAAGTAAATCCACGTCGATAAGTTCGAGGCCAGCTCTTCGGGCGACTTCCCGAATTGGGTGGAGTAGAAAATAGGAGAGATGTTCGTGGTAGGCTGTGTCGAATTCAGTTTTCTGGATAAAACTTACCAGATAGGGGACCTCTACGATAAGGCGTCCGTGCTGAGGTAGAACCGCCCGCACACCCCCCAGGAAGTCGTGTAGGTTGTCCACATGCGCAAATACGTTGGTGGCCACGATCAGATCTGGGGCGGGATGATTCGCCTGGAGTCCTCGGGCTACTTTTTCACTCCAGAATTCCGCCACGGAATCCACGCCCCGACTGCGTGCGAGAGCAGCAAGATTAGCCGCTGGCTCGATTCCTAGGACTTTTGCGCCACGTCGTTGGAATTCTAGGCTCATACAACCGTCATTAGACGCAATCTCCCAAACCCTCAGGGAACGTTCGGGGTAAAGCTTTGCCACTTGATCGGCTAGTCGACCACAGTGTTCTTGGAAAGTCTTTGAGATAGAGCTCTGGTAGGCGTAGTTATCGTACAGAACCTTCGGGTCCACAACCAAATCAAGCATACTCAGGTGGCACCGGACGCATTTTTGAATACGGAGGGGGAAACGTGGCTCGGGCCGATCATCGCCGCGCTCCACGTAGCGATTGACTAGGGGAATCTGGCCTAAGTCCAAGTATGGGTGAAACTTATCATGCCCGCAGACGCGGCAGGTCGACACTATTTGAAAGCAGACTTTATTAAGCATCGCAGAAGCCTCT
The DNA here is from genome assembly GCA_030054195.1 of Minisyncoccota bacterium. GTDB lineage: Bacteria > Verrucomicrobiota > Verrucomicrobiia > Methylacidiphilales > Verrucolacustridaceae > Verrucolacustris > Verrucolacustris abundans. Next base: position 20,642 of record JASGCJ010000006.1, read on the forward strand.
CATAAACTCCCCCAGAGCTTCCTGCCAAGTTTTTCCTCTTGAACGCCCATATAGAACTTCCGGCCGGTTGGTAGCCAGCGTGGAACATGCTGGGCGGGGGAAGTCAGGGGTCTGAATTGCTTTAATTTGTGATGATACCCCTGCGGATTTCAGGGCATAGCATGCAATCTGTAGCCAAGTTGCGCCTCCGGCATGGGCAACATGGAAAATACCCTTCGAAGAACTCATCAGGACTTTCAGTATGTCGGTGGCTAGGTCGTCCACATGGCAAATAGAGGTGGTCAGATCCGAGCGAACTTCGGGAACACGCCCAAACCGGGCTTGTTGCAGAATTCTCTCAGGAAAGGAGATCTTGCTTCTTGCTTGAGCCCGACCGAACAGCCCTGCTGTACGGATGATTTTCGCGTTCGGGTTGGAAGTGAGTACGGCCCGTTCCCCCTCGAGCTTGCTTCGACCATAAGCATTGATCGGTTCCGTCGGGTCTGTTTCGGTCCATGCGATCCGTCCATGTCCTGAGAAGACGTAGTCGGAGCTTGTGGTGACGAAAGGAATTCCAAGATTTCGACTTACTGTGGCTAAAAAAGCAGGTGTCTCCACATGAAGTTCTCTCACCAAGTGGGGTGCTGCCTGGGCGCGTCTTAGGTTTGTAAACCCAGAGGCATTGACGATAGCGGAAGGGGCTAGGCGACAAATCTTACGGTGTTGTTGTTCTCTGGTTTCAGGCAGATCGTGTCTTCCCCAAAACAAAATCGTTCCATCGTTGGTCCAGGTTCGCCGAATTGCCTGCGCCAGCAGACCTTGTTTGCCCCAGACCAGAAGAGGGGGCACGTTACTCCGGCCTCCAGTCCGGGTTGGCCAGAACCTTAATGCAACCTGTCTGAAAAATAAGGGGCCAGGTTTGTACGCCTGAACCTTGTAAAAAGGTCATGACTTGTCCTTGAGCAAAAGCCCAGCGTTCGTCTAGTTCTGTAATCGCGAAAAACTTTGCCTGTTTAAGATCGGCAGGATAACGAAAACGGGCGTGGTCGGGTGGCGTGGGGAAGTAATCTCCCGCGGGATAGCCGGCCCAAGCGGCCGTCGTTAGGATGTCTGCAGTTTTCGCATGCAGAAGCCAACCCAGATTCCAGTAGGTGATGATCAGGTCCTGTTGGCGGGTGTTCTGATTCAACCAGCGGGCGGCAGATTCGTAATCGGAAGAGGAACTGACCACCCATGGAGTGATTCTAACTGGTAATCTTCCGTCAATGACTATAGGGAACTGTAGAATTGCAATCACGAAGGCTACGGTAGGGAGAAGCCAGCGTAGTCCCCGGCGATATTTTCTTAGTAGGGAGGAACGCCGGACGAGATAGCTCCAAGCACGGCCGTAGCCAACTGCACTGGTCGCTGCTAGGAGGGGAAGTACGGCCATCGCCTGATAGTAAAACAAGGGAAGGTTCTGGCGGTTGCGGGTGAGTAAAACCACCAACCCCAAACTGAGAATGGCAAGAGGGTAGGTGCGGCGTGTGAAAACTAGGAGACATCCTCCGGCTGCCAGCAGGTGAAACAGATCCTGGGTAAAAAAGTTCAGCACATTCACGAGAAGTTTCGTCCCGGCCCCATTCTCCTCGTTGTAACGGGCGTACTGCTCTAACAAAGCGTGGAAATCCTCACCCACCCAACCCATAAACTTCATACTGAGTAACGCGAAGGTGCTGCCAAAAATAATCAAGGGAGGCAGGCTGACGGGAATCCAGGATTTCGGTCGGAGCAAACGGCAGAGGCCACTCACAAACGTCGCATGTGCCGCCAAAAGGTGGGCGGTGGCACCTATTGCTAGGCACCATCCCACTTTCCAATCCTTACGGGAATCCGCGGGGCGGAGGAGAAATCCAGAAGCTGCTACCAGTGAAAGGCCAACCACGTTGTGGGGATAAATCCAGCGGTAGTGGATGATTGCCTGTGCATATCCTAAAAGTAGAAAGGAATAAAAAAAACCGATAGCCAGACCGAATTTCCGTGTGAAAAATACAAATCCCACTGCCGCTGTGGCCAAACCAACCAAGGTTGATAGTAGTCGTCCTCCGAGGATGTCGCCCTGCGTCGCGCGGGAAAACCAGCCTACACACCAAGCGAAGCCAGGTTGGTAGTTGTAGTTTGGCGAGTTGAAAGTGCAGTAGACCGCGCGATTGGCGAAATCGCCGTGAGAAAGGGCTTTCCCGATATCTAAGGTGAGAATTTCGTCTCCATACCAAGGAGGCGATGTGCGAAGGTTAGGCAGATAAAGACTAGCCCAAAGTAGGGTCACCAAGCCTAATCCAAAGGCCAAAGTTTTCCTTCGGAGTGTTCTCCTTTGGGCGGTTGATATTTTGCGAGAAGTAGAATTTTTCAAGGGCATCTTTTCGCGAACAAAGTTGATGTATAGAGTAAAAGGCGTTAGAGTCCAAGAACTTGTAAATACGAATTGCCCTGTGAAAATTCCTATCTTTAGCCTTAAAAAACAGCACGAGAACCTAAAGGGTAAGCTTACAGAGGCCTTTCAAAGGGTTATGACAAGCGGGTGCTTTGTTTTGGGGCCAGAGGTGGAGGCTTTGGAGAACGAATTTGCTGACTTTTTAGGAGCTAAATACGCTGTTGGCGTATCGTCGGGTTCAGATGCCCTTCTTCTGGCCTTGCAAGCCCTTGGTGTCGGGCCAGGGGATGAGGTGATAGTGCCTGCTTATACATTTTTTGCCTCAGCCGGATCTGTGAGTCGTCTGGGAGCACGACCTGTTTTTGTAGATAATGCGCCGTGCTGTTATAATCTTAACATATCTTCTGTTGCAGCAGCGATCAGTCCCAAGACTAAAGCCATTATGGCGGTACATCTTTTCGGACAGGCAGCCGATATGGAACCTCTTCTTAAGGTTGCGAATCGTGCTGGTATCCCTGTGGTAGAGGATGTCGCTCAATCTCTTGGTGCCAAGGTGGGTAATCAGTATGCCGGAACAATTGGTAGTTTGGGGTGTTTTTCGTTTTTCCCCACAAAGAACTTGGGCGCCTTGGGGGAAGGGGGAATGGTGGTCACCCAGGATTTGGAACTGGCAGAAAAACTTAGGAAATTACGTGTTCATGGCGCCAAGAAAAAATATTTTCATGAACAGGTTGGGGGAAACTTTCGACTCCATGAATTACAGGCCGCATTCCTTCGGGCCAAACTCCCAGAGCTATCAGTCTGGCTTAAACAACGTTTGGAGAATGCGGAAACTTACCTGAGTCTTTTTTCCGGTTCCAAATACGCTGGCCCAACTTCGCTTGAATGTATTTGCAATGAGACTTTAACCCAAAAATCAGCAGTCGAACGGGATTTATTGTGGCCTTTCCGTTGTCATTCTAGCCATACCTTCAATCAGTTTATTATCAGGGTTTCGGAAAAGAAAAGGGATAGATTGCGCGAGTTGCTTCAGGTCCAAGGAATTGGGACGGAAGTTTATTATCCCCGACCCCTTCATGTGCAGGAATGCTTTCAGGATCTTGGTTATCGAGATGGAGATTTCCCTTGGGCAGAAAGATTTTCACGTGAAACTCTTGCTTTGCCGATTTACCCTGAAAATGAAAAACGTGAAATTGAATTCGTAGCCCGTGAGGTTTTGCGTTTGGTTAAGGAAATATGAGTGCCAAGGGAAAGCCAATATTTTCCCTCGAGCCCATCCTTCTGTTTGTCTTAGGCTTAATTCTTTCATTCGGATGGATGGCGGTAGGCCCCTCGAATCAAGAGCTTCTGGCTAACTATGCCAAGGCGAAGGATCTATGGGACTTGATTGTAGCCAACAAGGGTTTTGCATGGTGGACGCCCAACTATCTCGGGGGAGCCCCCACCGCACCCTTGGCAGGAACTGGATTGACGATGTTCTGGATGGTTCTGGGCGGCGCCTTCAACAATCCAATCCTAGGGTGCAAGCTTTTGGGGTTCCTCTCCCTCGCATTTTCCGGTGTTTTGATGGCAGCCTTTATCCGACGTCTTACCGGAGACGAACGTGCGGGTTGGATTGCCGCTTTTCTTTATGCCCTTGGACCACAGGCGGCTCTCCGCCTCGCTGGAAATGAGCATATGCCGGTTATTTTCTCTATGCCGTATCCGCCTTTGATTGGTTGGGGACTGTTGGAAATTGCGACTCGTAGCTCGGGAAGGGGAGTCGTGGTTTTGGCGCTCTCGGTGGCCGCAATGAGCCTTACTTTTAATAAAATTACAGCTGTATTTGCTCCAGTGGCTCTTGGATTGGCTATTTGGCTGCACTACAAATATCCCCACAAAACTATGCCACTGGTAAGGGGTTGTCTTCTGGCCGCAGGCATATTTTTAGTCCTAGGCATCTTTCCTCAACTCCCTGGGCTTCGAGAGGCAAGTCGAATGACTCTTTTCTCGAGCGATCCTCTTCTCGGTTGGCAATCCAGCTTTTCCATCAAAGCGCCACTCTCCTGGTTTGACCGAGGGGGCCTCCTGATGCAGGGGATGCCCGGTAACTTCACAGTAGATGAGGGTGGCTTTTACTTGGGGATCATTGTGGTCCTTGCCACATCTTTAGCTCTCGAGGTTCGTCGGCGTGGGTCACAATCGCCTCTAGATGGCCCCCTCAAACTCTTTATCGCTCTCTTTCTTCTCGTCCAGTGGTTCAGCTTAGGGCCACGTAGCGGATTCGGAGGAATTCTAGAGTTTCTGAAATCGGCTCAGGGAATTCAGGACTGGGTTCTGCCCATTTTCTGGATCAGTGCCTTGGGGCCGATCGCTGTTCTTGCGTTGATTTGGCCCAATGGACGGTGGAAGTGGCCGACCTTCGCGATCGCTTTAGTAGTATATATATTTCTTCCAGGTTTTCGCCTCTTTGAACTAATTCCTCTGGCAGGGACCGTCCGTGCTCCATGGTCTTTCTGGCAGGTCGGCGGAGCTTTTTGTCTTGCAGGAGTAGGTGGGCTCGCCGTCACACGATTTTGCACTGGTAAGACTCGGAGTTGGCTCCCTGCTGTCGTTATCATCGTTGCTGCTCTCGATTTCACTCCGTACTACGCCAAGTTCTTTAAGCCCGGACTTGAGGTGGGAACCTACGAAAGCTTTCTGGAGGCTGCATCGTTCCTGAAGAGCCAGCAGAAGGCTGGATCGATACTGCCACTTTCTGGTCGCTATTTTTACACGCAATTACCGCAGTTGACGGGTCGACCAATATCAACCGAGGCTTTTCAGGCATACTTTATGAGCAAAGGGGTTCGAGCCATCCAAGATGCGGGGGGTTCAAGCGCCGATTTCATGAGAGTTTCACTAAGCTTGCAGGGTGTTCGATATATTCTTTTGGATCGAAAGGATGTCGACACGTCGGAACAGTTGCAGGCCGCTTTCAAACAACAGTATCCAACCATCTTCGAGAATTCGTTCTTCACAATTCTTGAAAATCCAAATTCTCTGGCGCCAGGGTTCCTTGCTCGCAACTACGTTTCAATACCTCCTTCGAAATATGAGTTCACTACGGCGGATTTGGGTTTGGTTCGGCTTTATTTCTTGCCTGTTGAAACTCAGGGAATCGAGATGAACGATCCGGATTTGGCGGGGATTATGAACCCGCAGAATGGGGAGGTTGAATTAACTTCCGGATTCAGAGACAAGGAAGGAACTCCCTTCCAGCTATTTGATTCTTCCACGTGCCGCCATGAAGGACCAATTCTTTGGAAGATATCACCCCAAGGGGCATCGGGCTGGCTAGTATTGACGCAAGCATGGCACCCGGACTGGCATGTAGTCGTTGATGGAGTGAAGAGCGAGGTGCAGAGGGTTGCAGTAGCCTTATGTGGAACGAGAATCGGTGAGGGTGTTCGGGAGGTCACTTTCGCATTTGTTCCCCCAATCTGGGTTTCGCTTTCTTTGGCACTGGGACTGGGGGGCTGGATATTTGTTCTGGTTGGGGCTGCTTATCTGCGTTTTTCAACTACTAAGGGGACTGTTAAAAAGTGGTGGGAAGGGGAAGATCTGGATTTTGATAAGCCCATTCAACCGAACAGCAAAAAAGCCTTCTCCATTGCAAAGGATAAGCATGTTCGAAATGATAAGATAACGAAGCCTTTAGTCGTGTTGCCTACCTACAATGAGGCAGAAATGATTCAGATGGCACTCGATGAAGTCTTGGGAAAAGCCTCGATTGTCGACGTTCTGGTTGTCGACGACGGATCCCCTGACGGAACAGCTGGCAAAGTAAAAAGCCATTCGATGTACGGTAAACGAGTTCATATCTTGGAACGTCCTGGAAAAGCGGGCTTAGGTTCAGCCTATCGTGCTGCTTTTCAATGGGCTCTGAAAATGGGATATGATGCTGTTGTCGAAATGGACGCCGACCTGTCTCACGATCCAGCGGATGTTCCTCGACTTTTGGAAGCTTTAAGTGAAGGGGCTGATATGGCAGTTGGCTCACGCTACTTAAATGGAATACGAATTCTGAATTGGCCGCAAAGCCGACTCTGGATCAGCACATTCGGTGGATTCTATGCGAGGAGCTTGACCGGTTTGCCGTTGACCGATCCGACCAGTGGCTTCAAAGCGATCCGGCGTCGTGTATTGCAGGAGTTGGATTGGGAGAAATTCACTGCCCAAGGGTATGGCTTCCAAGTCGAGCTTCACTTCTTCGCATGGCAGGGGGGATTCAAGATTGTAGAAGTGCCAATCATTTTCACAGAGAGAAGGGAAGGCAGCTCTAAAATGTCTGTTCAGATAGCGCTTGAGGCTGCGAAAAGGGTGCTTCAGCTATCAGTACGGAGGATATTTCCTTGAACCAATCCAGCTTACCGGAAAAAATGCGCTGGCAATGGCCGTTTGAACGGACGGATTGGGTTGCAGCAGGTGTCAGCTGCTTAATTGCGCAGTGTATCTATTTCTTTACGGCTCAACCCAATGTCGGTCTCTTAGATTCGGGCGAGTTTCTAACAGCGGCTGTTCATGTGGGGGTTCCTCATCCGACTGGGTATCCTCTTTGGACGATTGGGGCTCATCTTTTTAAGCTTTTCCCATTTGGAAACGGTGCGTGGGAGGTTAACCTTTTTTCCGGTTTCTGTTCAGCCCTAGCAGTAGGAATTGTTGGGCTTATCCTTTGCAATTCTTTGCGGTGGGTTGGGGTGAGAGAGCGTGTTGCTCAGATTTTGGCCATCGCTTGGGCAGTGGCACTCGCATGCAGTGTTTCGATGTGGTCGCAGGCGGTCATCGCCGAGGTATACGGATTACACGTCTTGGTTGTAATGTTCTACATATGGGTTCTCTATCGTTGGGTGAGAGAACCTGCGTGGACAAACGGATTGGCATGGTCTGCTTTCTTCTTTGCCCTTGGGATGAGTAATCACCATTTGATGATTGCTTTGGCACCACTTCCAGTCGTCGTGATGCTTTTAGTGCGGCGAGATCTTTTGGCTGAGGGTCTTCTATATCTTTGTGTTTCAGCAGGACTCGTTTACTTGGGTTTCGGCAGTATTTCAGGTGAATCCGCTACGTGGCACTCCTCAGTCCGTTTTGTTTGGTGTGTGGGAATTGCACTCGTTTTATGGTTGATCATTAGGCGAAGATTGACTCACTGGAGAATGGGCTTGTGGGTTCTTTTAGCGGTGATTATGGGGCTATTGCCTTACTCCTATATGCCTTTGGCATCAGAGACGAACCCTCCCATGAACTGGGGTTTTACGAGTACAAAGGAAGGGTTCTTTTACTCGGTCAACCGCAGTCAATATTCAGGTAAACTTTCAGACCAGCTTCTGAAAACTGTGGGTCGGGCTATGGGTGCGGCTCCCCAAGAGCTTCTTGATCCGCCTGCACCTCCACCCGGATCTCCTCCCACTGCATCATTTGGGGAAACATTAGGAAAGTTTTCCCAGCTATACTGGCGCAAAATTGTCGCCAATTTCACTCCTTTATCGATTCTGGCACTTGTTGCTTCCGTGGCCTTTTTAGGTGGGCTCCCTCGTCTTAGTCGAACTTGGATCCAGGTGATGGCTCTAGGCTTTCTTTTGGCAGGATTCCTCCAGCCCGCCTTTGATCAGGCAGGCGCTGACGAAGCCGCCTGGTTGCTTTACATGCCATACTTGGGATTTTCCCATGCATTTTTCGTTCTCTTGGCAGGCTTGGGGTTCGGGTTAGCGATCCAGCGGTGGGCGAAAAAACCATTCCTCGCAACTGTTACTGCAATAGCACTGGGGGGTGTCATTGCTGCTTTTAGCTTCAGACAAAATTTAACTTTTTGTAGTCAACGGGATCACTGGTTTGGGTGGATGTATGGAAGAGATATGCTGGCGGACCTGCCTAAGGACAGTTTTGTTTTCGGAGGTACCGACCCTGGTCGTTTTGTGCCTACCTATATGATCTTATCGGAGAGCTTTGAGGATAAGAGGAATAAGAGAGATCCAAACTTCGATCGGCGCGATCTATACATCATTACGCAGAATGCCTTGGCGGATGCATTCTATAATCAGTACATCCGAAATCACTATTCGACCGATCGACCTGCTGTGCGTGGATGGATCGACAAGTGGCTAGGACGAGACAAACACTTTCCGAAGGCCCCCTTGGTATTACCACGGCAGGAAGATATTATGGCAATTTATCAGGCAGCGATCGAAAAAAGGCAAAGAGATCCTTCAGCCGTTGATCCTAATTCCGACCCAACAGTTTTAAACTCGTTAGTGGGGGAGTGGATTTGGCAAAGGAACAAAGATCAACGAGCCTTCTTTGTTGAGGAAAGTTTTCCGATGGAGTGGTCCTATCCAAACGCAGTTCCACACGGGCTTTGTTATGAAATTAAGAAAGATCCTGTTCCTGTCCTCAACCCTGAGCTGGTGGAGGGGGATATGGACTACTGGAGAGAGTATATAGACCATCTAAAGAAGGACCCTCGGTTCGAGGATGATATTGATGCACAGAGATCTTTCTCAAAGCTTCGAAATACAGGTGGAAATATCTACAAGTGGCGCAAAATGCCTCAGGCAGCTGAGCAGGCATATCGTCAGGCGTTGGAGTTATGGCCAGGGAATACAGAGACCCTGAATAACTTTTCAGATCTTCTGTTAAAACAGAATCGAGCCTCTGAGTTGAGGGATATTCTCGGAAAGGCTTCTAAGGCTGATCCGAATAATGGATTACTAGCCCTGCTTTTGGCGAACTGTGAAAGACGGATTGCTTTAGCAAAGGAGATTGACGCTTTGGAGACTCAGTGGAGTGGAAAATCTAAGGATGTGAAAGTATTTCAAGAGTTGCTTGGCAAATATTCCGAGGATGGAAATCTCGTCAAAGCGGATCCCCTAGTGGCCCAAGGGGCTGCTCTATTTGCGACAAATGTGGATGTTCTACGAGATGTTGTGAACTACTTTGCGATCCAGAATCGAGTCCCTATGGCAATCGACTATGGGAAGAAACTTGAAAAGCTTGTTCCTGAGGATGCGGAAGTGAAGCTTGGGATGGTGAAGTTTTATATGGCCACTGGAAATAGAGTAGATTTCTATAAAAACTTAAGGGAAGCCATTCGACTTGGGGGGCTTCCTATGCGTGAGAAAGTTGCCATTGAACCGATTTTTCAACAGCTCCAAAGTGAGCCTGATTTTCAAAAGCTCATCAGAGCTTCCCAGTAGGTTTTACGAATCTGAATTGCCTTATAGCCCCACTTTTTCTCGCCTGAGCAAATCCGAAGTATTTATTTAAACTTCTCAGAGATCTATCTGAGTAGAGTTGGGGGCGGAACCTATTTCTTTGAGGGGGGTGTAGGAGTGGAGGGTGTAGCTGCCGGGGACTTGGTTGTGGGAGGGGGAGTAGCTGAATCATCAGGAATGGCTAAAAGTCCTGCCTCTGTCCAAGGATTGGTCATGGATGCCAACGCCTTGCGTTTTGCTGCTACCTCATCTGTTTGGATCGGACTTGCATTATTTCCCCAGTCACTACGAATGTAGGTAAGGATTGCCGCAATCTGGTCATCTTTAAGCGGCACTGGGGCTCCGTCACCCCAAGCTGGCATATTGTTGTTGTAAACGTTCCCTTTGACGTGAATGACGCCTGCGATTCCCTTATGGAGTATGGCGATGAGGCGATTCTTCGAGCCTGTTACCCACTCCGACTCCGCTAAAGGGGGATACACACCTGCTTGGCCCAAACCGGTCGCTTGGTGACACTGGGCGCAATTCGCTGTGTAGAGACGCTTGCCTATCACTTTGGGATCTGGGGGTGCCACGGGTCCCGTACTTACTGGACCCCAAGTAATCTGACCCGCATCGTATACATCACCACGAAACCCACCGCTGTAAAAAAACAGATATCCACCTGCCCAGAAAGAGAGGATGACCCCTAAGCCGAGAATCCAGCCAGGGATTGGGGCATGCCGTTCGGACGGAGCCTGGGACAATGAGGGAAGTTCAGAAGGGTTCATTTCAGTGGGGCCTCCGGCAATGAGTAGTCCGAATGAAGGGACTGCAAGTAAGCAACAAGGGCTTTGGCCTGATATGTTGGGAGGATCTGCTTCCAATCCTTACTTGGTACGGGTAAGGCTTCCTTTTCAATGATTGGCCCGGAAACTTTCAGGTCAAAAAGCCATGGATGTGGAGGGCATGTTGATGAAGCCTTCTTTAAGCGAGGATTCCATATATGCATCATCAGTTCGTTTGCATCTGGCAATCGGATTCCAATATTGGATAGGTCGGGTCCAATCCGTGAAGATCCGATCCATGCAGGCTCGCGAAATAGGTAGTCCCTCGGAACGGTTCTTCGAGGCCCCCATCCACGCGCAATATCTGCCGATCCTGTAGGTCCACGGACTGAGAGAGAGTGACACTCTAGGCAACCTTGGGCGGCAAAAACACGTGAACCGGTCTGAGCGAGTCCAGAGGGAACAGGAGGCACAGTATAATTTGTCTCTTCGTTGAGTATAGGCTCAAGCTTTCCAACTTGGAAAAAGCCGAGAGCTATTTGCCCAGCCCAAGCGAAGAGTAGAGCGAGAAAGACCAGAACGAGGGCTTGCGTTGATTTCATTTTTAATGATGTGCTGGGTTTAGGGATGAAGGCGATTCATCGCGAGGAAGTGGAAATATTGCGACAGGCGCAACGGACTCAAAGAGCTTTAGTAGAGTGGCGAAAAAAAGTGTCGAAAAGGCAAGTTGGCCAATCCACCAAGCTATTTGTCCTAAAAGAACAACGGATAGAAAGGGGCGGAGATAACTTGCAATTGTTGACATAGGTACACCTGGATCGTTTAAGGCTAACCCTTGGAGAATTCCGGCTATGCCATAGCAGGACGCTACAGATGCAATTCCCAGTGTCGAAAACCAGAAGTGGATTGTAAGTGCGGGGTGTCTAGGCCAACCCACGGTCCTTGACGCTGGAAGAAGTGCATAGATCGCTCCTGCGAGAGCGTTTCCATAAAAAGAGAACAATAGTAGAGATTGGGTGGCTTGGGCGACAACGGTGAAAGTGGTGGCTTGTCGGATTCCTGGAATCGCAAGAAACGCTAACCATGCGTATGAAACAAAATAAGACCAGAGGCTCACAGCTAAAAATCGTAGTGCTACTTGGCGTCTGCACTCCTCAATTTTCCCATCAAGAAGTGGTTTGAGCAGTGTTCCGTTACCCCAAACAGCGACAGCCAGTAGGATCGTTGCGACAACTCCAGCACTTTGAAGCCATGAGGGCACGGGTCCCTCACTTGCTAGACTCATCCCAATCCATCCGCCGAGGCCGATTGTCGCACCCCAAGCCAGAAGCCCTAAAGAGAGACTTCCGACAGGACGACCCGTAAGGGTTGGCAAAAGTTGGAACAATAGAACGAGGGCTAAAGGGGTCAACCAGAGGTGATGAAGAAAGGAGTGCCATACAAGCTGGGCAATAATTTGAAGTGCACCAGGAGCAAGACCCCCACGAAGAAGTATTTCTGCTGTGCCAAGTCCTAGGGGTAGGGCGAGTAGTGCCGCTAGAAGATAGAGCCTTGGGAGAAGAGGCCCGCTTTTCCACGAGCGACCCAATCCACGGGTAAGTCCGGTTCCAAGAACCAGAAAAGAGGCCAAAAAGAGGCAGGTTACTGATCGAGAGAATGGAAGAGAGGTAAGTCCTGTAGCTCCATTCCAAATTATCTCAGCAACGCCGATAAGTACGGCGATCTGCCAGAGAAGAGCCGCACTGGTGAGAAGCTTCCCGTAGCGAAAGGGTATCCCTGAGATGCGTGGAATCAAAATAAGGAGTACACCTAAAAAACCGGAAGTGATCCACCCATAGGTAAATAGAAAAGTCGTGAGTGGGGCAAGATGACCATATGCAATCCATGGAATAGGTAGTAGGTAGGCAAGTGAAGGAACGAGTAGTTGAAGTGTTGCCAAGACTTGGAGGCCAGCACCTAAAAGCGCCCAGCTAACAGACCCAATTAAAAGGATTAGAGATGCAAGGGATGACTTGGAAAAAGATGAAAGGGGGGCGTTCATGGTTTTTTTGCAGGAGGTGTGGTTGGTGTGGTGGGTGCGCCCCCATCCGCCTTGATTGCTGCAGCAACCGCATTGGGGTCGGTAGGAGGTAATTCCGGATATAGCGGGGCTCCTGCTGCGGTAATAGCGGAGGGTTGGATGGTTGTGATGGGGTAAGCGGCGTGAGGCTTGTTCGTCCGCAAATCTGCAACAATGATCTCCATCGCCTTTGAGATAGGAATGTGACCAATGCCCTTTGTTTTATCTACCCAACCATAGGAGTTTGCTGATTTATCCTGTTCCAATCGAAGTTTAGATATTTTTTCCAAACGACCTTTTGCTGCTGCTTCGGTGACCGTCTCTGGAGTCACGCCCCAAGGCCGCAAGATAAACGCCAAGCTGGCAAGACCCAAAAAGCCTGCAGCTAGCCAGAGCCCTGGAAGATAGGGGTGGCGACGTTGACTAATGGATTTGGATGCTTCGTTCATAGCCAATTTGTCACAGCTAAGCTGTCCCTCAACCGGGGATCCCGTGCTGGAAAGATCGAGCCTTTGGAAAGCAACCAAAGGATCGTATGTCCGAGGATTCCTAGTACGCCTACCAGAGTCAGAAGGTCTAAGAGGTGAGGATGGAAGCCCGTTGTGGCTGCCACGTGACCCGCATGGCGTGATTCTTGTAACTGTAGATTCGGCATAATAATCCAGTAGATATCCACGCAGTGCATTGCGACGACCCAAACCGCAGTCGTGCAAAGCCTCCAACTCGTTCTCTTTGCGGGTTGGGTTAAAAGAAGAAGAAACGGAATAAAGAAGTGACCTACGACGAGAAAAACAGAGAACCAGAACCAACTCCCGGTATTTCGATAGACGAAGAACCATGTTTCCTCGGGTATATTAGCGTACCACTGGAGAAAGTACTGGCTGAAGGAGATGTAGCCCCAGAACGTTGTGAATGCAAAAAGGAGCATTCCCATAATATGGTTATGTTCAACGGTAAATAGACCTTTGAGGTGTCCAGTGCGGACCAAGCCATTTGTAATAAGAATCAGAATGGCCATCGAGGATTGCGCGCATCCTGCAAAAAGATAAACCCCCCACATAGTTGAGTACCAGTGATGGTCTAAGGACATAAGCCAATCAAACCCTGCAAAAGTTAGGCAGAGAACGAAGAGAGGAATAAAACCATACGCAGTGTGGCGAAGTCTTAAGGTGATGCGGGGATCACCATCTTCGTCCTGGCGCATGGAGAGGTTTCTGTAAAGGAGCCCCGCCAAGGAGAAGAAGAGTAGATAGAATCCACACCGAATGTAGAAGAAGGGCTCATTCAGGAAGGGGCTCTTCCACGCCAAGAGAGGATCGGTGGAAAGGTCTGTTGTCATCCAGTGCCATAATTCTTTTGAAAAAAGAAAGATGATCGGGAGAAATAGAAGAAGGAGAACTGGGAAGCATGAAGCAATAGACTCAAGAATTCTTCGCATAAGAACAGACCAGTCTGCGTCGAGAGCATGATGCAGAAGGGTCCAGAATAGGGCCCCCGCACAGATCGTGAATCCAACAGTGAACGCAAAAAGATAGGAGAAGGCCAACTGCATGGGGTTACTGATCCAGCCCCAAATAAAAGCGGAAAGGAGTCCTATGATACCCACGGCAGGAAGTAGGACGGGTAAGATGCCGAGACTTTCAAGTCGTAGCTTCTCCGCAGAGGGAAGAGGGGTAGGAGAGTGACTCATGGCTTATTTCCTGTTGCTGCAACATCTGGGGGAAGGAGTGCAGCCGGTGCATTTTGAGCAAGTTGCAGCGCCCGTATATAGGCAATGATCGCCCAACGATCCTCCACATCGATGTGGTGGTATGGCCCCATCTGGCCTTTTCCATGGGTGATTGTGTTGAAGATCTCGCCGTCCGCCATCTCCCTGTATTTGTCCAAGTGGTAACTCGCAGCTCCGACCAGGCCATACTGGGATGTGATGCCATTTCCTGCTCCCGTCGCTCCGTGGCAAACTTGGCAGTTGATCTGATATCTTTCCTGACCGCGAGAAAGCAGCTTCCGATCTACTGTGACAGGAATTCCGGTGCCCCACATATTTCCCATCTTTCCTGTCAGCCGATACGGCTGATCTGTCGCAATATGAAATGGAATCGTTCCGTAGGGTGGTACACGGTCAACCCTCCCTTCGGTGAAAATAGGCGAAGGAGTTTGTGATTTATATTTTGGCTGGCGATCCATGTCAGGAAAAATTTCGATTGGGGTTCGTTGAGTGAAATCCCCGCGGAACCCGGCAATTGCCACAATGGCAAGGCCGATGGCTCCAAAGATTGCGAGGAAGGTGCGGATGAAACCCTTCATGCGATTCCCTCCGCTCGTACGGGATGTGGATCCTCTTCAGGGTCCTGATAAATCTCGGTAATATGAGTTCCGCCCATTCCCTGAAGGAGTTGACGGCTCGCGGTAGGATCGAACTTGGGATCTGTGACCTCGAGAACAAGGAAAAATCCATCATCCGTTGCACGCTGGAATCGGTCCCAATTAAACACGGGATGGTGAAGACGGGGAAGGAGAGTTAATAGAAGCAGACCCAAAACAGTTCCAAAAGCAGTCAAGAGGATGGTCAGCTCAAAAAAGATAGGTAGGGATGGCTCGAGGGCAAAGTAGGGTTTTCCTTGGACGATGAGTGGGTAGTTCAACGCAGAGGTGTAATAAATCAGTACAAAGCCTGTGGTTAGTCCGGTAAATCCTCCGATAAGAGAAAAAAGGGAGACGCGGGACCGTTTGAATCCCATCGCATGATCCATTCCGTGAATCGGGAAAGGGGAGTAGACGTCCCATTTCTTGAATCCATGAGCATAGATCTTTTTCGCGGCCTCTAAGAGGCCGGCTGCGGAGGAGAATTCGGCTCCCAACCCGTAAAGTGTTTTTGTTGCGTGATTCATGCGTGAACTCGGGTGCCTAGGGATGGGTCAGAGTGCGAGGAGTGATTTAGGGATGTGGAGTGGTCCTCAGCGTGTGGATCTGCTTGAGGAGTGATCCCCTTGACTTCGAACATATTGATGATGGGCAGGAATCGAACAAAGAGGAGGAAGAGAAAATTAAACAGCCCGATCGTCCCGATAAAAAGGGTGATATCAACCCAAGTGGGGGAGAAGTAACCCCAGGAAGAAGGAAGGAAATCTCGGTGAATGGAGGTGACAATAATTACGAAACGCTCGAACCACATTCCGGTATTGGGAAACATGACGATCGCAAGAACGACCCACGGATTCTGACGGCAGTACTTGAACCAGAACAGTTGGGGTGCGGCTACGTTGCAGGTGATCATTGCCCAATACGCCCACCAGTAAGGACCGAACGCACGGTTCGTGAAAGCATAGATCTCAAACGGGTTTCCACTATACCACGCGATGAAAAACTCCATCGAGTACGCGTATCCGACGAGAGATCCTGTCAGAAGAATGATTTTGCACATATTGTCGATGTGTTTGTCAGTCACAAGATCATGAAGCTTGTAGATCTCACGGAATGGAATCAGGAGTGTGAGAACCATGGCAAAACCACCAAAGATTGCGCCCGCCACGAAGTAGGGAGGGAAGATCGTGGTGTGCCAACCAGGCACGATCGATGTAGCGAAGTCGAAGGACACAACGCTGTGGACAGAGAGTACGAGCGGAGTCGATATGCCTGCTAAAATTAGGTAAGTTTTTTCGTAGTGAGTCCAGTGACGATTGGACCCGCGCCAACCCAGCGCAAGAAGGCCATAGGCCATTTGACGAAGGCGGGTTGTGGCGCGATCACGAAGAGAGGCAAGGTCTGGAATGAGTCCTAGATACCAAAAAATGAGAGAAACTGTGAAGTAGGTGGACACCGCAAAGACGTCCCATAAAAGTGGGCTTCGGAAGTTTTGCCAGATCGCATTCGCATTCGGGACAGGGGCCAGAAACCATGCCATCCAGACCCTACCGACGTGAAAGGCGGGGAAGATTCCTGCGCAGATAACGGCAAAAATTGTCATCGCTTCGGCTGAGCGGTTGATGGAAGTCCGCCACTTTTGGCGCGTAAGAAAGAGAATGGCGGAAATGAGGGTTCCTGCGTGACCAATTCCGATCCAGAAAACGAAGTTTGTAATATCCCAAGCCCAGCACACCGGAACATTGAGTCCCCAGACGCCGACTCCTGTGGAGACAAGATAGGTCAGCATTGCCGGAACTAGGGCGGCCATCGCTCCGAAAGTAATAGTCAGAATCCACCACCACTTGGGGGCGCGTTCTTCGACAATTTGGCAAACGTGTTGAGTGATCCAAGAAAGCGGTCGATGGTTGGAGACAAGCGGGCGCCTCTCTAGATAGTCAGCAGCCTTGACGAATGCGGCTTGAGCTGAAGAGTCGGACGATCTCATTTATGTCCTCCCTCGTTCTTATGGGATGAGGACTCCTGGTTATTGTGAGTTGTCTCGGCGTGTGATTCCCCGTGACCGTGAGGGGTATTGTAAGACGTCTTTGCTCCTGGCATGGCAGGATTCGGATTTCGGATTCGACCTAAGTAGGTAAGGCGAGGCCGAACATTTAGATATTCAAGGAGCGAGTAGTTTTGCGGAAGGGCGCGTTGCTGTGTGACTTCGGAGGATTCGTCTAAAAGGTCTCCAAAGACAATCGCTTCGGCTGGGCAAGCCTGTTGGCAGGCGGTTTTCAGTGTTCCTTTAGGGATTTTTAAATCGGCTGAATCGCGGGCACGTACCCGAGCGGTAATCTTTGCATCCTCAATCCTTTGAACGCAAAAGGTGCACTTCTCCATCACCCCACGCATACGGACCGTGACGTTTGGATTCTTTTGGAGCTTGATGGTCTCCTCAGTGCCTTTAGGCGCCAAAGGACCCCAGTAGAGCTTGTCCAAAGCCCTTTGATTGTAATCAAAGAAGTTGAATCGACGGACTTTGTATGGACAGTTGTTCGCGCAGTAGCGGGTTCCAATGCAACGATTGTAGGCCATCACGTTGAGGCCTTCTTCGTTGTGGACGGTCGCGTTTACAGGACAAACCGTTTCACAGGGGGCATTTTCGCACTGCATGCAGGCGATAGGTTGTGACACGGACTCGGGTGCATCGGGTTCGCCCGTAAAGTAACGGTCCACACGAATCCAGTGCATTTCTCGGCCTTTCATCACCTGATCTTTTCCAACGATGGGAATATTGTTCTCTGCCGTGCAGGCGGTGACGCACGCATTGCATCCCGTGCAAGTAGACAGATCGACCACCATGGCCCACTGATGTTGGCCATCGAGTTTTGGATTTGGGTAGAAACTCTGATTCTTTGGAAT
>JASGCJ010000006.1:38456-45405 GCA_030054195.1 Minisyncoccota bacterium
GTGTCTTGCGACATGAGAATCGCGTTGTCCCAAGTCAGTTTCGTCATGGGATCAGGCCACTCCTGCATCCAACCGTTATTGGCGTATCGACCGTCGTCCACTGCGCCCGATTGGATGAAGTTAAACTCAAGGGAGGAGATGTCCTCAGCAGCACTATTTTCTATCTTCGAAAGAAGACCTGCCACTGAGTTAAGGTTTGGCGTGCGGGGGGGAAGTGTGGGGGTAGAAGCGGCGAGAAAACCTTCCCTTACAAAATCATTCCAAGCCTGATCGAGTTTTTCGCCTGAGAGATTCGTGCGTTGTGCAAAAGTGTCCCGTATCAATCCGGGCCCGATGGGTTTGGGTTGCCCAAGAAGTTTGGAGAGCAGGTCGACTTGGCTTTGGCCGTCCCAAAGAGGCTGGATCATCGGCTGGATGGATAGGTAAGAGCCGTCGGATGCGAGTGCGTCACCCCAAGACTCGAGATAGTGGGTTCCTGGAATCGACCACGTGGATTGCTTTGAAGTCGCGTTCGGAAGGTGCGCTAAGTGAATTGTGTTTGGGACAGAAGATTGAAGTGCGGGCCAGTTCAAGTCCGCCGGGGTGTTGTATACGGGATCTCCCCCTAGGATAATGAGAGTGCGAATCGTGCCGCTTCTGATCTTACCGGCGAGTTGATTTATGTTTGAGGAGGGGATCGATCGCCGAGGTTGAACAATGAGAGTGGAACCAACCGCCCCCAATGTGGCATTCAAAGCAAGAGCGAGAGCTTGCAGGGAAACAGGAAGTCGTCGTCCCACGAGAATAAGCGACTGCTTTCCATGGGCGACCAGGTCATTCGCACATTCACGAATCCACGCGGGGTCCACACCTTCGGGAAGAGCGAGATCGGGGGATTGGCTGAGAAGAGCATTAAGATCAGCATTGGGCTTGGCTGTCCGAATCTGTCGGGCGAGTTCCAGCAAGAAGGGACCTACGGAACCCGACCGCAGTCGAAGTCGATGATCTGCCATGGTTCCCGTGAGGGAGAAGCGTGGCTCCACAACATAAAGGCGGTTTGTGGAGTCACCGGGTTTACGGGTTCGACGACCAGCGGCAAAACCACGCGTATCCGAAATATCTCCTTCGTCGGAACCAAGAAAATCACAGTCCAGAGAAAGAACTGTCGAGGCGGCGGACAGGTTGGTTCGAAATTCTGTGTTATCGCCAAAGACGAGAGAGGAAGCCTCAAGGTCCCTTCCGGGTGCTAAGGGTTCGTATGTCGCCCAAGTCGCCTGCGGGAACTGTTTTTGAAGTTCAGCGCGAAGGCGATCTCGAGTGGGGGAGAGAAGTTCATCCGCGAGAATCGCTAAAGAGGATCCTGCTGTGGAGGTGGATTCATCGCGAATTCTCGCAATCTCTGCATCCCATTCGGAAGGAGAGATCTTTTTCCCGGATCGAGTGGGGTGTTGGCGGCGAGCCGGGTCGTAAAGATCAAGGATGGAGGCCTGCGAGAAATTATCGCTCGCACCCAGGCTCAACGGGTGGAGAGGATTTCCTTCCATCTTAATGGGTCGACCATCGAATGTGGTTGCGAGGAGCGGGACTGCGCCACGTCTTCGCGGTTGAGCCGTCGCAAAAGACATTTTTTTCCCTGGGATCACCCACTCAGGAGATTGGGTGAAGGGAACAAGGTGCGCTTCAGGGCGGCGACAGCCTGAAAGGCTGAGTCCCGCCAAGGCAAGCGAGGCGCCCATCAAACGCAAAAAGTTTCTTCGAGAAAGCGGGTCATTATCCCACTCCGCCGCCCCTGCGGGAAATTCCCGATGAAGCCACTCTTCAAAGTCTGGTGTCCGCGAGTATTCGCCCAAACTACGCCAATAGGTGCGACCATTCGGAGCAGGGGATGGATGAGTCAGGGTGCGTTTCATGGTTTTATCGATGGCAACCGCTACAACTTACGGGCGGTTTCACATTCCACTCCTTAACGAATTTTTCTCCGATCTCTCGTTGCGTCGTCCCAGTCGGGGGCTCCCAGTCTAAATTGGTGACTTGATCCAAAGGGCGCAGATGATTTTCTGGGGCGCGATGGCATTCCAAGCACCAACCCATGCTGTGTGGTTTGGCGTGGTAGACTACTTCCATGTGATTCACATGACCGTGGCATGCCACGCAACTGACGCCTCGGTTCACGTGAACTGCATGGTTGAAATAAACATAGTCGGGAGCCTTGTGAATCCGAACCCAGGGCACAGGATTTCCAGTTTTCCATGAATCCCGGACTGCGCTGAGTTTGGAGCTTTGCGATTTAATTTGCGTGTGACAGTTCATGCAGGTTTGGGTTCCTGGAACATTGGAGTGGGAAGATTTTTCGACGCCCGTATGACAGTAGCGACAATCCATCCCGAGTTGGTTAACGTGAAGAGAGTGATCAAATGCGGCGGGTTGGGTGGGTTGGTATCCCACCCGAGTGTATTTTGGAGTGAAGTAGTAAGACATGCCTGAAACAATGCTCACTGCGATGATGGTGAGGCATACAAGAATCTTGATTGGTAACCAGTTGCTGAAACGGGGAAATATGTTGGCCATGTTGGGTTAGGAGTGAAATTGCATGGGGTCTACTGGATTGGGCGATAGGTGAAAATGGAGACTCTTTACGCATTCATCAAGGAAGCATTAGAAGTATTAACCAATTGGCCTTAACTATTAGAAAAATTTACAGGCCATTTTCCCTCTCATTTTTAACCAAAATTTAGTAAGGCTAGCAGGGGGGGCGAAAAGTCCTTGGTAGGAGTTGAAATCTTTCGAATCCGTTGGAGACTCCACTCATGCCTTTACCATTTAGACGTTTCACAGGGGTCGTTCTGATGTCCTTCTTGGCTCTACTTTCGCCTGCACACGCTGAGGTTCGTCAGACCAGTGTCTGGTGGTTGCCCCGAAATGTGAACATGTTCGGGCACGAGATCGATTTCATCTTTTACCTTATCCTTTGGCTGACTGGGGTTACGGCAGTTGCAGTTTTTTCTGTCATGATCTACTTCCTAGTCAAATATCGTGCCCGGCCAGGAGTTCCTGCCATTCATAGTCACGGAAACAACACGCTTGAGGTGATCTGGACTACCATTCCTGTATTCATCTTTTTGGCTTTGGCAATCTATGGAAATGAGCAGTGGACCCAAATGCGATTGCGTACTCCCCCTGCGGACGCCCTGCCTGTAGCGGTGGTGGGAGAGCAGTTTGGTTGGAATGTGCGATATCCTGGTCCGGACGGAAAGCTCGCGAAGATGGTTGCCTCAAAAGTGGGTAAGGATAACCCTTTTGGAGTTGATCCCGCCGATCCCGATGGGATGGATGATTTTACGACCTATAACGACATTGTTTTTCCGCTCAATCGTCCCGTTCGGCTCTATTTGGGCTCCAAAGATGTTATCCACGCTTTTTACGTTCCCGAGTTTCGCCTGTATCAAGACATGGTCCCTGGGCGCGTGTATGACTTTGTGTGGCTCAAGGCTGAAGCGACGGGAAATTTTCAACTCGCCTGCAACCAGTTGTGCGGACAGGGCCACTACAAAATGTTCGGCAAGTTGGCTGTAGTCGAGGAGTCGGCTTATCAAGATTGGGCGAAGAGCAAGGCTACTGCGCCTACGGCAAGTGTTGATAAATCGAATCCGGTTCCTGTATCCCTAGTCAAAAAATAAGAGGAGAGAAAAGTATGAGCACAATCGCTGCAACCCACGTAGGTCAATCCCATGGTCACGGTCACGAAGAGGCCACGGGATGGAAAAAGTATTTGTGGTCGTTGGATCATAAAATTATTGGAATTCAGTACCTCTTCACCTCGTTGGCATTTCTTCTATTGGGTGGGGCGTTGGCGCTCCTCCTACGTTGGCAGTTGGCTTTTCCGTCCACCCAAGTCATGACGAACGGGGATGTCGGAAACCCAATCGCTCTTCCATTCATCAATCCGCAGTTTTACAATGCGCTTTTTACCATGCACGCAACGGTGATGGTGTTTTTGGTGGTCATGCCTCTGCTCATTGGCGCTTTTGGGAACTATCTCATTCCTCTCAAAATTGGGGCAGGGGATATGGCGTTTCCCTTAATCAACGAGTTGTCCTACTGGTTTTTTGTCGCATCTGGATTCGTTATGCTGGCTGGTTTTTTTGTGGCAGGTGGAGCAGCGGCGGGGGGTTGGACGGCCTATGCGCCCTTAAGTAGCGTCGCTGCTTACAACGGAACAAAAATGGGGCAGACCCTTTGGGCCGCTGGTATCTTTGTGAACGGCCTAGCGTCGATTATGGGTGCCTTTAACTACATCACAACAATTGTGAACATGAGGGCGCCTGGGCTGGGGTTTTTCCGCCTACCTCTCACCGTGTGGGCTTTATTCATCACGGCATTCCTTCTTCTTCTGGCAGTTCCTGTTCTTTCCGCGGCTGGAGCCATGCTCATTCTTGATCTGAACTTCGGTACGAGCTTCTTTAATCCTGCCCAAGGTGGGCAACCTTTGCTTTGGCAGCATCTTTTCTGGTTTTTCGGGCATCCTGAGGTCTACATTATGATCCTTCCTGCCATGGGTATGGCGAGCGATGTGCTGAGTATCTTCAGTCGCAAGCCCGTCTTTGGTTATAAGGCCATGGTGTTTGCGATGATCGCAATCGGTTTTCTCGGATTTATTGTCTGGGGGCACCATATGTTTGTCTCGGGAATGAACCTTGTTCTCTCTGCGGCGTTCGGAGTGTCGACCATGGTGATCGCAGTTCCTTCCGCCATTAAAACCTTTAACTGGTTGGGAACTCTTTGGGGTGGATCGATCCACTTCACGACCGCCATGCTCAACGCCTTAGCCTTTGTTGCCATGTTTGTGATCGGCGGATTTTCCGGAATCTTTATGGCCTCGACCCCCGTGAACATCTTTGTTCATCACACCTACTTCATTGTGGCGCATTTCCACTATGTTCTGTTTGGTGGAAGCATTTTCGCCATTTTCGCCTCCATCTACACGTGGTATCCGAAGATGTTCGGGCGCATGTTGGATGAAACACTTGGAAAAATTCACTTCGCCTTAACGTTTGTATTTTTCAATCTCTGCTTTTTCCCGATGCACAATGTTGGACTTGGGGGAATGATGCGCAGAATTGCGGATCCAACAGCGTACGAACACCTTCGTTCACTGCAACCGATTAACCAGTTCATCACTTTTGCAGCGATCGGACTTGGGTTTTCCCAGCTTCTCTTTTTCTGGAACTTCTTTCGTAGTCTTAAGTACGGAAAGCCTGCTGGGAAAAACCCTTGGCATGCCACGACCTTGGAGTGGACGGTGGACTCTCCTCCAGGACACGGAAACTTTGCCACAACACCTAAAGTGTACCGTGGGGCATACGACTACAGCGTCCCAGGTCACCCCAGGGATTACATCATGCAGACAGAGCCTGATTATCCAGACGCGTCTGTGCCCAAGTCCTCGCCCGCAAAAGTCCCGGTTGGCTAATGGAGGCCAGTTTCTGGAGTAAGGCGGCTTATCGCACAGCCTGTTTTTTGGTTGGTGCGATCCTTTTCCTCATCACCCTAGGAGGTCAGGTAACGACCCGTGTTGCGGGTATGGCGGTCCCTGATTGGCCTGGAACCTTTGGACACAACATGTTTCTTTACCCTTGGTCTGGAATGACCCGCTCCTTGCACATTTTTCTCGAGCACTCCCATCGTTTGGTTGCCTCTGGGGTAGGTTTCATCACCCTTCTTGTAACAGGACTGGTTTTTGCAACTCAGCCAAGGGGATTGGCCAGGAAACTTGCTGTCACAGCCTCTGTACTTGTTGTCGTTCAGGGGATTCTCGGTGGGCAAAGAGTCCTTCAAGGGTCTTGGGTTTTGGGGTTACTCCACGGATGTCTAGCCCAGGGTTACCTGCTTGTTGCGGGTAGCCTCGCTCTTGTTCTTTCGGGTTTTTGGAAAAAATGTGGACGAGGAGATGATTTAGCGAAAAGCCGATCCAAAATGGTATGGGCCATGACATTTCTTGTTTTTACCCAGACGATTTTGGGTGCATTGATGCGGCATGAGGGGCCTGGATTTCTATCCATTCCAGACTTTCCTAAAATCTATGGTGAGTGGATGCCTGCCTTTTGGGACAGTCGTGTCCTTGAAACAATCAACCAGTATCGAGGCACGCAGTTGGGTTGGCCGCAGACTACAACGACCCTCATCCTTTGGCAGGTTTTACATCGCTCCATTGGAATTTTGGCAGGTGTGGGAATTTTGGCTGGCGCAATCTGGAGCGTTCGTTCCACAACGACCCCGTCTTGGTGGAGTCGGGGAATGGTTGGGTGGGTCTTTCTGGCCGTTACGCAGGTTTTCATTGGAATTTCGATACTTTGGACAGGTCGCTTGCCTGAAGTTGCAACACTCCATGTGCTTATTGGGGCCTGCCTGACGCTAACTGGGTGGTTATTGGGTTTCGCCTCTTGGCGGACTACCTTGAGCCCAACTCCCGTGGTGATGACTAAGAGGCCTTTGCGAGTTCGCAAGGTGAGGGAGTTGATTCGATGAATATGTCGCCTCCATCCGCTGTACAGGAACGGTCCTCATGGGGCGTGTTCCGCGCATGGCTTCAGGACTGGTCTGAACTAGCTAAGGCTCGTCTTAGCCTCCTGGTCCTCCTTACCACCCTTGTCGGCTTATATTGTGGATCTGCAGGTCATATGGAGATTTGGCGGACCGTTTTCACCCTGTTAGGCACCTCTTTGGTGGCCGCTGCAGCCGCCGTTTTGAATGAGTGGCTGGAGCGGGATTTGGATGCAAAAATGCAGCGAACTGCAAATCGTCCACTTCCAGCGGGTCGGATTAGCCCTGACGAGGCACTCGTGGGCGGAGCAGGCATGGCAGGGGTGGGGTTAGCCACGCTTTACTTTGGAGTCCATGCTCCTGCGGCTTTTTTAGCTGCGGCCACACTCGCCCTTTATCTTTTTGTCTACACACCTATGAAGAGGTGGAC
>JASGCJ010000006.1:45505-47960 GCA_030054195.1 Minisyncoccota bacterium
ATGGCTCCTGTCGCGCTTGGGGCTGCAGGTTGGTTGTATGGAGCTGGAGCGATCCTTCTAGGTTTTGGGTACACTTATTTTGCAGGCTTTTTTGCATGGAAGCCTTCTCTCGCAACAGCCCGAAATCTTTTTCTCAGCTCGATTTTATATTTGCCACTTCTTCTGATTCTTCTCGTTTCAGATTCCCGTTGATTATGACTCCTCTAGGAAAAGCGAATCTCCGGATTCTTTTAATTCTGATTGCGGGGTCTCTCCTGATGACTGCATTTTGGATTTATTTCATTATCGCCAAGGACCCGCTTCGACCCTAAATCGATTCTTTCCATGAGCACCACGACACTTTCCTCAACCCACCCCATTCAGACGCCTTCTACTGGGCCTCGATTTACCCTGCCTAAGTTCGGGATGCTTGTTTTCCTTGCCTCTGAGGCGATGCTTTTCGCGGGGTTGATTGGGGGATATATTGTTCTGCGAATTGCCCAAGGGCCCGGAGCCTGGCCTCCCCCTGGAGCCCCTGAGATTGGGGTAAAGATGCCGCCTACTTTTCTGAACTTGGTTATGATCGTCAATACGGTGATCCTACTCGCCAGTAGTGTTACCTATCACTGGGGTGAGGTTCGGATGCGAAAAGGCGGAAGTGGGCTCATCGGGTATGGCCTTACTGCTCTTTTCGGAACGATTTTCTTGGGGGTGCAGGCATGGGAGTGGATGCATCTCAAGCATGAGGGGATGTGGTTTAACTCCTATGGAATCTATGGCTCTTGCTTCTTCACTATGACCGGATTTCACGGCCTACACGTGTTTTTGGGTTTGCTCGGAATTTTAATGGCCGTTTGGCGTGCTGGCTTGCGTCAGATGAAGCTGTTTTCAGGTCAAGCCCCCGACCCATCCCACACTTTTGAGGAGCTGACTGGCTACTACTGGCACTTTGTGGATGTGGTCTGGATCTTTCTCTACTCGATTCTTTACGTTCTTTAGGCGCAGTTAGCCCTTCAAGAACTGAAGTAGAGCTTCTCCCAAGGCCCGAGCATCTGCACAGGGCACGTTTTCACCCTTTGCGGGGATCAAGAGATAGCCCGTTCCGTAGGCAGGCCCGTTCAGTACGGAGGCACTTGTTTTACAGCTCAGACACTGTTGTTGTGCACTGCGGATTGCTTCTTCTGGGTTGGCTCCAGCCTCCCACTTCCAGCCAATGATTTTAGCGTTTGGAGCCTTAGATCGTAGGTTGGGCAAGACGCGGGAACTGGGACGGAGCTCAATCAGGATTTTTGGTAGAGAGCCTGGCCATTTTTTAGTAGGTAAGGGGTGATTGTCTGGGCCAAGGGCCTGATGGAGTTCGTAGTCGGGAAGCGCTGCAGGCAGAAGAATCACATCGAATGCGGTTAGATCGGTTTTTAAGATCAATCCTTCAAGATCTGTAAGGGTATGAAATTGTGTGGGCCGATTCAGGGACGGTGGGAGAGGGTGTGTGGTGCCTTCGCCCAGCCAAAGACAAACGGAGTGTCCGGCTTTATGAAATAGCTCCGCTATCACAAGGCCTGTTTTACCCGTGGATCGGTTGATGATGGAGCGAGCCTCATCCAGTGGGACATGGGTAGGACCCGCAATGAGCAGAACGTTCACCCCATTGTTTTAGCGGAAAAGTTAGGGCGGGGGAAACATCAGGCTTGCACCGCGGGCTCAGAGAGTGGAAACCGATAGGTGTATATGACCTATAGTGGATTCCATTTAGCCTTTAATTTGCCTGTTCTGCTGCTTCTTTTCTTTGCTTCTGGGAAGGGGATTTGGCCTGGGGAGGTGCTGTTCGTCATGATCGCCATTCTGGGAATTGTTGTTGCGTTTACTTCTCCTTGGGACAATTGGGCTGTTGCGAAGGGGATTTGGGATTTCCCTCCTGATCGGATCCGATTTCGTCTTGGAAAACTACCCATCGAGGAGTACGCATTTTTCGTCATCCAGTCCCTCGAAGTGATGATGCTGAGCTGGGCATTTTTACGTTGGGTAGCGCCTCCTACGTCAGCCCCCATGCCGCGGTGGATCGGAGAGCCTCAGGTGATTCGACACTTGGCCATTTTTTTTGTCATTTGGATCGGCGTGGGGGTCCTGCTGAAAGAGTGGCCCAATCGCGATCGCAGGGCGCACTACGCTTGGCACCTCTTTTTCTGGTTTCTGCCTGTAATCTTCATTCAGTGGATCGTGGCTGGGCCAATGCTTTGGGCTTACGCGTGGCAGGTTTTCGTGCCGACATTCGTGATTGGGACTTATCTATGCTTGGCCGACTGGTTTGCGATCGGAAAAGGAATCTGGTTCTTTGACGAAAAGCAGATTACGGGGTGGAAGATCGGCGGAGTGATGCCTTGGGAAGAAGCCGCTTTCTTTTACATCACAAGTTTTCTTGTGGCTCAAACCTTCCTGATTCTGCTCCCTCCTCATTTGAGATAGGGACAACGCCTTT
>JASGCJ010000006.1:48060-49451 GCA_030054195.1 Minisyncoccota bacterium
AACGTCGTTTGAGTTGATGGCAACAAAGGAGATGCCTTTTGGTTGAAACTCATTTGAGAGTCGTCCTAAAGCCTCTCGTATATGAATGACATAAGGGCAGTGATTACATGCAAAAACAACGACCAAAGGCTTGCCCTTTGCGCAATCTTGAAGTGACCAACTCTTTCCGTGGGGATCAGGGAGGGAGAAGGTGGGGGCAGGGGAACCTAATGCCAATCGTTGAGTTGAGCCTGTGCGCGCCATAATTATTTAATCGTTGTGGTTGTGGGGGGCCGATCTTTTGCAATCGTAGCTCCTTTGTGGGTGGATTGGAAGCTAAGCCAATCCCTCATAATTTTGAGAGCCTCGCCCAGTTCGTATGCCTCTGCGAGATCAACTGCATCAGTAATTTCCTCAGACTCACCATCTGCCGAGTCTTCCAGCGTGGGTTTCTTCTTTTTCGGGTCTTTATCCGAAAGGATCACTCCCTTTTTGTCATCGATGACAAGGCGTGCCTTGGGTTCGGAACTTTTATGAATACGATCCTCGATTTTCTTTCGCTCCTCATTCCTAATGTCATCCGCCTTTTTCTCCAGAAGACGACTGGATTCATTGAGGGATATCTTTCCAGATTCAATTCGAGCACGAACCTTCTCAATGTCGATTTTCAGAAACTCCATATCTCGATCGGCTGCGATGCGTTCCTTGGACTTCTCTTCTAGGACCTCTTTTAAAGATGGGTCGAGGCGACTCGCGGAATAGCGACTGGGACCGATCTCATCCCAAGGAAGGGCATTGGGAAGGTCGGATTCACCAATCTTCATGTAGTCGAGGGGGGAGGGGATCGAGATGTCGGGTATGACTCCACGATTTTGTGTGGAGTGACCATTTGGTAGGTAGAACTTCTGAATCGTTAACTTCACAGCACCTGCCTGGGGTTGTGCTTTCTCGCTGGCTTGCTTCAGAAACCTTCCAAGCTCGACCACGGCTTGGACTGTTCCTTTTCCGTGGGTGCTCTTTTCCCCAACGACCAAAGCCCGGCCGTAGTTTTGCAATGCTCCTGCCGCAATTTCTGAAGCGGAGGCACTCCTACGACCAGTAAGCACGAGGAGGGGGCCTTGATAAAGCGCTCCTGGATTGTCGTCTGTTCGCTGGATTACAGTCCCTTTATTGTCTCGAACTTGGACGACGGGGCCTTGATCGATAAAAAGACCTGTCAGCGTTACAGCTTCATCAAGTAGTCCGCCCCCATTTTTGCGCAGATCCAGAATGACTCCGTCGACCTGCGCTTGATTTAGCTTTTTGAGCAGGGTTTCCACATCTTCTGAGGTGGACCGGGGTTTTGCACCATTCCCGCTCGCAGCAGAGTCAGCCCCGCCTACCTCACCATAGAAACTCGGAAGATCAATGAC
>JASGCJ010000093.1 GCA_030054195.1 Minisyncoccota bacterium
GAGGAGTTGATCGACTTCCAGCCGCGGATGGAGGAGCCGTCGAAGCCCAACCCTTCCTTGAACGTTGACTCCTCAAGTTCCGCCAGAGTCGTCGTGAAGTGCTGCCAGGTTCCGGGGATATCGCAGAATTTGTAGTCCACGAGGCGGCAGTTGTTAGCCTTGGCGAACGCCAAGACTTCTTTGCCCGATTTTGCATTTAGATGTTTTTCGCTCATTGTTTTTACTCCTTTATTGGTTGGTCGAGATTTGCCTTAAGGCATCTCAGACCGCCTTTTCTCCCTTATCCTCCGTGCGGATGCGGATCACCTCATCCAACGGGAGGACAAAAATTTTACCATCCCCGATTTTCCCCGTCTTCGCAGCTTTGAGAATCGCCGTAATCGCTTTTTGAACGGAAGCCTCAGGCAGGACGATCTCCAGCTTTACCTTGGGAAGGAAGTCCACGGTATATTCGCTCCCACGGTAAATTTCTGTATGCCCTTTCTGGCGGCCGAACCCTTTGACTTCGGTGGCTGTCATTCCCTCGATCCCCGCCTCGGTCAAAGCTTCCTTTACCTCTTCAAGCTTGAAGGGCTTGATAATCGCTTCGATTTTTTTCAGTGCCATAATTTATAGTTCTTTCTTGGTTATCCCTACGTGAAGCAAGCCCACGGGGGAAGGATTGTCATACCTCCCCACCGTGGGCCTCGTCACGCCCGAAATCGATCCGTTAGATCGCTTTCGCGCCCTTGTCCTCGGTGCGGATGCGTATTGCCTCATCCACAGGAAGAACAAAGATCTTTCCGTCGCCGATTTTGCCTGTTTTCGCCGCCTTGATGATGGCGGCCGAGGCTTTCTCAACGGAGGAGGAGTCCAAAACGATCTCCAGCTTAACCTTGGGCAGAAAATCCACCGTGTACTCGCTGCCACGGTAGATTTCGGTGTGGCCCTTTTGGCGCCCAAACCCTTTTACCTCGGTTACGGTCATCCCCTCGACGCCGGCTTCATGAAGGGCTTCCTTCACTTCCTCCAGCTTGAAGGGTTTGATAATTGCTTCGATTTTTTTCAGAGCCATAAGAGTTGTCTTCTTTCTGGGGTAAACCCCGGATTAGTAAATGTAGCCCTTTTCTTCGTGATCGCTTACGTCCAAACCTTCCCGCTCGGCTTCCCCAGCAGGTCGCAATCCCATCAACGCTTTGATGACGAATGCAATCACGGTCGTTCCAACGATGGAAAGAACCAACGTTAAAGCGATCGCCTTGCACTGCTCAGCGACGAGGGTTTTGCCAACAATCTCCTTCAGATTCAGGTTGAGGTTCGCGTTCACGTCGGCCGTTGCGAGAACCCCCGTCAAGAATGCCCCAAGAGTTCCCCCTACAGCGTGTACCCCGAAGGTGTCGAGCGCGTCATCGTAGCCGAACCATCTTTTCACGCGTGTGCAGAAGAACCAGGGAACCAGCCCTGCGGCTACTCCGATGATGATCGATCCGGAGGCATCGATGAAGCCGGTAGCGGGAGTCACCACGACCAGACCTGCGACCGCCCCCGAGCAGAAACCGAGAACACTCGCCTTCCCCTTGTCGAAATATTCCGCCACCGCCCAGACGAACGCGGCCACTCCGGTCGCCAATGTGGTGGTCATGAAGGCGTTCGCAGCCACGCCGTCCGCTGCCACGGCCGATCCTGCGTTAAATCCGTACCAGCCGACCCAGAGCATTCCCGTGCCGACCATGCAAAGCACCATGCTGTGCGGGGGCATCGGCTCTTTGCCGAATCCCAGGCGTTTGCCGAGGATCATGCAGAGAATCAGAGCTGACCATCCGGAGGACATGTGAACGACCGTTCCACCTGCAAAATCGATGGCTTTGATGGCGGCACCGGAGTTCCAAACTCCGTTCATCAATCCGTTGATTCCCCACACCATGTGAGCGAGGGGGAAGTAGACGATGAACATCCACGCGCCGACAAAAAGAAGCAGGGCGGAGAATTTAATTCTTTCAGCGATCGCCCCGATAATCAGTGCGGGAGTGATGATGGCGAACATCATCTGATACATGCTGAAAACATTCTGCGAAACCCAGTAGGCGTAATCGGTGTTCGGAGCCGATGTCACTCCCTTCAGGAAGGAGAACTCCAGCCCGCCAAGGATCGGGCTGTTAAAGCCCTTTCCAAAAACCAGACTGTAGCCTACCGCCCACCAAAGGATGGTGACCAACCCGGTGATTCCCAAGCATTGGGCCAAGATGGAGAG
>JASGCJ010000094.1 GCA_030054195.1 Minisyncoccota bacterium
GGGCTTTGATAGACCTTCGCCCAGATTTGGGTGAACGCAGGATCCAAATCGACATACACTCGGCTGGCTACTTTCTCCACTAAATCGGGCCTTTTGAAATGCCCCGAAAGATTCAAGAAAAGATCCGCTCCGGCGGCAAAATCCCGTAGGGGTTGCTCTTCAACCTTCTCCCCTTCGACCAGTAAAGTTGCCCGATCATCCCAACCGATCTCCTCTAAAATACGATTCCAGTGAGACAAATTAACACTTTCGGCCAAACGCACATTTTCACCCTTTGAGTTTTTTAGCTCCTTGGCTTTGAGCGACTCGACTAACCACACCTCCCAACCCAACTCTCGCAATCCCAAACCCCACTGCAAAAAAGCCCAAGTATTTCCCGCCGCTTTTTCAGGAAACCCTGCCACTCCCACCCCCACGACTGCCCGCTTCTTCATCGCGGATCAGCAATCCCTTCTTCTTTAAGAAAAACGCACGTCTTTTCCAGGATCCATCTCAAATTCCAAGACCTCGATTTTTTGCGCATTCGGTTTTAACACCTGAGCCTCAAACTGCTGGTAAAGCGGGTGGTCAAACGCGGCCGTACGCTTAAGGCTGTTCTCAAACTCCAAAGCCAAAAAGAGATCGTGAGGAGTCTCCTCCTTGCCCGGAATTTTTTTTCCGCAAGCCAAACTCAGCACATCCTGAATTTTTAAAATTCGAATCCGGCTCTCCACCATCACCTCCTCAACCTTCTCCTTGGGTAACCCGGGCTTTAAATGGATCAGCTTCAAGTGATGAATCATGTAAATGAGGTTGGGAGAAAGGCTTACCCAGTGTCAAGAATCCCAAAATGTCGCCCCAAAAAAACCTTTACAGCAGTAAACTTTTTCCATAAAACATAGTAATATGTTTAATAGAAATAATGGTCGTAAAGGCGAGACATTGGATGCCACATTCAGCTATCCTGAGACCCAGAATGAAAATGTGTCCAGAATCGATTCATCCTCACCTCGCACAGCCATGATCACCGATCAAGTGGAGATCAAAGGCACTCTCGCGTTCGATGGCGCCCTCGAATTCAACGGCACTTTTGAAGGAGAAATTATTTCTCAAGGCACTCTTACAATCGGCTCGGAAGCCGTGATCAAAGCCGAAATTCAAGCCGCAAAAGTAATCATCCGAGGCAAGGTTCAGG
The DNA here is from genome assembly GCA_030054195.1 of Minisyncoccota bacterium. Taxonomy (GTDB): domain Bacteria; phylum Verrucomicrobiota; class Verrucomicrobiia; order Methylacidiphilales; family Verrucolacustridaceae; genus Verrucolacustris; species Verrucolacustris abundans. The sequence goes on from JASGCJ010000094.1 coordinate 1,175, forward strand.
GAAACATCATCGCCACTGAATCCATCGAAGTTTGCGACAAAGCCGAACTCTTTGGAGATGTGCAGACTGCAAAATTTATTGTCGCTGAATCCGCAATCTTCCGTGGCCGCTCCGATCCAATCGAAGGAAAAGCCTCTGCACCCGAGTTTGCCCCTGTCTTCCGGCGCCTCGCTGCTACTTCGACTTCGAAGTCTCGCTAATCCCTTCCTCACTGGCGGGCTCTTTCCGAGCCTCGGCAGGCTTTGATTTGACCTCTCCATAACCGGAAAGTCTGCCCCCCAATTCAACGGTCAACTCTCCGAAAACGATTTTCTCTGCAACCACTCTTCCCCGTGGCCCCACACGGAGCATCCCTGCAATCGATAGAGTTTCGCACCTCAACTCCCCATCCACTTCTCCACTTTCAAAACTTAAAAGATCCCCTGCCTCCAGACTTGCCCCCTCCAGAATCGTAAGCTGGTTGCCTTTTCCACCCGATCGAATCTTTGCCTGTCCCTCCACTCTCAACCACTCCGCAGCCTCCAAAAGCCCACTCGCCCTCCCTTGTAAGACAATCCGTGCAGCTCTTGCTTTCGAACCACCAAAATTGCCTTTTGGTCCAATCTGTAATTCCCCCTCTAAACTCAGGTTCCCCAGATGCTCCCCCTCAATCAATCGATGCCCCAACTCCAAATGCCGACCACACTCCAAACAGGTGGAAGACTGAGCCTCCTCTGCCACCATCTGCACCGCTCCACAGTCTGCACAGGTTAGTTCTCTCTTCTGAATCGAAACACGATTCACTTTTCTCTTTTTGGACTGCCGGGCTAGGGACGATTTAAAGTAAAAGCTACAGCTCCTGCATACCGTGGAGATAAAGTTCTCCGACTCCATCTGCGCATGCCCACACTCGGGACACCGAACCTCAGTCTTGGGTACTGCCATTGTCACGAACTACTCTCCCACCTGCAGTTCACCATTGAAATCGGTGCCGGGATCAATCCTCAATGCTTTGGCCGCACAACGCGTTCGTAAAACCGACCCCGAAACCAACCATACCTGCCCAGAACCCTC
>JASGCJ010000095.1 GCA_030054195.1 Minisyncoccota bacterium
CATCCACGTCTGGCAATTTCTCACCCGTGGAAAGCAGCATCCCGTACCAGGTGGATGTGGTCTCCTGTTTGTTCCCCCAAAGGAAGGCATAACTTCCGAGGCAAAGTCCTTCCTTGTTTTCCATCAAGGTCGTAAGGGTGGCATAGTAGTTGGCAGCTTTCTCGTTCCCGCTTGGTTCGATCGCCGCTCCCCAAGGAGCTTTCGGAGCCTGCCAATGTCCCACCGGTCCGTACTCGGTCATGATGAAGGGCTTCGTCCAACCCATTCCTTTCAAAGTCCCTCCGGCTCCCCCTGCCCCCAAATAGGCATTGATCCCCAAAATATCGATCGAGGGATAGTACTTCATGATCTCTTTGATTTTTCCTGTGTCAGCCCCCGCAATCACGGTCATCACAGGATGGTTTGGATCCTCCTGCTTAATCAGCTTGGCCAGCTCCTCAAGCTCCCTCCAAACACGAATCGCATCCTCCGTCCCCACATAACTTTCCATCTCATTTCCCAAACCCCAGACGAGCACGGCAGGATGATTTTTATATTTTCGGACAGCGCTCACGATTTCTTCCCGCTGCTTCGCAATAAACTTCGGATCACTATACTTAAATCCGTGCCGCTCATGCTTGACCCATATTCCCACACATACAGTCAGGCCGAACTGATCCGCCTGATCAATAAATGATCGCCCTTCGGAATCCTTAAATTCCAGCTGCTCGATTCCCCACGTACGAACCGAGTTCACACCCACCTCTTTTGCAAGTTTGATCGACCCGCTCCCTCCTACACCTTGAACTAAAAAAGGTTTACCACCACGCTGTAAGCTCCAAATCCCTTGTGGATCCTTAACCAAAGAAACCTGGGTTGATTCTGCCCTGATTGCTATAGTTAACATGCTGATAACAAGAATGATAGAAATCGTCTGCTTGACATGAAATAGTGAGAACATACATCATCTTGGAATGAAATCCCTCAATCCGTCGATACTCTTTTTATGCCTTCTCGCTTTCGTTGTATCGGCTCAGAACGAGGAACAGAAATCCTCGATCCCAGCAGCCGAGGAATCGCCCACATCCAGCTCTCTAACCTCGCAAGCATGGGATGCACTCGCGGCTAAAGATTTTGCCACCGCAAAGGCAAAGATCGAACGTTGTAAAAGCTTATTCGGTGAAAAAGCATCCGAGATGCAGACCTCCTTGTCTGTGGTTCCCGGGCCCGACACAGCAAAAGATTTTTGGGCTCTCAACGACGTAGGAACCTGCGTATTTATTCTTGGAAAAGTCTACGAGGCGGAAGGAAAGAGCGCCGAAGCCATCACCGCCTATCAAGATGTCATTAAAAATTATCCGATGTCCCAGTGCTGGGATAAGCAGGGTTGGTACTGGCAGCCTGCAGTGGCCGCAAAGGAGCGATTGACCGCTCTGACTTTTGACTCTGCTAAGTAAAAATCACGATTTGAAATTCCTGCTTACGCCGTCCGCTGTATTGCGTTTTCTGGTTTTACCGGGAATCCTTTTTGCAGCTTCTTGCACCCCAAAAGAGGATGTCCGTATCTCGGATCGCTTGGTTCTCGAATATTGGGAAAAGTGGACTGGCTTTGAGCGTGAAGCAATGGCTCGTGTGGTGGATGATTTTAACAATTCGCAGGACAAGATTTTCGTTCGTTTTTTAAGTGTAAGTCGGATTGACCAAAAAATGATGTTAGCGACAGCGGGAGGGGTGCCCCCCGACGTGGTAGGGCTCTGGGCCATCAATCTCCCCTCCTACGCCGAAAATAATGCGCTCATGCCATTGGATTACCTGGCAAAGGATGCAGGGATTCGCCAAGAAGACTATCTGCCTGTCTTCTGGAAGCTGTGCTCTTATCGTGGTTTTCTCTGGGCACTGCCCTCCACCCCCTCCGTCACAGCCCTACACTGGAACAAAAAGATGTTTAGGGAAGCGGGTCTCGATCCGGAACAACCGCCTCGGACGATCGCGGAACTGGAAACCTTCAACACAAAGCTTACCCGAAAGAACGCCGATGGATCTCTCGCACAGATCGGCCATATGCCCCAAGAACCGGGTTGGTGGATGCACGACTTTCCCTCCTGGTTTGGAGGTGCCAGTTGGGACGGGTCCACCAAACTCCTCCTAGATGCCCAACCCAATCGTCACTTTTTCACATGGCTGGAGAGCTATCCGAAAC
>JASGCJ010000007.1 GCA_030054195.1 Minisyncoccota bacterium
AACCCATGGAGGTTCAAATCCTCTCGAGCGCAACGAAGTAAGCGAGAGAGTTCCATCCGCCGGAGGCGATCAACGATTGGGCCGGGGGTGGGTCTTAGGGGGGCCAAATCCTCTCGAGCCCCGACAAGTCGGGACAGGCCCCGACAAGAGTCGGGACAGGCCCCGACAAGTCGGGGTAAACGCAGCGAAGCAAGCGAGAGAATCCCTTCCGCCGGAGGCGATCAACGATTGGGCCGGGGGTGGGTCTTAGGGGGGCCAAATCCTCTCGAGCCCCGACAAGTCGGGGTAAGCGCAACGAAGTAAGCAAGAGAGTTCCATCCGCCGGAGGCGAAATAGGATTGGCGCTGGGGCAGGTCAGCAGGGGCGCAAATCCTCTCGAGCCCCGACAAGTCGGGACAGGCCCCGACAAGAGTCGGGGTAAACGCAACGAAGTAAGCGAGAGAGTTCCATCCGCCGGAGGCGATCAAGGATTGGGAACAGATTGGGCGGTCCCGCTTGATTATTTCAGCCGAATCGGTGAAGTAGTCTCCTTGAAGGCAACGAGTTCCATCTCTCCTCAGAACCGTGTTGAGCGGGTCCTGATCCTAGATTTCGGGTCTCAGTATACTCAGGTGATTGCCAGGCGGATCCGGGAGGCTTCCGTCTTTTCGGAAATTGTTCCCCACACGATCTCTGCCCGAGAGGTGAGCGCCCTTCGGCCTAAGGGGATTATTTTAAGTGGTGGACCCGCGAGTGTGTACAGCCCGAAGGCTCCTAAGATGGATCGGGCGATTTTTCATTTGGGGATTCCTCTTCTTGGGATCTGCTACGGAATGCAGCTTTTGGTGAAGGAGTTTGGGGGCGAGGTGGCAAGAGGAGCCAGACGGGAATACGGCCGAGGAACCTTACATAGAAAACGGGCATGCCCTTTGCTGGAAAAACTGCCCTCCCGTCTCGAAATTTGGAACAGTCACGGAGATCGGGTGACGCGTTTGCCCAAGGGGTTTCAGTCGGTCGCGACGACGGAGAACAGTCCGTACGCCGTGGTGCGAAAGGGGGAGATTTACGGGCTTCAATTTCACCCTGAGGTTTCTCACACCCCCAAAGGACAGCAGATCCTAGGAAACTTTTTGAAAAAGATCTGCGGATGTCGGGGAACGTGGACGATGGGCTCGTTCCTCAAGCGGGCAGTTGCGGATGTGAGGCAACAGGTTGGAAACGGACGGGTCATCCTCGGATTGAGCGGCGGGGTGGATTCGAGTGTGGCGGCGGCGCTCCTGCACCGCGCGATCGGCAACAAGCTGCGATGTATTTTTGTCGATAATGGGTTGTTGCGAAAGGGAGAGGTGGAAAGCGTAAAACGCATTTTTGGAAAACACCGGCACTTCAACCTGACGGTGATCGATGCGAGGAAGAGGTTTCTGCGCAGACTCCGTGGGGTGGCTGATCCGGAGAAAAAAAGGAAGATCATCGGACGGGAATTCATTCACGTTTTTAATGAAGCATCGAAGAAGGTGGGGCGTGGAGCTCAGTTTTTGGCTCAAGGGACGTTGTATCCGGATGTGATCGAGAGTGTGCCGATTGCGGGCAATCCTGCTTCCCTAATTAAGAGTCACCACAATGTGGGGGGATTGCCCAAGAGGATGAAGCTCGGGTTGGTCGAGCCGTTGCGGCAACTTTTCAAGGACGAGGTGAGAAAAGTCGGAACTGTATTGGGTTTGCCGAAAGAGATGGTATGGAGACAACCCTTTCCAGGGCCTGGCTTAGCGGTGCGCTGTTTAGGGGCGATTGAGGAGAAGAAGTTGTCGATTCTACGAGAGGCGGATGCGATTGTGGTGGAAGAGATGAAGGCTTCCGGATGGTACTATCGGATTTGGCAAAGCTTCGCCGTTTTGTTGCCGTGCCGAAGTGTGGGGGTGATGGGAGATGAACGCACTTATGACAATGCGGTGGCGATCCGTGCTGTGGAGAGTCGGGATGGGATGACGGCGGATTGGGTGCGGTTACCAGGAGATCTTTTGGGAAGAATTTCAAATCGAATCTGCAATGAGGTCAAAGGGGTCAACCGGGTGGTTTTGGATGTCAGTTCCAAGCCGCCTGCGACGATCGAGTGGGAGTAGGAATGAAAATTCTAGATGCGCGTGGAAAGGTGAATGCGGCGTGGGCACTCGGCCAGCTGTCGCGCAGGGCGCTGCCGGATCAGAAAGTGAGGGCGGTGGTAGAGCGGATTTTAGGAGAAGTGCGTAGAGGTGGGGATGCGGCTGTGGTGAAGATTCACAATCGGTTTGCAAAGAAAAAGATTCGAAAAGGGGATTTAAGGGTGAGGGGCAAGTTTCGAGCTCCGTCGGCAGAGGTGAGGCGTGCCCTTGCATTAGCGGAAAAAAATATTGCGGATTTTGCCAAGGCAACGCGTCCTGTGGCTTGGAGAAAGAGAAATGCGCAGGGAGCAATCACGGGAGAAAATTTTCCTGCGTTGGGTCGGGTGGGAGTTTATGTGCCGGGGGGGACGGCTCCGCTTGTCTCGACCGCGTTGATGACGGTGGTGTTGGCAAGAGTTGCTGGGGTGAAGGAGATTGTCGCTTTTACGCCAGGGCCCGTGAATCCTGTGTTGGGATGGGCGTTGCAGAAGGCTGGGGCAACGGAGATTTATCAAGTGGGGGGTGCGCAGGCTGTGGCCGCGATGGCTTTTGGGACGGAAACGATTCGGCCTGTGGAAAAGATTTGTGGGCCTGGGAGTGCTTGGGTGGTGGAGGCCAAGAGACAGGTGTTTGGAATGGTGGGCATCGATCTATTGCCAGGGCCGAGCGAGATCGCGGTGATTGCGGACGAGACGGCACGGCCCGATTGGGTGGCGGCAGATCTGGTGGCACAGGCGGAGCACGGGCCAGGCAGCCAAATATTTTTCCTCACGCCATCGATGAAGGTTTTGGGGCGGGTTTTGGCGGAGGTGTTGAGCCAAAGCTCGCGACAACCCCGGGCTGAATATTTGCGGGACGTTTTAAAGCGCGGAGCTTCCCTAGTTTGGACGAAGGATTTGGCGCAGGCAGTGGAGTTGGCGGAGGCAATCGCGCCCGAACATCTTTCCTTGCAGTGTCGTGGTGCCAAAAAGATTGCGGAGAAGATACGCTGCGCAGGCGGGGTGTTTATTGGCAATTTTTCAGCTGTCGCGTTGGGAGATTATGTGGCGGGGCCTAGCCACACCCTTCCGACGGGTGGGGCAGGGAGGGCTTTTGCGGGGTTGCGGGTGGAGGATTTTGTCAAAAGGGTAAGCGTGGTGGAGTACGGGAGGAGGGCTGTGAAGCGATCGGTCACCGCTACGGGGATTTTGGCCCGACTTGAACGGCTCGACGCGCACGCCGATTCGGTCGAGACTCGGCTGTCATGAGCCAAGGCAAACGGCAGGGAAAGAAGTTTCGTAAGACCAGTGAGACGCAGATTGCGATCACGCTGGGTCTGGACGGCAAGGGAAGTGCAAAGGTCAAAACGGGAATTCCATTTTTTGATCACATGCTGAACCTTTTTGCTAGGCACGGTCTTTTTGATCTGGAGGTGAAGGCAAAGGGGGATCTGGATGTGGATCTTCACCACACGGTGGAGGATGTGGGAATTGTGTTAGGGCAGGCGCTGACTGCAGCCCTTGGAAAAAAGGAGGGAATTCGTAGGTATGGGACGGCTCACGTGCCGATGGATGAGACCCTGGCCCGGGTGGCGATTGATCTGAGTGGGAGGCCGTATCTCGAACTGCGGGGGTTAAGCCAACGCGGCAAGGTGGGAAATTTTCCGGCGCAGCTGGTGGAGGAGTTTTTGCGAGCGCTGTCCGTACAGGGAGGGATGAACCTGCACGCCGAGGTGTTGTACGGGCGGGATGTACATCACCAGATTGAGGCAATATTCAAGGCCTTGGCAAAGGCATTGCAGGTAGCGGTCACCCGCGATCCGCGAGTGAAAGGCGTGCCGAGCACGAAGGGAAGAATCTGATTTAATGTTGGGGAGGGGTGCGGTGACGATGCCCTTTGTTTGACAGGAAGGGGGCAATCTACGCAAATCGTTGATATTGAGAGCCTTATTTTTGTAAATTGTCACACAATTGTCACTAGCAAATTTGGGGTCAGAGGTGTTTATTTAAGTAGTTAAGGAAAAATTTAAACAAGGAAACAAACATAGAAGAAGTGTAGGCAAACAGATCGGAGAAAAAAAATGAAAAAAATATTATTCATCCTAACTTCAGTCGTTGTTTTTGAAATTTCTGCCTCGGCGCAAATCGGCATTAATACCGGAACCACTAGCTACAGTTACAGCCAGGATTTTAACACATTGGCCTCAACCGGAACGGGCATAGCTTGGGCAAATAATTCCACTCTTGCTGGTTGGAGTCTTTTTCGCCAACCAAGCGGAGTTCCAGTCGCACTAACTACCTACACCACTGGAACTGGATCTGTAAATACTGGTGGATTTTATAGCTTTGGTACTACTGCAGCGGACAGGTCACTCGGTAGCTTAGGGAGTGGAGCTTACTTTGGCTCTCCAGGTTCTGGCTCCGTTGCTGGGTGGATAGCACTAGCATTTTCAAATAACACGGGCGGATCGGCAAATTCGTTCACACTGAATTATGATGGGGAACAATGGAGAGATGGTGGGAACAACCCAGCAGTCTCTCAAACCATGACGTTGCAATACGGTTTTGGATCTTCTTTTAGTGCGGTAAGCTCTTGGGCACAGGCTGGAAGTGCATTTAATTTTACCTCCCCCGTCTTTTCAAACACGGCGTCTGGTGCTCCAGTTGACGGGAATGTTGCTGGTAGATCTGCAGGCCGTGGAGGAACTATCTCCGGACTAAGCTGGGCTAATGGTAGTACACTTTGGCTTCGTTGGGTTGATAACAACGACGCGGGCAACGATCACGCGCTAGCTATAGATAATTTTAGCTTCTCAACCACGTTTGCTGCAGCCGCCGCCAGCTACGGTTGGACCGGAGGTGCGGGCACATGGCAAAACGGGCAGAGTGGCAATTTTGGAACGACTTATAATAATGCTAATGACAGCACAGTGACTTTTGCTGGAACTGCGGAGAACGTGGCGTTATCTGGTACGGTCCAGGCTGGAAATCTTATCTTTACCTCTGGCGGATATGCGCTGAATTCTGGAAATCTTACTGTTGGGCAGGGAGCCATCACTACTGACACAGGTACTACTACGATTAACTCTGTTTTGGAAGGCACGGCTGGCCTGATCAAATCCGGCGCAGGTGCCTTGGTGCTAACTGGTGCGAATACGGTGTCCGGTGCAGTTAGTATCGCGGGGGGTACCCTACAGATCGGTTCTGATGGGGCTTTGGGAGATGCAGCCAACGATGTGACCAACAACGGCACCCTTAAAACAACTTCAAATACCGCTCTCGGCGCCGGACGGGATATCACGGGTTCGGGATCCTTGGACATTGGAGGTGGGACAACTCTTACGGTCAACGGAGGGTTCAATCAGACCGCCACCACGCTGGCAAATAGTGGGACTCTCGATCTTCAGGGTGCAACCCGTTCGGTCGGCAACCTGACAGTGAATGCGGCCGGCACGGTCAACGGCTCGGGTGCTATTAGTGCGACCGGACTGACCGCTGGACTTACCTCTGGAACCGCCTCGATCAACCCGGGTATTGTTTTCTCCTCCGGGGATAAGACACTCAATGTTGCGAGCGGAGGCACTCTAGATCTGAATGGAGCCCTATCCAACGGGGCTGGCACGGGACGAATCGCCAAAACTGGCGCGGGCACACTGATTTTGAGTGCGGACAACAACATGGGAGGCATTCGAATTGGTTCGACTGGCGCGATCATGACGGATGGAGGGAAAGTGATTCTGGAAAGCAGCGTGGTGGGTTCCCAGGGGCAAGCAATTCAGCATAATTTTGGAACACTCGAGGCCTCCACGGCTTTGGTCATGAACAGTGGACTCAGCATTGGAGGTCGCTTCAACGGCGCCGCCACCTTGGCTGGTGGGGATATGGAGTTTCAAGGGCAGTCCGCATTTTTCCAAGGTTCAACAGGCACGATTGGTCAACTAGCTTTGAACGTTAACAACAACACCACTCTATCGGGAGGATTGGGGGCAACTTCCGGTACCGGTGGTACAGCTACGGGAGTGACTTTAGGCGGAAGCGGCACCCTCAATATCAGCGGCAATAGTTCCACCTTCACCGATGCAATCACCACTGCCGATACTGTAAAATTGGTGGTTAACAACACCTTGGGCGCTGGTGTGAATGTCGGCAGCGGATCTCTTCTAAGTGGATCGGGTCGTGTTGGCGCAATCTCAGGCGCGGGGACGGTTGGACCTGGGAATAGCCCTGGGATTCTGACAGCGACGAGCGTAAATCCGAATGCGGGAACAGATTTCAGATTTGAGTTCACCGCGCTCAATCCGACTTACAGTAGCGCCACAGCGAGTGGAAATGATCTGTTACACCTGACCTCGAGCTCCAGTCCTTTTGCCGGCGGAACGTTCGGTGCGGGGAATATCATTTCGATCTATCTAAACAGCTCAACGATCAACGATAGTTTGTTGGCAGGGACGAACACCTCTTTCAGTGGTGGATTCTTCGTGGATGGCACTTTTGGCCTTGCCGCAGCGTTAAGTCCTGCAAGTTTCGCCTACTACACGACGAGCGCCTTGCTGGGAACGGGATCGGCCGTTAACTATGGTGGTACAGATTACTATTTGCTCAATAGTGAGATTGCCGCGAAGACAACCCTATCGGATACGGCAGTAACAGGTGCTGGATTTGCCACGGGAACAGCAACAGGAACGTTGTTAACCTTTAATGCGGTGCCCGAGCCTTCAGCCCAATCCTTGCTTGCTCTCGGGATGGTAGCACTGGTAGCGGTGCGGTCACTGAGACGCGCACGCGGCGATTCCTGATTCTGGGTTAATCGAAAAGTTGGATTGCCTCAGCCCCGACAAGTGTCGGGGCTGGGCTGTTTTTGGCTCCATTGGGGAGTGGATCTCTACCTGCTATGCAGCGGATAGCTTGAATCAGTCGTTGCGGATGTGGTTTGGAGTGGGGTTCTTCTGAATGCGAAACTCCTGATGGCGAATTCGACCTCCCAAGAGGGCGGCTTGCAGTGTGAAAAAAGTGGCCCCTAGAGCGGTCAGAATCACGATGACCGTAATGTGATTTTTCCATGCGGGGCGAAAACGGAGAATTAGTAGTCCAGCGATGCCTCCGAAACCAACGAAGTAGAGAAGAGGGGCAGCTTTCTCCGCCATATCTTCATGCATTTCAGCCGCAATGTCGCCCTCTTCGTCCAGCGGAGGTTTGATCTGGCCCATTTCAAAGCGGGTATGAGCTGATTCTCCAGTTTGCATGACCACTGGGGTAATCAGGTCCGCCAAAATGCAAAAGCTGAAGCCAACGGCGAGAATGGATTTTTTTCCAAAGAAGAGCCCTGCCAGAAGAACCGGGGGAATGAGGAGGATGAGGGTCACGGGGAAATGGTTCGCCATGACGTGGATGTGTTCGGGTTGAAAAAAGCTGGGATCGATGCCCATACAGAAAGGATGGCCTGAAGGGGGTTCTTTTCAACTGAATCCGTCAGGCTAGAAAAGATGGATGGATTGGAGTATTCGCCCTCGGGCTCATCTTTGTGCGGGGACGGGAAAGGATTTTTCCGACGGGCAAGTTGTGTTCACCGTGCTGGTGGCGGGTGAAGGCGGGATGGAGAGGAAGGATTATGCGGAGGAGGTATGGAGTCGGGAGGAGAATCGGCCCACGTACTTCTGTTTTTGGAAGGGGAAGTTTCGGGTGCAACCGGCTGAAGTGGAGAAGGAGCCTCCTGCAGCACGAGCTGAGGCGGAGTTGCGCAGGCGGTTGAGTCAACCTGTGGCTTCGGAGAGTCCCGAAGCGCGGGTAATTTTCCTTTTTGCGCTTTTGCTGGAGAGAAGAAAGATTTTGCTCGTGCGGGAGCGGACCACGGGACCTGAGGGGAGGGTGACGGTGTATGAGCATAAGGTGACGGGCGAGGTGATCTTGGTGCCTGAGCCTGAGGTGAAGTTGAGCGAGGTGGATCGGTTGAGGTCGGAGGTGGAGGCTTTAGCGGCGACTTGGGGAGCTTAATTCTGCCATGATAATGTCACTTTGGGGCACTTGCTCGGGCGTTGTGGGGGGCGGATAAATGGAGGCGATGCGAGATAGGGTTTTAATTGTAGAAGATGAAAAAGATGTGAGGGAGATGCTTCGACTCAATTTGAAGGTTGGAGGGTTTGATGTTTTGGAGGCGCAAAATGGGGCGGAAGGCTTGGCGATCGCCAAGGCGGAACTTCCCTCTGTGGTGATTTTGGATCTGATGATGCCAGAGATGAGTGGGATGGAGGTGTGTCGGGCCTTGCGAAGGAATCCTGCAACCTCGCGCATTCCCATTTTGATGCTGACAGCCAAGTCGACTGAAGGGGACAAGGTCGCGGGTTTGGAGGTAGGTGCGGATGATTATGTGACAAAGCCGTTCAGCCCGCGGGAACTTCTTTTGAGGGTAAGGGCTGTGGCGCGGCGTCAACCTGATCAAGGGGCATCGAAGCCTTCCCCTGTGAAGGCGGGGGGTATTGCGCTAGATCGAGCTAGTATGACAGCGACGATTGGAAGTAAGAAGCTGGTGTTGACGTCGACGGAGTATCGTTTGCTGGACCTGCTGGTGAGGAGGGCGGGAACCATTCTATCGCGGGAGGTACTTTTGAGCGAGGTGTGGGGATATCAGGCGAATTTGGATACGCGGACGGTGGATACGCATGTGAGGCGTTTGCGGGATAAATTAGGAAAAGCGGGTGCGGTGATTCAGACGGTGAGGGGAAGCGGGTATCGGTTGGGTGCGGCGACGGCATAAACAGTTTTGCCCGTGGAGTAGGGAGGGGGCAGGGTAGGGGGATGGAGGGAATACTCGTTTTCATCGGTGGGGTGGTCCTTTTCATAGGGATTTACTGGTTCTGGGGAGAGGTAGTGCGGCCTTTGCGTCAGTTGCAGAGGTTGATTCGGGAGTTGGCGGATGGGCAAAAACCCAAGGGGTTTGTGGCTCGAGGGTCGTGGGGATTAGAGGAGGCGATCGGGCAGCTGGAGCGTGTGGCGACGAGGTTGGAGGGAGTGACCTCGCAGGGGGAGAGCGAGAGGGTGAATCTACAGGCGATTTTAGGAAGCTTAACGGAAGGAGTGTTGGTGAGTGATCGGGAGGGTAAGATTGTTTTAGCGAACGGGCAGTTTTTGCGAATGTTTGATGTGGAGGATGTGCCGAGAGGAAGGACGGTCATGGAAGCGACGCGGTTGATTGAGGTGGATCGCGCGGTGGAGGAAATTAATGCGGTGGGAGGAATGAGAGGGCTGGAGGTGCAGGTGCCAGGGAGTGAGAGCAGGCAGGCGCAGACGCTTGCCGTCAACATGGCCGCGATAGTGGAGGGAAATCAGGAGAGAAGCGGTGTGGTGGTGGTATTTCATGATCTGTCGAAGTTGCGGAGATTGGAGGTGGTGCGGCAGGAGTTCGTGACGAATCTTTCGCATGAGTTGAGGACTCCTCTTTCCATTTTGGCGGGATATTTGGAGACATTGGAGGATCCGAACCAGTTGAAGGGTTCGGAAGGGAAGAAGATCTGGGCTGTACTGCAAAGAAATTGTGAGAGGTTGACCTTGCTGGTGGGGGATTTGCTGGAGTTGTCGAGAATGGATTCGGGTCAGCTGGAACTGAAGAAGATTGCGCGATCCCCGAGGGAAATTTTGCAGGAGGTGCAGGAAGATTGGCAGCGGGCTTTCGCTTCTAAAAAGGTGAAGTTGAAGTTGGAGTGTCCAGAGAAGTTGCCAGCCGTGCTGGTGGATTCCTTGCGGATGGGGCAGATCTTTTCAAATTTAATGGAAAATGCGCTGCGATTTGCGCCTGAGGGAAGCGAGGTGAAGTTGACGGGAAAGCAGGGGGAGTCAGGGCACGAGATTGAATTTACAGTTGAGGATGAGGGAGAGGGAATTCCAGAGGATAAGATAGACCGAGTTTTTGAGCGCTTTTTCCGTGTGGATGGGGGGCGGGTCAGGGAGAAGGGCGGGACGGGTCTAGGACTTTCGATCGTGAAGCATCTGGTGCAGTTGCATGAGGGCAGAGTTTGGGCAAAAAACGGGCTACAAAGAGGAACGCATATCATTCTCGCTTTTCCGAGTAAAAAACCATAAATGCATAATAGTTAAAGATATAGAATTCTAAAAAATGCCATCATATTGTCACAATCAAACGCTTGGTTTGCTGGGTGGCTACTCTTTAGTCAGATGATGAGAAGGAATTTTTGCCAAATCCTGGGTGCAGTTTTGGGTCTTTCTATGGCTCAAACGGGGGTGGTGCGGGGGGACCAGGTGGTGAAGATTGATGGGTCGAGCACGGTCTATCCAATTACGGAGGGTGCGGCGGAGGATTTCCAAAAGGAGACAGGCACGAAGGTCACGGTCGGAATTTCTGGTACGGGTGGGGGTTTTAAGAAATTCACGCGAGGGGAGACGGATGTGCAGAATGCGAGCCGGCCGATTTTGAAATCTGAGATGGACGCGGCCAAGCAAAGCGGGATCGAGTATTTGGAGTTACCGATCGCGTATGATGCTTTGACAGTGGTTGTGAATGCGAAAAACGATTGGGTCGATTCGATTCGGGTTTCGGAATTGAAAAAGATCTGGGAGCCCGAGGCGCAGGGAAAAATTAAAAAGTGGAATCAGATACGGGCCGAGTGGCCTGACAAGGAGATTAAGTTGTATGGGGCAGGGTCGGATTCGGGGACGTTCGACTACTTTACGGAGGCGATCAATGGGAAGAGTAAAGCGAGCCGGGGAGATTATACGGCAAGTGAAGACGACAATGTATTGGTTCAAGGAGTGGAGGGCGACAGGCACGCGTTAGGGTATATGGGCTTTGCGTACTATGTGGCGCATCAGAAACGATTGAAGGGCTTAGCGGTGGAGTGGGATGCAAAGCAGAAACCTGCAAGCAAGCCGTCTGAGGAGGCCGTATTGCAGGGGTTGTACAATCCACTCTCTCGGCCGCTTTTTTTATACGTGAATGTGAAGTCCTTGGATAAACCCGAGGTGAAAAAATTTGTGGAGTTTTACTTAAACCATGTCGAAAGCTTGGCCAAGGAGGTGAAGTACATTCCCTTGCCAGCTGAGTCGTATGTTCGCGTCAAAGCACGGTTGGAGAAAAAAGAAAAAGGAACAGCCTTTGCGGGACATGGGGACATGGCTGTGCCGATTGGTGAGATTTTAGATCGTCCCTTGTCGCAGTAAGCGCATGGAAGTTTTTCCGCGCACATCCTCCCGCCGTTTGGATAAGGCAGTGGAGACTTTTATGGTATGGGTTCTTCGCGCGGGGGGCTGGGCGTCTGTACTCGTCACGTTTGGAATTGTGATCACGCTAGTGACGGAGTCGTGGCCCTTTTTCAGGGAAGTTCCCCTCATTCGACTTTTTCAAGACACAATGTGGACGCCTCTCTTCGCGCAACCCCAGTATGGGATTGGGGCGTTATTAGCGGGAACCCTCGTGACGACAGGAGTGGCTCTTCTGGTCGCAATTCCCTTGGGAACGATTCTGGCAATTTATTTGAGCGAGTTTGCCGATCCGAAGTTCCGAGATTGGGTAAAGCCGATGTTGGAGTTGCTGAGTGCGGTGCCGACGGTGGTGTACGGGTACTTTGCCCTCCTTTCCTTGACGCCCATTTTGCAGAAAATCTTTCCTGATCTGCCTCAGTTTTCGATGCTGAGTGCGGGGTTGATGATGGGAGTGATGATCGTACCTTATGTGACCTCACTGGGTGAGGATGCGATGCGAAGTGTCCCCATGTTGTTGCGGGAAGGTGCGTTTGCTTTGGGGGATGGAAAACTGGGGGTTGGGTTACGGGTGGTTTTCCCTGGCGCATTTTCAGGTTTAGCGGCGGCGTACGTGTTGGCGATTTCCCGGGCAGTTGGAGAAACGATGATTGTGGCGATTGCGGCTGGATTGCAGCCGAAGATGACGATGAACCCGCTCGATTCTGCGGCTACGGTGACGGCTTTTATTGTGCAGGTGAGTTTGGGCGATTTGCCCCACGGGAGTATTGGGTACCAATCGATCTTCGCGGCAGGTGCGGCTCTATTTCTTATGACGTTGGGTTTCAATCTGGCGGGGCACGCCCTGCGAAGGAGGTTTCATCGTGCAACCTGAACCGTTGCGGACACTTCAAGAGGGACGAGCCCGTCGCCGAAGAGCGATCGACAGCAACTTTCGTCGGCTGGGATTCTTTTTGACGCTTTCGACTTTGGGAATTCTTGCGATTCTGATGCTGAATTTGGCGATGAACGGATTGGCTCGGATCGATTGGCAGTTTATGAGCTCTTTTCCGTCGCGGCGTGCAGGGGAGGCGGGCATTCTTTCTGCTTGGGTCGGGACACTGCTTCTCATGTTGGTGACGGCGAGTGCAGCGATTCCTTTTGGGGTGGCGGCGGGAATTTATCTGGAGGAGTACGCACCGAAAAACAGATGGACTGCTTTTGTGGAGATCAACATCGCCAATCTGGCCGGGGTGCCGTCGATTCTCTATGGATTGATGGCCTTGGGGCTTTTTGTTTATCAGTTTCGTTTTGGGCAAAGTTTACTGTCGGGGGGGTTAGCCTTGGGGTGTCTGGTGTTACCGATCGTGATCGTTGCGACGCGGGAATCCCTCCGAACGATTCCCTCGGGCATACGGGAGGCGGCGTTTGCTTTGGGGGCCACGCGGTGGCAAGCGGTATGGCATCATCTTCTGCCGTACTCGACGGGGGGGATTGCAACGGGTGTGATCTTGGCGATGTCACGGGCAATCGGGGAAAGTGCGCCCCTGATTACGATCGGAGCATTGACCTTTATTGCGTTTCTTCCTCCCGCTCCCTTGATTTCCCACGCCCCCTTTGTTTCGGTGGATTGGCTTTTTTCTCCCTTCACAGCGTTGCCGATTCAGATGTTTAACTGGGTGTCTAGGCCAGGGGAGGAGTTTCAGTCGAATGCGGCGGCAGCAGGACTAATTTTAATGGTGATCACCCTGAGTATGAATGCCGCGGCGATCTTGCTCCGAAGGCGGGCCCAGAGGAATATAACCTGGTGAGCTTATCCCCCGAAAACGCACGGCAGGCGATTCCTGAATCGGATGCTTCGGAAAGCAAGGATTTGCCGAAAGTACAGATCCGAGGGGTGAACTTCTTTTATGGAAGTCATCAGGTTTTGCGGAATGTATCGATGGATGTGCCTGCCCTGAAAGTAACGGCTTTGATTGGTCCTTCGGGCTGCGGAAAAACAACGCTCCTGCGATGCCTCAATCGCATGCACGATCTTTATCCTGGGAATCGGTATGAGGGATCGATTCAGGTTCAGCCGGATGGGACGGACATTCTTGGATCCGGCGTAGACCCGATTCAGGTGAGAATGAGATTTGGAATGGTTTTCCAAAAACCGAACCCGTTTCCCAAGAGTATTTATGAAAATGTAGCGTACGGATTGCGTTTGCAGGGAATGAATCGTCGCCGGGAGTTGGACGAGAGAGTGGAGAAGGCGCTTCGGGAGGCGGCTCTTTGGGAGGAGGTGAAAAGTCGTTTACATCAGATGGCCCATAACTTGTCGGGGGGCCAACAGCAGCGTCTTTGCATTGCCCGCGCCGTTGCGACCGATCCGGACGTAGTTCTGTTCGATGAGCCAACAAGTGCACTGGACCCGATCGCGACGTCCAAGATTGAGGAGTTGATTGTGGAGCTTAAGAAGCGAGTGACGGTGATGATTGTGACGCACAATCTGCAGCAGGCGGGGCGTATTTCCGACATGACGGCATTTATGTATTTGGGGGAGCTGATCGAGTTTGGGGAGACAAACCGAATGTTTACTAATCCTGCCAAGCCCCAAACGGAGGATTATATATCGGGTAGGTTCGGTTAGTGGGAACCTGCCCGTTGACTTTTCTCTCCCAAGGAGTAGCTAGTAAGTGATGAACGCGCCTATTTTGGAGGCGACCGAAGAAAAGCTGGAGAGGGTACGAAGCTACTTCCGAGGCGATCTACTGGTCCTGCGGGAGACCTTGCTGAAAATGGCGAGCCTGTCCCATACAAATTTGCAGTTGGCTTTGGAATCTTTGGTAGAGCGAAGTGCCGAAAAAGCCCAAAAAGCCATCCGAGATGACATGGAGATTGATCGGTTGGAGGTGGAAGTGGATGAGTTGGTAGCAGGTTTTATGGCGACTCAGGCTCCCGTGGCTTTGGCGTGTCGGTTGATGTTGGCGGCTTCGAAGCTTTCGAGTGATTTGGAACGAATTGGGGACCAAGCTGTTTCGATTGCACGGCGAAGTTTGATTTTAATGGACGAACCGCCCCTCAAGCCACTTCTGGATATTCCCAGAATGGGTGCGGATGTGTTGGCGATGATCCGAGGGGCAACGGATGCTTTTGTTGAAATTACTCCTGAAAAGTGCGGAGAGATTATTCGGATGGATGTGCGGGTCGATGAAATTAACCGGCAGCTGGAGAGGGAATTAACCTGTTTTATGGTGGAGAGTCCAAAAACGATTACGCGGGCCATGAACTTGATGCTTGTGGCCCGATTTTTCGAGCGGGCGGCGGATCATGCCAAGAATATTGCCGAGCAGGTTTACTACCTGTACACGGGACAAGATATTCGGCACGAGTCGGAGTTTTCGAAAAATTAGGACGGGGTGAGGACGGCTTGGACGTCCTTCTGGATCTGTTCCGAAAGGGCACGGGAATCGGAAAATTTCTTTTCGGGTCGTAGGTAGCGATGAAATTCCAAGTCGATCTCTTGGCCGACAAGTTGGCCTGAAAACTTGGGCAAGTGTGCTTCGATATTGCGGTTTTTACCTCCGAAGGTGGGGCAGGTGCCTAGATTGATGGCGGCGAGCTGGGGAGTTCCATCGGGCAAGATGGCGCGGCCTGCGTAGACACCGTCCGGAGGTAGGCACTCATCTTCGGTAGCGAGGTTAGCAGTGGGAAATCCAAGATGGTGGCCTCGGCCTTCGCCGGTTTTGACTTTACCAAGAATGGTAAAGGGGCGGCCTAGCATAGCGGACGCGTCGGACAGTTCTCCTGACTGGATGGCGGTACGGATTCGACTGCTACTGATTCGTTCCCCTCCGTAAAGGACGGGGGTTGGATTATCCAAAGTGATAGAACTTTTCGAGCACCAGGCGGCCAGCATTTCGACATCTCCCGATCGATTTTTCCCAAAGCGCCAGTTGGGCCCGACCGACAGAGTTTGCAGGGAGGGAAAAGCAGAGGAGAGTTCTGCAAGGAAAGCGGCCGGTTCCTGTTGCGAGCGTGTGGAGTTGAAGGGAAGCGCGATGGTAAGGCCGATGTTCCATCGTTCGAGGACGCGAAGTTTGTGGGGAAGGCCTGTGATGAGGGCGGGGTGTTTTTCTGGGTGGAGAATGGAGAGAGGATGTTCGCGGAAGGTGAGCACAGCCGTGGCGGAGGGGATGTGGGGGGTAGTGCCACCCAGAATCACCCTTTGATGGCCAAGGTGAAGACCGTCAAAGAAGCCGAGGGCAAGATGGCGGAGATTCGAACCAGCAGGGGTAGGCGAAAGAGATTCGGCTAGGTTCACGAGCGACGGATACGAGAAATTTCGGGAAGGGAGATGAGGTGGCGAGCAAGGTAGTCTGCGCCCTCGGCCGCCTCGAGATCGGGCCAGCGAACGGCTTTGGAGAGGTCGAAATTTCCTGATCGGGTGCGAGTGAGCGCAGACATGTGGCCTCCGGGTCCGAGGAGGGCGCCAAGGTCATGGCAGTAGGTGCGGACATAGAAGCCTTTCGTGCAGTGGATCCGAAAGCGAACTATGGGAAGAGCGACTTCTAGGATCTCGTACTTATCGATGCGAACGCGACGGGGTGGGCGATCGATGGTTTTACCTTCGCGAGCCAGTTTGTAGAGAGGAACCCCGTCTTTTTTAATCGCCGAAACCATGGGGGGGATTTGATCAAACTCGCCTGCGAACTTTTCAAATGCGGCTTGAATCGTGGCTGAGTCGATTGGGGGAACGGGCTTGGATTCGAGAACTTTTCCCGCTGAGTCTTGAGTGTCGGTTGTTTCACCGAGTTTCAGAGTGCCTTCGTACACTTTGTCTTCGGCCATAAGGAGGTCTTGAACGCGTGTGGCGCGGCCGACCACGAGCATGAGCAGGCCAGTTGCGATGGGGTCGAGAGTTCCGCAGTGTCCGACTTTTCTTTGGTTGAAGCGCCGCCGAACAAAATCAACGATGTCGTGGGAAGTTCGACCTGGGGGTTTATCGACCAAGAGAAGTCCGTCGAGTTGGGGGATCATGTTTCCTTGGATTCGGGGCTCAAAAATCGGAAATGGATGAGAAAGGGATCATGCAATTGGGTTGGAACCAACGTGTAGTTAAGATGGAGAAGGGCGGGTGGAATGCAAGGATGGGTCTTGGCTGGTAGAGAGAAGTCGATTGTTAGGATTTTAAGGTGGCGACAGCTTTGGAGATGGCTTGGAGGACTAGGTCGCGATTTTTTTCGGCCTCGTTGGTAAAGCGAATTCCTGCGGCAGCTTTGTGGCCGCCCCCGCCGAAGGAGGAGGCGATGGAGTTCACGTCGATTTTACCTTTGCTACGAAGACTGACGCGAAGGCCGCCGTCGGAAGTGAATTCGAACAAGGAGCCAACCTCGACCCCTTGAATCGATGAGACATCCTCAATAATTCCCTCAGTATCCTCACTTTTAGCCCCGCTTTTCACATAAAACTCTGGCAAAATAGTCAAAAAAGCAGATTTCTTACTATCCTTTATCGATATAGTATCTGTAACTAGTTTACGCAGGGCGTAGCGTTCGTGGGAGATAGATAGGTAGCACTGTTTGGCGATTTCTGCTGGGTCTGCACCGAGTTCGACGAGTT
This sequence comes from Minisyncoccota bacterium, assembly GCA_030054195.1. Classification (GTDB taxonomy): domain Bacteria; phylum Verrucomicrobiota; class Verrucomicrobiia; order Methylacidiphilales; family Verrucolacustridaceae; genus Verrucolacustris; species Verrucolacustris abundans. Next base: position 16,886 of record JASGCJ010000007.1, read on the forward strand.
TGGCGGCGGTGTTGAGAGTGAGTGCATTCGTCCCGCGGTAGCGAAAGGATCCAGTATCCGTGGTAAGACCTGTGTAAAGGCAGGTGGCGGCGGCAGGGGTTACTTTCCAGGAGGCCTGCTCGAATATGTGAAAGAGAACTCCTGTGGTGGAAGGTATATCGGAAATGATCAGATTGAGTTTTCCGTAACCGGGATTACTGATGTGGTGATCTATGACCACATCGATGGGTTGGGGCCAAGCCAAGGTTTTCTGACCTAATCGTTCTCGGGTAGAGGTATCGAGGGCGATGACGCAGTCGGTTTCTTTTGGTAGTTGGCTTGGGAGATCTTGAACAAGGTTTGCGCCTGGAAGGAACTGGTACATCGAGATCATTCCGCCTTCGACGTAGAGGGACGGATTTTGACCGCGCTCCTTGAGGGTGTGACCCAGCCCTAAAAGGCTACCGAAAGCGTCCCCGTCGGGCCGAATATGAGCGAGAATGGCGGGGTTCTTAGAGGCAGCAAGGCGATCAATAATCTTTTGGGTCAGCGCCTTGTCCATCCTATGAATTTAGAAAATGGGTGGGGGGAAGTCGAGCATCGCACGGGGCACTTGCGAGTGGGATGGGGCGGGGGTAAATTTACGACATGAAGCAGTTGGGAAAAGTTCTCCTTGGGATGCTGTTGGGAAGCGCCTTGGGGGTGGTTTCTGTGAGGGCATGTCCGACCTGTAAGGATAGTTTTACGAAGGAGGATTCTGCCAACGGGACAAAGCTTGTTGCGAAAGGTCTAAATTCGACGGGGTTAGGGTTTGGTTGGAGTGTGCTTTTCATGTTGGCGGCGCCTGCGTCGGTTGCGAGTGGGTTGGTTTGGCTTGTGGTGACAAATGGTCGGAGTGGGTCCGGGGATAAACTCTCCTGATCACGGTTTGCGGGGCGAGCGAATGACCCTGCGAGAATTTTCCAAACTGTCGGGGCCGGCCAAAGGGGCGGTGCGGGCTCAACTCATCGCCAGGAAGGAGCAAACGGCGAGAAACGGCAAACCGTTTTTGAGGGTGGAGTTGGCGGATGAGACGGAGCGGTTGGGACTGAATCTGTTTTCGGGTTCGAGTGCGTATGAGTATTTCGCAACGGCAGAGATTGGGGAGTGTTTGGAACTGACGGGAGTATTTGGGCCGAGTGATTACGGGCCGAATGTGGAGGGGCCATCCGCGCGGGGGTTGAAGCCGAATGAGGTGGAGGCTTTTTTTGACGGGGGTGAGGAGAGAAAAGCGCAAATTCAGAAAGCGTGGGATAGCTGTTTTCAGTGGGCTGGGGAGATGAAGGATCCAAGGCTACGATGGGTGTGTCAGAGGGCTTTGGAAAAGTATGCGGAGAAGTGGAGGAGGGCGGCCGCGGCCAGGAAGAATCATCATGCGAGGCGGGGAGGATTGATGGATCATACGACTCAGATGTGGCGAGTGGCGCGAGCGTTGGCCCCGCTATATCCGGAGGTGGATGGAGATCTGTTGGCGGCAGGGGTGCTGTTTCACGATATTGGAAAACTTTGGGAGAACGATACGGGAGAAAAGGGGTTTGGATCGGTGCCGAGCCGGCGGGGAGAGATGATTGGGCATATTTCGTTGGGTGTGGAGGTGGCGAATGCGTTGTGGCGGGAGGGTGAAGCGGCGGAGGGGAAGGCTTGGGGCGAGTTAAAGCCTGGTTCTGAGGAGTTGCGGGATCATCTCTTACATCTGATCGCGTCGCACCATGGGACGAAGGAGTTTGGATCTCCCGTCGCACCCAAAACACCTGAGGCGTTTCTTTTGCACCATATCGACAATATCGATGCGAAGATGGAGATGTTGCGGTTGAGCTACGCGCGAGGAAAAGGGGACGGAGCAGGATTGGTAGAGGCGCACAGGCCGCTGGAGGGGCCGTTGCCTTGGCCGATTAGTGGGAGGGTGGTGTCACCTGGGGAGGTGGCTCCTTGAGGTTTTTGCTTTTGGCTTTTGTTGCTGTTGGGGGGCTGTTTGGATTCAACGCAATGGCTTACGAAGCAGCGTACCCGATGACGGAGGCGGGAGTTTGCGAAATCAAGACGTTGCCGGCGGGGGTGGTGTTAAAGGCGAGGTCGAGTAAGGAGTATTTTTCGGAGAACAACGGGCTTTTTAGGCGGTTGTTCGAGGCGATTCAGAAGAATCAGGTGCCGATGACGACCCCGGTCGAAGCGGAAATTCGGCCTGGAACGATGATTTTTTATCTCGATCCGAAATCGGCGCAACGATCGAACCTGAATCTTGAGACGGGGGTGGAGAGGTTGGCGGTGCAAGAGAGAGTCGTGGCATCGGTGGGAATCCGGGGTGGATATTCGAAAGAGAGTTTTGAGGAAAATTCAAAAAAGCTGATGGATTGGGTTCGAAGTCAACCCGGTTGGAAAGTGGCAGGGGAACCCTATGCGGTGTACTGGAACAGTCCTTTTATGATCTGGTTTCTTAAGAGATCTGAGGTGCATCTCCCTGTCCAAAAGGGATAAGAAACCTTAAGAATATATTTTTAGAGAACCGAACCCTTTTGCTCTATCGTCAGTTTAATCCATATGCACAAAACTCTTTTGAGGTGGGGAGGCTTGATTTTGGCGGGTCATTTATATGCGCATCCGGGGCATGTGGAGGATGTGAGCACGGCTGCGGGGGGAGCGTCGGGATTGCCGCCCTCTGAAGTAAGAATTTCGGAACAGGGTGGATATCGAGTGATTCAAGCGAATGGGGTGCCGAATCATGAGATCGGTCAATTTCCTGGGCCTGGATGTCCTAACGCGGCCTCGGCGCAGAGTTACAGTTTCCGCATGCCTCTTCAGCCCAAAACCAATGCCACTTTCACAAAACTGAAACAGCAGGCGATCGGCGTGGCGTTGAATGGAGTGCCTTTTGATCCTGGAACGGCGGAGTATTGGAAAAACGATCGAACTTCTGGATGGCATATTGAGGCGATTGGTGGTGGAAAAAGTTTAGGACTGGATCGGAACCTTGCTCACGTTCAGCCGAACGGGGCGTATCACTACCACGGAATTCCTACGGGGCTTCTTGCAACTATGAGCGAACAGAAGGAACCCAAGTTGATCGGTTATGCTGCGGACGGTTTCCCGATCTATGCGCAGACTTCACAAAACAGATCGAGTTATCAGTTAAAAAAAGGATCCCGCCCCTCAGGGGCGGCCGGGCCCGGGGGAACCTACGACGGGACTTATGAAGCGGACTATGAGTTTGTCCAAGGCTCGGGGGATCTGGATGAGGCGAATGGAAAAACTGGGGTGACCTCCGAATATCCGGGAGGGACTTACTACTATGTGGCCACTGCGGGATTTCCTTTTTACCCGCGGATGCTGAAAGGAACTCCCGACGCGAGCTTTCATCGAGGACCGCCCGGAGGGGGGCCTGGTGGGGGCAGTCAGATGAAGGGGGTAGGTGGGTCTGGGGGACAACAAGGGGGAAAATCTGGAGGTATGGGGCAGGCGGCCGGAGGAAATCCGATTCAGAAATTTGATAAAAATGGAGATGGGAAAATTTCGATGGAGGAAGCGCCTCCGCCGATGAAGGCCAATTTTTCCCAGCATGACACCAATGGGGATGGATGGATCGATGCGGAAGAGGCGAAGTCTCTACCAACTCCTAGAGGGCAAGGAGGTGGGCCTGGAGGCGGAGGCCAACCTCCGCAGTGACAGCTTTTCGATTTATTCTTATCCTTATTTTTGGTTGGGTGGGATTGGCTTCCGCGCATCGGATCGAAGATGCGGATTATCAAGCGATGAAAAAGAAGTCATCTGCCCAGGCGGGTCCAGCCCCGAAAACTGCCGAACCCTTTTTGAAGTTTCCTGAAGCTGCTCTTGTGGATTGGGATGAAAAGTATCTCTATGTGGGATCGGATGGGTTGCCTGACCATCCGATGATGGTGGGAATTACGGCGTGGCAGCAACAGGTGCCACTTCCCCAGTCGTATTATTTAGGAAATGCTTGGTCGATTCCTCTCAATCCAGTTCCCGCGAAAGTTGGGATGTCTGCCAAGACGAACTTCTTTAGAGGGGCGATTGCTGTGGCGGCGAACGGAATTCCGATATTCAATCCGATCAAGAACGATGGGAGGACCGACACCTATTTGGCGGGGGAGCTAGATGAGTATGGAGGGCACTGTGGTCGGGCGGATGATTATCACTACCATGTGGCCCCTTGGCATCTGGCCGAAAAACTGGGGCCGAATTTGCCTTTGGCTTATGCACTAGATGGATATCCGATTTACGGCCTGAAAGAGGCGGATGGAGGAGAGGTGAGCGGGCTTGACTCGTTTCACGGTCACACGAATGCGTCAGGGGAGTATCACTATCACGCAAGTAAAAGTTACCCCTATATCAACGGGGGATTTCACGGAGAGGTATCGATCGGTGGAGGGCAAGTGGAGCCTCAGCCCAGTGCCAATCCAGTGAGGCAGGCAGGTGAGCCTTTGCCGGGGGCGAAGATTACGGGATTTATTATGTCCGAGGATAAGAAGAAGTATCAGTTGGAGTACAAGCAGGGAGGCAAGACCGGCTCGGTGAACTATGAGATACTCTCTAACGGAAACGTACATTTCACTTTCAAGAGTCCAGACGGGAAGATTTCTGAATCAACGAGTGAGAAAGGAAAACAGAGGAAGGGTGGGGATCGGCCGCCTCCTCCGCCAGATGAGAGGCAGCGGGGAGGTCCTTCACAAAAAGAGGGAAATGGGCAACCCCGGAGGCCGTGGATTGAAAATCATCTAACGGAAATGGATGGGAACCAGGATGGTAAACTGAGTCAGGAGGAGATGATGCTGGAGGTTAATAAGACTTTTAGCGGCTACGACGCGGATCGAGACGGGAAGATTAGTCAGGGGGAGGCGAATGGGCCGGTGGTGAGGTCGTCTATGGCTGGATTTGTGAAGCAGCATTTTTCTGAAGTCGATGGGAATAGCGACGGATCAATTTCTTTGGAGGAGTTAAAGACGGTAGCGATGAAGATGTGGGAGAAGTATTCACAGGGAGAGGGCTTTTCATTTCCTCGTCCTCCCTCTTTGGAAAAACCGTGAATCGAATTTTGTTTAAGGAAGGAGTTTGCCGACGAGGGCACTGAGAGCCCTATTGTCAGCTCGGCCAGCGGCTTTTGTCTGGCAGGCTTTCATCACGGCACCCATTGCCTTTTTGTCCGTCGCACCCAGTTCGGCAATGACCGCTTTCACCAGTTTTTCAAGATCGGCTTCGGACATGGCGGCAGGTAGGTAGGCTTCGAGAATTTTCATCTCGGCCTTTTCTTTGGTGGCCTGATCGGGACGGCCGCCTTTTTCGAATGCTTCAATCGAGTCCTGACGTTTTTTAATCTCTTTACGTACCGCAGCCAGAACGTCTTCATCTTTTGCCTCACCCTCTGCACCGTACTTTTCGATCACAGCATACTTCATGGCAGACTTGAGCATTCGGAGAACACCGAGACGATCGGCATCCTTGGATTTCATGGCTTCTTTGATCTGTTCGTCGATTTTAAGGGCTAGGGACATGTTTCTACTCAACCAGCCAGCAAGCAGGGGTCAAACGGTAAGCACACAATCTTTGCGAGACGGCATAAGGATGGATAGAGTGAGGGATGCGTTTTCTGCCCCAAAGTCTAGAGGCCCGATTGGCTTTAGGCTGGATTGGGGTTATCACACTGTTCCGGTTGTGGTTTGCGCCTCATTTAGATCTGGTGGGAGATGAGGCGCACTACTGGGAGTGCGGGCGTTCTTTGGATTGGAATCATTATGGGAAGGGGCCAGGGGCGGCGTTTGTCATTCGTGTCTTCACAGTTTTGTTGGGAGACCATGTTTGGGCTCTCCGACTTCCAGCCGTTTTGCTTTCGGCGGGGACAGGTTGGCTCATTTTCTTGTTAGGCCGAAAACTTTATAGCGAGCGGGTTGGGCTCGTGGCCGTAGTTGCGGCATCTCTTATGCCCCTCTTTGCGATTGGCAGCATTTTAATGACGATCGATCCGCTGAGCGTCTTTTTTTGGGTGGCTGCGGCACTCTCTTTTTGGGAGGGGGTGCAGACAGGGAAAAAGAGGTTTTGGATTCTGACTGGGTTGTGGATTGGTCTTGGTTTTCAGGCCAAATATACCAATGCAGCGGAGCTTATATCCTTTGCTCTTTTTCTTTTGATCGTGCCTTCCAAGCGAAAGCTCCTGTTTTCAGGAAAAATGGTGCTTCTACTTGGAACCTTTGTGCTCTTGGCCCTACCGATCGTTTTTTGGAATGCCTTTTATGGCTGGATAACAGCCATGCATGTGTTTGAGGGTGGGGATCTGAATCGAGGGTTTCAGCTGAATTGGGGAAAATTTGCGGGGTTTTGGCTTCTGCAGGCGATTGTGGTTTCTCCTCTGCTCTTTGTTCTAATGCTTGTGGGTGCAACACGACCCGTGAGCACAAAGTTTGGAGACGAAGGGAAAAAATATCTGCTTACCCTTTTCTGGCCTCTCTTTTTGGCTTACGCATGGATCAGCTTTAATAAGACAGCCAATGGAAATTGGACGGCTCCTGCTCTCGTGGCGGGGCTTCTTTTGGGTGCAGGTTGGGCGGTTCAGAAATGGGATGAGAGAAGGATGGTATGGCGGTGGGTCATGGCAGTTGCCTTGCTAATCGGGTTTGTGGAGACGGCGCTGCTGCACGACTTTCTTCCGATTCATTTTAAAAACAATCCGCTGGATCGTGCCAAAGGTTGGGCAGACTTGGCGGGGGAGGCGGAGAAAGTGCGAAAAAGAATCGGTGCAGACTTTGTTGTGGCAGATGAGTATCAGACCGCGAGTCTACTCTCCTTTTATTTGCCGGATCAGCCACGGGCTTTTACTCCTGACTGGCCCCAAATGATGACCCAGTATTCGATCTGGCCCAGCTATCGGGAGAAGTTTCCTAGTGGTAGTACAGGTTTGTATGTGGCTGAGCAGCCCAACCCTTTGCCGCCGATCGCGCGAGACTTTGAGACCGTTCGTGTGGTCGGCACATATCGCAGATCGACGTGGGGAGAGCCAACGGGGCCTACTTTCCATTTTTACGAGTGTCGGGGCCTGAAGAGTGGACAACCCACCACGTGGCAAGACAGGCTGGAGTATACCCGAAAGAACCCGTGAGAATCCTTTATCGCTATTTGACGGGCCAAATGATGGCTGCCACAGCGGGTGCGGTGGCTGTGTTATCGTTGATTATTGTTTTAGGAAACGCCTTCAAGCAGATCTTTGAACTTCTCGTAAACGACGAGCTTCCGATCTCGCTCATTTTCAAAATGGTAGGCTTGCTCATTCCGCAGGCTCTGACTTTTACCATGCCGTGGGGGATTCTGGTGGCGGCTCTCATTGTTTTTGGGCGCATGTCGCAAGACTTGGAGCTGCAGGCAATTCGCGCTGCGGGTATCGGTCTGGTTCCGCTGGTCGCGCCGGTGATCCTTTTCGGGCTCTTCTTATCGGCTGTATGTTTTTATAACAACGCGGTAGTCGTGCCGATGACTCTGCAGAAGTTTAAGTCCGTTCTTCTCGATATTGGACGAGATAATCCTGCCTTTCTGATTCGGGCGGGAGAGGCGATGGATCGGTTTCCTGGGTACCGTATTTACATAGGAAAAAAGAACGGCACCGACTTGTCCGATATTAATATCTGGGAGCTGGACCCGAATGGAGTGCCAAGAAGGAATATTCGAGCCGAAAAGGGCTCGCTCTCGGCCGATCTGGATGACTTGAGTCTGACGATCACGCTGCAGAAAGCACGACAGGAGGAGAGGGGAGAGAACGCAGCGGATTTGAATGGTATCCGCGCTGGGTTGAGTGCGGATCAGTTGCCGTTAAAAATCTCTCTTCGCAGTTTTTTGAATCCTGATGACATGAAGGATATTCGAATTGCGGGGTTGGGAGATCTGACGAACAGGATCTTAAGTCCGGTTGAGGGCTATGTGGATCCCAAGCAGATGTATCCGATGCTGACGGAAATGCAGAAAAGGATCAGTTTTGCTTTGGCACCCTTTACTCTGTTGTTGGTGGGAATTCCTTTGGGGATTCGTGTGCAAAGAAAGGAGACCTCGGTTGGAGTGGTCATCAGCTTCTTTTTGGTGATGGCTTACTACGCGTTGATTCTTCTGGCCGAGGGATTGAAGAATCGGGGAGGAGCATACCCAGAGTTGATTGTCTGGATGCCCAACTTATTGCTGCAGGGTTATGGATTCTTCCTTCTCTGGCGGGCGAACTTTCAGCAGAGCTAACTGTATTAAAAAGAAGAGCGGGCCCCGGTTGTGGGACCCGCTCTCTTTTCATCAGGTGGTGTGGATGCCCTCCTCCTCAAGGTGGTTGAAGAGTGTGTTTCTGCGTTCTCGTGCTTCACGCAGGTTTCGGGTTTCGAGTGAAACTCGGACCCGACGTTTCGTGTAGTCCGCTTGGTGGACAGTGTAGTGAATCCACCAGGTGCCGTGGTTATTCCAGAGGTGATGATCCGGATTTTCCGAATCGATTTTGATGCTGAGGGTAGCCCAGGGGGCTTCAAGGGTTGCTGTGCTCATGTTGATGCGTCTCCTTTGATTGACGCATCCCGATGCGGGCACAAAAAACCGCCGACACATTCCTGTGCGGGCGGTTGGCCTGCGGAGAACTTTGTTCGAGTCAGGATCTTCCTGTCTCGCACATCGGAAAAGGACCTTGGGTCTTTTTCCAGCCACCGTGGGTTTCTCCAGCCCCGGTTGGCGGACCTCCATCTTGCGACGGAAGTACTCGGAATGCTGGGTTTAAATTAATCAATCCGCAGGGCAGGTCAAGCCCTTGGAGATTTTATGACACACGGGGTTCCGGGGTTATGCAGCTGGCTTTTTTGCGGTATCGAGCTCTTTGAGATATTTGTCGGGATTCTTGTTGAAGGATTTGACGCAACCTTTGCAGCAAAAACGGATCAACCGGCCCTCGTACAAAGCATCCACTGTTTCGCCCATGCCTCCCAAGCCATCGTGTGAGACAACACAGGTCGTGAGAGGATAGCTTTTGGCCAGATCGGAAGCTTTTGCCTTATCTTCAGGAGTTTTGACGATCTGGGCAGATTTCTGTACAGGCGATTTGTTTTCTTCGGACTGGCCCAAGGTGAATGAGGCAAGGAGAAGGCAAGTGAGGAGGAGATAAGGTTTTAATTTCATTTCATTATTCTGGACTTAATCCCTCCTGAGGCAAGTGGGGCATTTGCTTTTTCGCATATGAGCAGTACGTATTACTTATGACGTTCGCCTTTCTTACAATGGCCTTGGTTGGTGTGCTTTTTTCCAATCTTCCCGTGCCGGTTCAGGCGGGGCCGGTGAAATCCTGCTGTTGTGGCGAGACGGATCAGCCTTGTCACTCCCCAGCGGTTCCAACTCCCTGTTCTGCCTGTCCTACTCCTTCTACTTCGGTGATGGCACTTCCCTCTGCACGGGTAGAGTTGTCGTTGCCCACCTCTTCTCCAATAAGCTCCGAGCAGAAAGCCCTTTCTGCTTCGGTCCGTACGGAGCGACCGCTTCTGACGCCTCCCCGAATTCTCTCCTGATTCGCGACGTGCCCGGCAACGATTCCGGGGCTTTCACGTCCGTTCTTTGAAACTTCAATCAGGAGATAAAAATATGAAATATGTTCTCTTGGCTATGGCGGTGCTCTTCACCGCAGGATTGGCCTTCGCGGCCGACTGCTGTGGGTGCAAATGCGCCAAGTGCCAACCGGGCGAATGTCAGACCTGCGATTGCGGGTGCTGAGCCTGAGTTAGCCTATTGGGGCGTGTATCCTTCGGGGTGCACGCCCCTTTTTTTTGTTGGGGGGAAGTTTAGTAGCGGCGGGTGGTGCCTTTGTCAGCGTAGGGGGAACTTTTCTTGCCACCCCGCTCCAAGGGAACAGATGACGATGATGAGCATTTTGATTTCTTGCTGGAGCAGCAAGAATCCTCTGATTTGCAGCACTCGTTGCACGCCTTGGTGCAGTTCGGTGTAGAGCAGCAGGGAGCATTGGTAGGGCAGCATTCGTTGCACTTTTTCTGGCAGGGTTCTGCTTGGACGAAGGATAGGAAGGGAAGAAGAAGGAGGACGGGTAGAGTCAGGTGATGGATGAATTTCATGTCACAAGAATATCGTTGCGAGGAGCGGGGTCAACGTCCTGCTGTAGATGCATCGAGAGACCGTAGCTGGGCGGATGCAGCACTCGCGTTGTCAGGTTGATCAAGTTCACGATAGAGAGCGGCAAGAAGACTCCAGCTAGCGCGATTTTTGGGCTCCAGTTGGGTGGCGCGTTCGGCGTGGGGCAAAGCTTCAGCATAACGATCCAAGCCTGCATAGGCTGTGGCCAAGTTTAGCCAAGCGCGAGATTCGGTGGGGGCGAGTTGGGTTGCGGTTTCAGATGCGGCCACAGCATCCGCAAAGTCGTGTGCGGCGTTTAAGCTGGCTGCGAGTTGAACCCAGGCGCGTGGATCCTCAGGCCCGTGCTTTGTGGCAAATTCGGCGGCTTGCCGGGCGTCGGCTAGCTGCCCTGTTGCAAGGCGAGAGGCGGAAAGAGTGGACCATGCGCGGGAGGATTCGGGGTTTAATCGCGTGGCGTCTTGGGATGGTGATTTAGCTTTCTCGAATTGGCCTTGGGAGAGGTAGAGCTCGCTGAGGCCCTCCGCCGTATCGGCGTCTTCGGGGTCGAGGCGATAGGCAACTTCCATCTCCTCAATCGCCAAGGCTGGGCGATCCGTTTGGAGAAGCAGGCCTGAAAGAAAGCGGTGGGGTTCGGGATTTTGCGGGTCTTTCAAAATGGCGAGGCGGATATCCGCTTCGGCCTCATTGGGGTGATTCAGGGCGAGGCGAGTGAGCGCTCGTCGAAGAAGGAGTCCGGCGTCACTTGGATGTTTTTCGATGACTTGGGTGATGGCTTTTTCCGATTGGGCAAAATCTTGATCCAGAACGGTCTGTTCGGCAGAGGAGACGGCGGGATCAAAGAAAGTGTTCCGACCTGTCCATTTTGAAAGAGTTCGAATATCGGAGAAGTGGCCGGGCTGACGTGTGGCATCCCAAAGAGAGGTGAGGGCGGAGTTTGCAACTGCCTCAGATCGGGCGGGGGCGCTTCGGGCGAGTAGGGGAAGAGATCCGCGGGAGGCGAGGCCGACGATCTGGTTTTGGGCGTTGAGAACAGGGGAGCCGGACTGACCGGGCATGAGGGGTATGGTGGTGGATAAAGTTCCGTCTTTTGCCTTGGCTCTACTTTGGCCCCGCGAAGTTAGAGGAAGATCAATGGAGAGAGGAAAGCCAGAAACGGTTAGGGACTCGTGGGGAGCAGGATCATGATCGGCGAGAACGAGATAGTATTCGGATGGGGCTACGGTTTGAATCAAAACAGCGTCGGCAGAGAAGTCACCAGGACAGACGGTTTTTGCGGGAAAAATTTGGCCAAGAGAATTTCGAATCATAACTCTTTTACGTCCCGCGACAACGTGGGCAGCTGTGAGAACGACGCCGTTTGAGGAAACGAAAGAGCCCGATCCGATGCCTCTTCCTTGATCATCTTGGATTTGGACGAGAGCGCGTGAGATCTTTGGATCAAGGAGGCCGAGGTTCATTCGGTCGGGGCGAAGCATGGTTGCAAGAGAGCGGGAGAGTGGATCACCGAGTTGTCCTGCACGTTCCAGGGCGGCTTTGGCTTGGGCGAGTTTTCCTTGGTGAAGAAGGCTACGGCCGAGGATGCGTTGGATTTCGGGATCTTGAGGGGCGACTAGGAGAGCATGGCGGGCAGCTTTTTCTGCCTCTGCATATCGTCCTGCAAAATCGAGTGCACGGGCTTTGAGTTTGCGAGCCTCGGGGTCGTCTTTATTCCACCAGAGGGCTTGCGTGGCAGCAATCAGGGGGCGGTTATTTCCGCGAGGAGGCCAAAGTTTTTCTTCTTCCGAAAAAATTAGAAAAGGAAGAAGGTTGGCAAAGAGAAAAAGTGAAAGTTTCATGCCGTATCTGTCCGGCGTTGATTTTAGAGAAGTGTGGCTTGGGATGCGGGGGGTTTGAGCCCGAGGACTTCATATGCACGAGGAAGGGCGACACGTCCTTGTTGGGTGCGTTGGATATAGCCTTCGAGGATGAGGTACGGTTCGTGAACCTCCTCAAGAGTGCCTGGTTCCTCTCCTACGGAGGCGGCTAGGGAGTGGAGTCCCGCAGGTCCTCCCTTCCATTTGCCCGTGAGGGCTTGGAGGAGACGTTTATCCATTTCGTCCAAACCGTGTTGATCGATCTCAAGCATCTCGAGGGCGGCAATCGCGGTAGCAGCGGAGGCGGTCCCTTGGGTACGGGCGAGCGAGTAATCACGAACCCAGCGGAGGAGGTTGTTTGCGATGCGTGGGGTGCCTCGGCAACGCCGAGCGATTTCTGGGGCGGCCTGTGGCTCGAGTTTAACTTCCAAGAGAGAAGCGGAGCGTTGCACGATGGTCGTAAGATCTTCGACCGAGTAGTAGTCGAGTCGGTGGGCGACTCCGAATCGGGAGCGCAGGGGAGCGCTGAGAAGGCCCGCACGTGTGGTGGCTCCGATCAGCGTAAAGCGGGGAAGGTTAAGGCGAACGGAGCGGGCGGCGGGGCCCTGATCGATGACGATATCGATTCGAAAATCCTCTACGGCGGGGTAGAGGTACTCTTCGATGACTTTGGAGAGGCGATGAATTTCATCGATGAAGAGGATATCTCCCTCTTGAAGGCCCGTGAGTAGACCGGCGAGGTCGCCTGCTTTTTCGATGGCAGGGCCTGAGGTGGTACGGACCGTGGCATTCATCTCTGCTCCGAGAATGTGAGCGAGAGTTGTTTTGCCGAGGCCAGGGGGTCCGCTGAGGAGAAGGTGATCGAGGGGTTGCGATCGGGCGCGTGCGGAGTCGATCAGGATGCCGAGACGGTCTTTTAGTTTGGGTTGTCCTGTAAAATCGGTGAGGCGTGAGGGGCGGAGGGACTGTTCGATAGCATCGCCCGAGGGGGTATTGAGTTTTTCTAGGGGTTTAGCGGACATTGGATAAGGATGACGGAAGGAGGAAAGTTTGAAAGTGGGAAGGTGGGTCGCTATGTCCACATAAGGTGAAAGCTATTTGGACGGCAATTTTTGATTGGGATGGAGTGATTTTGGACAGCTCGCGGCATCATGAGGAGAGTTGGGAAAGATTGGCGAGGGAGGAGGGCAAGATTTTGCCTGAGGGGCATTTTTTGAAAGGATTTGGGAGGAGGAATGTGGAGATCATGAGGGATATGCTCCACTGGTCTGAGGATTTGAATGAAATTCAGAGGCTGAGTTTAAGGAAAGAGGAGTTGTATCGGGAGGTGGTGAAGGCTTGGGGTATTGAGCCACTGCCTGGGGTTCGGCAGTGGTTGGAGCGGCTTCGGGAGGGGGGAATCGCGTGTGGAATTGGCTCCTCTACGGAGGATAGGAACGTAAAGCTGGGTTTAGAGATTTTGGACTTGGAGATGTTTTTTAAAACAGCAGTGACGGCAGAGCATGTGAAGAAAGGGAAGCCTGCGCCGGATGTTTTTTTAGAGGTGGCCAGGCGTTTGGGGGCAAAATCTGAAAGGTGTGTGGTTTTTGAGGATGCGCCGGCGGGGGTGGAGGCGGGGCGGGCGGCAGGGATGAAGGTGGTCGGGGTGACAACAACGCATCCTGGGGGGCACTTGGAGAGTGTGGATCGGGAGGTTGAGAGGCTGGATGAGCTTAGCATTCAGGAGATTGAAAGTTGGTTTGGGCAGTCGGCTTGATGCGGGGGTAGGTGTTCCCTAGTACAGATGGATGGGCTGGGCCGTGTATTTAGCGGGTAAATTTGGAGCCGTTTTCACGGAGTCCTGTCGGACGGCTGGATCGGTCTTCATTCTTCTCGGCGACACCTTGCGGAGCATGGTGCAGTATCGAATTCGGTGGGATCAGCTTTGGGAGCAGATGTACTTCATTGGAATTCGTTCGCAGGTTGTGGTTTTAACGACAGGGGCATTTACGGGCGCGGTGTTTGCAGCACAGGTATGGTTTCAGTTTAAAAGATTTGGCATGGAGTCCGCCATCGGGCCAACCGTCTCGATTGCAATGTGTCGAGAGTTAGGTCCAGTTTTATGTTGTTTGCTTTTGGCGGGAAGAGTGGGAGCAGCGATGGCCGCGGAGTTGAGTTCCATGAAGATTACCGAGCAGGTGGACGCCCTGCGGGCGTTGGGGGTCTATCCGACGGAGTATCTGATTGTGCCGAGGTTTTTAGCTTTGGTGATATCAGCACCGATTTTGACCGGGCTGGCTTTGGTCACGGGAATCGGATGCGGATATTTTGTTGCAGTAAAAATATTTGGTGTGGATGGGGCATACTACTGGGACAACACGATTAAATTTACGGACAGCAAGGACGTGGTGATTGCGCTGATCAAGTCCTTCATTTTTGCGGTGATTATTGCGGCAATTGCTTGTCACAAGGGAATGAACTGCCCGCCTGGCACGGCGGGGGTAGGCAAGACGACGACCGAGGCGGTCGTTAACGCGTCTCTGGCTCTATTGATTGTGAACTTCTTTCTAACGGTGCTTTTGAATGCGCTCCTTTACTCCAACTGAGAAAATCGATGATACAACTCAAAGAAATATGGAAAAGCATGGGGGGCCAAGAGGTTTTGCGAGGCGTCAATTTGAGATTAGGGCCTGCGGAGCGTGTGGTTGTGATTGGGAGAAGCGGGTGCGGCAAGAGTGTGATGCTTCGTGTGATTATGGGGCTCTTGCAACCCGAGGCAGGGGAGGTTTTTTTTGAAGGCAAGAAGCTGACTGGGCTGAGTGAGGAGGAGTGGAACCCGTACCGAAGAAAGATTGGAATGCTTTTTCAAGGTTCTGCGCTGTTCGACTCGCTGACAGTTTTTGATAATCTGGCGTTTCCTTTGCGGGAACAGGGAGAAAAAAGTGACGCCGTGTTAAGGGACAAGGTTGCTGAGGCTCTGAAGATTGTTTCCCTAAGCGGGACGGAGGAGAAGATGCCTGCCGAGTTAAGTGGAGGAATGAAGAAGAGGGCGGCTTTGGCGAGGGCCATTATTTCTCGACCCGACATCATGTTGTACGATGAACCCACGACGGGGTTGGACCCGATTGTGGCGGATAGCATTAATCGACTGATCCTGCATTTGGGGAAGATGTTGGGTATGGCCTCGATTGTGGTGACGCACGATATGGTGAGTGCGCGAATGGTGGGGGAAAGGATTTCCTATTTGCATGAGGGCAAGATTTACTTCGAAGGCACGCCTGAACAGGTGGATCGGTGTGAGGATCCTCTGGTACGCGACTTTGTTCGCGGGCATGCTGAAGGAATCGGAATCACAGGATAAGGAAAGGAGTCTTATGAAAGAAGGCAATTTAGAGACAAAAGTGGGGTTCTTCGTTATCGCGGGCCTGGTGGCTACCGCTACCCTGATTGTGGCTTTTGGAAAGCTGGGGAATTACTTTCGTAAAACGTATCCTGTGATCGTGGAGTTTGAGGATGCGAGGGATATTTTAAAAAATTCAAAGGTTTTGCTTCGGGGAGCTCAGATTGGAATTGTTTCGGACACTCCCATCTATCGGGTGGGGCAAAATTACGTGGAGTTGACCCTACGGATCGATGATGGGACCCAGTTGCCTGCCCATTCGAAATTCAGGATTGATCAGTATGGGATGTTGGGGGATCGGTTTGTTCGGGTTGTTCCTCCTGAGACCATGGACGGAACATTTATTCAGCCTGGGGAGAGAGTGAAGGGGGAGCAGGAGGCAGGTTTAAATGCGATGCTGGCTTCGGCGGGGCCTGCCTTGGATGATATTCGATCTGCGGCAAGGAGGGTAGACGGGTTTGCGAAATCGGCTCAGGCACTGTTGGATGAGGCAAAGAATGGTAAAGGCCCTCTCTACACCATGATGAAAGACGAGAAGATGGCGCAAGACATGAAAAACTTGATGGCGAATTTAAGAAAGCATGGAGTTCTGTTTTACAGTGATGATTCGGGAAAGGGAGACGAAGAGGGAGAGGGCAGAAAGAAAGCAGACAAAAAAACGTCTTCCCTTGAGCGCTCGCGTCCGTGAGCGGTTCGGCTGGGGCGATTCTTTTGGCGGCTGGGCAGGGCCGGAGGTTGGGTCATGATAAATCGATCACGGCCATCGCGGGGCGTCCTGTTTTGGCGTACGGGTTGGAGGCGTTGCTAGGGATTCGCGATATCGAAAAGGTGGTGGTGGCTGTACGTGAGGATGTGCAGGAGGAGGCGAAACTTTGGATCGGGAAGAATTATCCAAATGAGGCCAAGAGAGTGGAGGTGATTGTTGGGGGTAAGGAGAGGCAGGACTCGGTTTGGGAGGGGTTGGAGGCGTTAGGGGGTGGGGCTGAGTGGGCCGTGGTGCACGACGCGGCACGAGTTTTAACAACGGCGGGGCTGATTCAGAGAGTGATGGCGGGGGCTAAAAGGTCGGGAGCCGCTGCGGCGGCTCGAAAGATGAGTGATACGGTAAGACAGGCGGATGGGCAGGGAAATGTTGTGCGTCTGTTAGATCGGGAGGGGTTGTGGAGGATGGAGACCCCGCAGGTGGTGCGGGGGACGATTTTGCGGCAGGGTTTACAGAAGGCACGGGCTGAGGGAAAGACGGTCACGGATTGTATGGCAGCGGCGGAGCTGGCGGGGGTAAAGGGAATTTTGGTCGAGGCGACCGAACCCAATCTGAAGATCACGCTCGCGTCGGATTGGCAGTTGGCCGAAGTTTGGTTAAAGGCTGGAAGCAAGTAGTTGGCGCTGACGGGATTCGAACCCGTGTATGGTCCTTGAAAGGGACCTGTCCTAGGCCTCTAGACGACAGCGCCGAGAAGTTGAAAAGAGTATCTCACAGGCGGATTAGGCCAAGGCAAAGGTTCCGATGTAGATTCAGATATATCGATATATCATGATAAGTTGATATATATATCGACAGAGGATAAAACCTGTCTAGGCTTGAAGCATGGAATCGCGTGAAAGAGTTATTTTGCGTCGGGGGCAACTCGAAAAGGCCCTTCGGGAGAGGATTGTGATGATGGACGGCGCGATGGGGACGATGATCCAACGTCATAAGTTGACGGAGAAGGATTTCCGCGGAGAAAGGTATGCGAATCACCCTAGTGATCTGAAGGGAAATAATGATCTTCTCACGCTGACCCGGCCCGATGTCATTGGAGGAATCCATCGGGCGTATTTGGAGGGAGGGGCAGAAATTATCGAGACCAACACGTTTAATTCGACTTCGATTTCTCAAGCTGACTACGGATTGGAAGGGGCTGTGAGGGAGATCAACCTTGAGGCGGCTCGCTTGGCGCGAAAAGTGGCGGATGAGCACATGAAAGCCAATCCTAGTAAATTGGCTTGGGTTGCAGGGGCGGTGGGGCCGACCAACCGGACGGCATCGATGTCACCCGATGTGAACCGACCCGAGTATCGGGCGGTGTCCTTTCGGCAGCTTGCCGACGCATATGGGGAGCAGGTAAGAGCCTTAATTGAGGGAGGAGTGGATGTGCTTCTTCCCGAGACCACGTTTGACACTTTAAATCTTAAGGCAGCGTTGTGGGCGATGGAGGAGGTTTTTGACGAGTTGGGGTATCGATTGCCTGTTATGATTTCAGTGACGATTACCGATGCATCGGGAAGAACTCTGTCTGGGCAGACAACCGAGGCGTTCTGGCATTCGATTCGGCATGCCCAGCCCTTCAGTGTTGGAATTAATTGTGCGCTGGGTCCGAAAGAGATGCGTCCTTACATGGCGGCGCTATCCAAGTTGGCCAACTGTTTTGTCAGCTGCTACCCAAACGCTGGGCTTCCGAATGCATTTGGTGGGTATGACGAGACTCCCGAGCAGATGGCGGAGGTTTTAGGAGAATTTGCCCAAGCAGGATTTTTGAACATGGTGGGAGGTTGTTGCGGCACGACGCCGGATCATATAGCGGTGATCGCTCAGGCCGTGGCGAAAGCGAAGCCCAGAATCCCTGCAAGCCCAAGCCGCTCTACCATTCTGGCGGGACTCGAGCCTTATGAAATTGGAACGGGAGGTTCATTCACCTCAATTGGTGAGAGAACGAACGTTACGGGATCGCCCAAATTCTCCGCTTTAATCAAAGAGGAAAAGTTTGAGGAGGCTGTGGCGGTCGCAAGGCAACAGGTCGAGGCGGGTGCGAACATGATCGATCTCAACTTCGACGAGGCTCTGTTGGATGGCGAGGCAAGCATGACGCGCTTTCTCCATCTGATCGGAAGTGAGCCGGAAATTGCGCGAATTCCTTTTATTTTGGACAGCTCCAAGTGGTCGGTTCTGGAGGCGGGCCTGCAGTGTGTTCAGGGCAAAGCGGTGGTGAATTCGATCAGCCTAAAAGAGGGGGAGAAGGTCTTTTTGGAGCAGGCCAAAAAAGTCCGGCGCTATGGGGCTGCGGTCATTGTGATGGCGTTTGATGAGGAGGGGCAGGCGGCCGACGCAAAAAGGAAAGTGGCAATCTGTCGAAGGGCTTATCAGCTGTTAACCGAAAAAGCTGGATTAGCGCCTGAGGACATCATCTTTGACGTAAATATTTTAACCGTGGCCACGGGAATTGAGGAGCACAACAACTACGCAGTAGAATTCATTGAGGCGGTCCGAGAGATCAAAAAGACGTTGCCTGGTTGCAAAACGAGCGGTGGATTAAGCAATATATCCTTTTCGTTCCGCGGAAATAATCCGGTCCGGGAAGCCATGCACTGCTGTTTCCTTTATCATGCGATTCAGGCTGGGTTGGATATGGCGATTGTGAATGCGGGGCAGTTGGCGGTGTATGAGGAGATTCCCGCCGACCTTAAGGAGAGGGTGGAGGATGTTCTGCTGAATCGTCGTCCAGACGCGACGGAGCGTTTGTTGGAATTTGCGGAGACGGTCAAAGCGGGTGGAAAAACCGTGGTTAAGAATGAGGAGTGGAGGAAAAGCTCTGTAGACGAGAGGTTGCTGCACGCCCTGCTGAAGGGAATTACCGATTTCATTGATGTGGACACGGAGGAGGCACGCCAGAAGTACGGAAGGCCTTTACAAGTGATCGAGGGGCCTTTGATGGGAGGAATGCGGCATGTGGGGGATCTTTTCGGTGCGGGAAAAATGTTTCTTCCGCAAGTGGTAAAGAGTGCCCGCGTGATGAAAAAAGCGGTGGCGTATCTGACCCCGTACATGGAAAAGGAGAAGGAGAAGGCTGGAGACAAGAGTAAAGGAGCGGGGAAAATTCTCATGGCCACGGTCAAAGGGGACGTCCATGACATTGGGAAAAATATTGTGGGAGTAGTTTTAGCCTGTAACGGGTACGAGGTAGTGGATCTGGGCGTAATGGTTCCGTGTGAGAAGATTTTAGCTGAGGCAAAATCACATGGGGTGGATCTGATTGGGCTGAGCGGCCTTATTACACCTTCCTTGGATGAGATGGTGACAGTAGCGGAGGAGATGAGTCGCGAAAAATTTGAAATTCCCTTGTTGATTGGTGGAGCGACGACCAGTGCGGCTCATACGGCAGTGAAGATTGCCCCTGCCTATACAGGATCAGTGGTACACGTGATTGATGCCTCGCGGGTGGTTGGAGTGGCGCAGAAGTTGCTTTCGCCTGAGAATCGAGGGGGGTATTTGAGTCAAGTTCGTACGGATCAGGAGAAGGCGAGAAAGGATTATGAGACTCGTCGGGCAGCGCAGAAACTTCTTTCGATTGGGGAGGCACGGAAGCGAGCGGCAAAGTTCGATTGGTCAAAGGATCCTGAGAAGCCTGAGTTTTTGGGGGTCAAGGTTTTCGAAAATTATCCCTTGGAGGAACTGGCGGGGTATATCGACTGGTCCCCGTTCTTTCATGCGTGGGAGCTACGGGGACGATTTCCAAAAATCCTTGAAGATCCAGTGGTGGGGGTGGAGTCGAAAAAGCTTTATGACGATGCGAGGATCCTCCTCGCTAAGATTTTAAAGGAAAAGCGAATCCGGGCTCGGGGTGTGATGGCTTTTTTCCCTGCGAATTCAGACGGGGACGACATTTTACTGTATGAGGATGATTCTCGAAAGAAGGTGAAAGCCAGGGTTCACGGGTTGCGGCAGCAGATGGCGAGGAGCGACGGGGAACCCAATCGTTGTCTTTCGGACTTTTTGGCGCCTGTGAGCAGTGGAAAGAAGGATTATTTAGGGGCATTTGCGGTCACTGCGGGTCACGGAGTGGAGGATTGGGCTAAGGATTTGGAAAAAGCAAACGACGATTATCAGGCGATCATGTTGAAGGCTTTAGCGGATCGGTGTGCAGAGGCGTTTGCGGAGAGGATGCATGAGTTGGCTCGATCTGCTTGGGGATTTGGGAAAAAGGAGGGGTTGTCCAAAGAAGATTTGATTGATGAAAAGTATCGTGGGATTCGACCTGCTGCGGGTTATCCCGCTTGCCCTGACCATACAGAGAAGAGGGGGTTGATGGCGTTATTGGATGCGGAGACAAGTGTGGGAATTCAACTCACAGAAAATTGTGCGATGACCCCCGCGAGCTCTGTGAGTGGCCTGTATTTTGGGCATCCCGAGGCTCGATACTTTGCGGTAGGTCCGATCGGTCGGGATCAGGTCGAAGACTATGCGGGTAGAAAAGGAGTGGCCGTGGAGGAGATTGAAAGGTGGCTACGGCCCAATTTGGCATACGATCGTAAAGAGTAAGTTTTTTCCAAAGTGTTGGTGAGAGGGGGGTTCAATTCCATTGACCGTAAACCTAGCCCCTTTAGATTATTCTAATGGGTCTTTTAAAAATTCTTTGCCTTGGGGTTTTGATTGCTGGGGTCCCTATCGGAGTGGGGGCGCAGGAGGAAAAGAAGGAGAAATCAAATTTGGAGTTTGGCAAGATTCAGGAGCTTGAGATAGAGCTAGCATCCGTTCCTGACTCGGTAGGCTCAGGCGGAAAACCGGCGCCCACGGTCGATGACAATAAAGCAACACAGGAAGGAAGGTGGTTGAGGATTGATGTTCCTTTTTCAACCACAAATAAGTTCACGCCTGAGGTGAAGTTTAAATTTTACTTAGAGGGTTATGAAGGGGTGCCTGAGCCCGAAGGGGGCAAGGTAAAAGAAAAATTTGTCGTGCTCACAGGAGAGGCTACGTATCGGGATGTGCCTAGGGGGAAGAAACACTATGCCGGAGTTTTTTTGCCTCCCGCATCGGTGTTGCGTTTTGCTGGGACAAAGTCTGGGGGGGAGCAAGATTGGGTTAAGGGAATGATGAATTTGAAGGTGGAAGCAACTGAGGCGGGTGCGCCAGTTCAGGGTGCCTTTGATTTGCAGGAGTCGAAGGAAAAAGGACCGAGTGGACGAGGGGGAAAGAAAGACCCTGATTGGAATAAAAGTGCCGACGCGCAAGAGATGACGGGTGTTCTGCTTCCGATTTACGATACTCCTTTTTGGCCGAAAGATTATAAGCGTTATCCTCAGCCGAAAAAGCCCTGATCAACAGGGGCTTTCATTATGGCAACTTTTGCACGAAGAGTAGTGCTGGATGTGGGGGCTGGGGAGGTCCGAATCGGTGAAATCAGTCCGGACAAACGGGGTGCGCCGGTTTTAACTCTTTTGAGGTCCGTCAGTCTCAATATAGATCCAACGAAACCGGCGGAATTTTTTCCAGCTGTTATGCAGGCGATAGGCTCTTTGGTTAAAGAAGTTGGCGTTAAGTCGGGTTTGACCACACTTTGTCTGGGTGGACCCTCGGTTTTTACACGGGTGATCAAGCTTCCGTTGAGTGACCCGGGACAAGTTGAGCAGATGGTTGGATTTGAGGCTCAGCAGGCGGTGCCTGCGATTGAGGAGGCAAGTTGGGATTTTCAGGTCTTCCCCCCAGGTCAAGCCGGAGCGGCCGAGCTGGAAGCTCTGATTGTCGCGATGAAGACTGAGACGGTCACTGAGACGATGGCGGCGGCTTCGGCGGCTGGGCTGAAAACAGATATTGTTGATCTTTCCCCCACTGCCTTGATCAACGCTTTTCGATATCAGTACCCTGAAGTTGAGGCTTGCACCTTAATTTTGGAGATCGGAGCAAGATCGACCAATATTTTGCTGGTTGAAGGGAAAAAAATCTTTTGTCGGGTCGTGCCTCTGGGTGGTGCCAGTGTAACACAGGCAATTGCTGCGGATTTGCAGGAATCCTTTGCGGGAGCAGAGGTATTAAAAAAGGCCAAAGGTTTTGTCCATCCGGGAGGTTCGTATGAGGAGCCTGCTGAGGAGCAGGCGGCACGCATTAGTAAATTGGCTCGTGGAGTGATGACGAGATTGCACACAGAAGTTGAGCGATCGATCACCTTTTATCGAAGCCAACAGGCAGGGAGTAGGCCGACACGTGTGCTTTTGGCAGGGGGTGGAGCGGCCTTGGGTCTGACGGATCTGTTTTTTCAGGATAAGTTAAAGATTCCTGTTGAGTATTTTCAGTCGTTTCGAAGGATGTCGATTGGAGCGGGTGTCAATCGCGCTGAGATCGCCAAAAACTTCCCTGCATGGGCAGGTTTGGTGGGAGCAGCGTTGCGGGGCCTGCCAGACAGCCCTTGCAAAATTAATATTTTGGGGTCAGCACAAAAGATGGCTGCTGGACGTGTTAAAGATCGTCCAGCGATGGTGGCGGTCGCAGTAGCGGTTGCTTTCATGCTTTTACTTCCAGGAATCCACGGGTTTTGGCAATCCGCCCGCCTGGGGGCAGTCATATCACCCCAAACTGCTGAGGTGGATGAAGTGGAAGGGGCATTGACACAGGTAGGCACCGAGCAGAAAAAAATGAATGACCTGTTGAATCTAGCAAATCAGTCTCTTGTTTTACAGGGCGAGCGGATGAGATGGCCTCTCTTGCTGGAGGAGATTCGGTCGAAAAGCTTGCCTGGGTTGTGGGTAACATCCCTCAAGCTGAGTGAAAGCGCCCCGGGAGCAGAAGGGGAGAGTGCCGCTGCAAAGCCAGCCAATGGGAAGACTTCGGTGCCTGTTTTGGAAATTGGTGGATTCTTTGAGACGCAGTCAGAAGCCGCGGATGCAAAAGTGGTGGAGGACTTTCGCAAGGGTTTGAGTGAGGGTGGGATTTTGCAAAACGTAACGACTACCCAGCGAGACAACCCTGAGCGGGTGGATGGGAAAACGGAACAAGTGGCACTCAAGTTTGCCATGAGGGCCGAGTGGCCTGTGGGTGGAGTTCCCCCCGTGGAGGCGGCTAAAAAGCCGGCAAATCCATGAAGGGTAAGATGACTCAACGCCAGATGGTTTTGGCTGCCGCTGGGGGAGGTTTCCTGCTTATTGCTGTTGCTGCAGGGTATTTTGGATGGAGTTCTTTGGGTGAGGTGCAATCCCAGGCCCAGGCTTTAGCGGAGCGCAAACTAAAGCCAGAGCTAGCGGCGATTTTAACAAAGCCAGGCGGTGCGGGTGCAGCTCGCAAAGAGGCTGTCGAGATTGGGAAAATAGCGGAGGAGGTGAGTCAAGCTGAGGAGGGCTTGGTTGGAAGTTGGCGGGAGGGGTATGAAAAAGGCTCTGGGGTGGGGCAAGGTTGGTCCCAAGATCCGAACCAGTGGAAGGATCGTTTGATCGCGACGAACGACCGATTGAAAAAGCAGTCAGGAAAAAAAGGGGACAACAGCCGCGTTATTTTGGCGGATGATTTTTATTTAGGTCTGCAAGAGTACAAGCAGCAGAATCCGTCTGCGGACAAAGTTCCTGAATTGGCTCTGCAACTTTCCGTTGCGGAAAAATTAGTGGAATTGCTGATGGACGCAAAAAAGTCGGCTAAAGAAAAGTATCCAACTCAGTGTATTGTACAGTCGATCGTGAGCCCTGGGCTTTCCGCCGCCGACCCTGATAAAAAGAGCAGTGACAAAGCAAAAGCAGGAACGAGCCCGACAGGAATTCTGCGTGAGGGATATACGTTACAGTTTGAAAGTTCACCCGAGGTTTTGTATGGCTTTATTCAAAGAGTCGCTAAGGACCCGTGGCTTTTCGTTGTGATGAACTTGAGTCTAGAAAATGATTTGAAAGAATTTCCTAAGCGCAGTGAGATAGCCAAGAAATTCGCAGACGCAAATAAGCCCGCGGATGGGGCCGCCACCGAGAATTCAACAGATGGTGCAAGAGGAAGTGCAAATCCGCCGACCCGCCCTCCACTTTTGATGGTGCTAGCAGGGAAAGAGAGGATGAAAGTCGTGGTGCGGATTGATTTTGTCGGTTGGAAAACACCTGTTGCAGGGAAAGCTCCTGAGAAGAGGAAGACGTAATGAAACTTTCACCATGGTGGATTGGCGGAGGTGCTGGATTGGTTGTCTTGGGGCTCGTGGGCCTAACCTTTGGGTTTCTTCAGCCCGGATGGCCGGAGCCAGTAGAAACACCCGCAGGGGGGGGTAAATCTCCCCTTGCTGATGCGAAACAAAAGTCTTCTGAGTTTCGCGCAAAAATCGAAGAGTTGGAGCAGAAGAAGGGCGCACTCAAGGATACGCTGGAGAAGCATCGGGTATTTGTATCGCGAAGCCTTGTGTTTTTGCCCAAGGAAGCTGAACCTGTTCAACCCCTGAATCCCGATCAGGTCACCGAGGATGGTATTCAGGTTGGCTGGAAGTTGAAGCATGGATTCTCCCCTGAAGACCCTGAGGTTGGCACGCAAGATGGGGATCAAGACGGATTCACGAATTTTGAGGAGTATCAAAAGAAGACCGACCCGCAAGACCCTGCCAGTAGCCCCTCGAAATGGGTAAAACTGAAAATTGCTTCAGTGGATCCAGCCAAAATGACGGTAAGTTTTTCCGGAAAGAGTGCTGGGCGATACACGTTACGTTTTAAAACAGTCGGAAAGCCTAAGGATGTAGATGTTGCAACTGGCGATAAGCTGTGGGTGGTGGCAACAGCAAAGGGAGTGGACATCACGAAAAGCGTGGATGAGGTCAAAGGAAAAGTGGGAGGGACGAATGCTTGCCCCCATGCGATTCCCCTTTTGGTGAAAGAGTACAAAGACGACAAGGGGATCAAGCTGGATGAGAAAACAAAAACAGAGAACGAGTATGATGACTCCATAATCGTTTTGGAGCGGTTGGATGACCTGAACGGGCCGGTTAGCCTGAAAATTGATGAGAGAGGAAAGTCAAGGGGGGTGGAGTGGGGGGTGGGTGACGTTCGCTTGTTTTCGATGGTACCTGGAGAGGGTGAAATGGGACCTTATCGGATTGGGCAAAGCTTTCCTTACGCAGGGAAAACATTCGTTGTGGTTGGGGCGAGTGCACAAAAAGTCTCTCTCCGTATGAAACCTGAGGGGGAGTCCGTAGATATCCTGCCGAAGGAGATGCTCACAGCATCTCCCTAGTCATTGGTAAGTTCTTCACGACAGGTCGGGGGTGGCGTTGACCCATCCGCCTGCCCAAGCGGTATATTTAAGCCTTGTGAAGGTATTCCCGCTCTGTTGTTTGTTGCTGTTCGGCTTCAGCAATGTTCCGTCCTCTGCCCAAGAGGCGGTCGATTCAGCATCTGATTCAAGTGTAGCCCCTCGTTTTCAGTCATCGGCGGAAATGACCCAGCGAGAAATAGACCGCCGACGAGAGGCCACCTTCCGACTGAATGAAAATCTCGACTTAGCCGAGCGTCTGTATTTAGCGGGGGAGTGGGAGCATGCGCAGGCAAAGTTTCGGTTGGTGATGAATCAGACAGATCCTCAAACCAGCACGTCGGGATTTTATCATCGGGCCCGGGTGGGTGTTGCGAAGTCCTTGGCCGCTCAGGCTTTGGCACAAGAAAAAGCGGGTAAGACGGCAGAGGCTGCCGGATTGATGAAGCAGGCTGCGGATCTGGATCCTGCGAACGCCCAAGTTGCAAAACAGGCGGCTAACATGCAGGAGGAGGCGTCAAGAGGAGCAGATCCATTTGAGGGAAATCCAGCTGCGACAGCCGATCTGGTCGAAAAAACAAAGGAGATAAAAAAGCTTCTGTCGCTGGCAGATCAGTTGACTGAGACAGGGCAGTATCGCTCTGCGCGGCAGAAACTGGATGATGTTTTGCGGATCGACCCGTATAATTCTGCAGCCCGCAAGAAAATTGAGGTTGTGGAGAAGAAGCGGCTCCTCGTGGCGGACAAGAGATACTCTGCAAGCCGTGTGAAAGCGATGACTCAGGTGACGGAAGCTTGGATACCGCCTCCCCCTGCCCGAGTTGATCCCAAGCAAACACGTGGCACAGGAAAAGCAGTCCCGTCTAACTCAGCTGAGATTTTGCAGGCTTTGTCGACGATCGAGATTCCCGAGATTGTTTTTAATGAAAAACCTCTCCGAGACGCAGTGGAGGAGTTGCAAAGATTAAGTGAGCAGAACGACCCGAAAAAGAAGGGAATCAATTTTGTGTTGCGGTTATCGCCACCTTCGGAAGGAGTCGATCCAGAGGCGGGCACGGTGAGTTTGGAGTTGAGGAATGTAAAGCTACAGACCGCCCTTAAGTATTTGTGTGAACAGATACGAGGTGGAGAGAAGTTAAGGTATGATGTGGAGAACAGCGCTGTACTCATCTTGCCCGTTACAGAGACAGGGGGAGAGTTAGAGACACGAAGCTATACTTTGCCGCCCAGTCTCTTAGCCAATTCGGTTAAACCGGGGGACGCAAAGACACCCAAAGAGTTGGGTAAATTAGTTTTGGATGGTATCGGAGTGAATACTGCTATGGCGAGTACATCGGCGATGTGCTTTTCCGATACGGGCAAATTGGTGGTAAGGAATACACCGAACGAGTTGAGCAAGGTTGAGCAGAGGATTCGAGATGCGCAGGGGGAACCACCGCAGAAGCAGTTTGAGGTAGAAACCAAGTTTCTTTCTTTTACAGAGAACGACGTAAAGAATTTTACTTTTAATCTCCAAATGAGTGGGAATACATCCATTCCTTTGCCTGGTTCACCCGGTGCCATCTATAATCCCGGCTCAGCTACAGGTGGAACGGATGGTTTGAGGGGAACGGCAGGTATTAACCCTGGGGGCGGCTCAATCACCGCTTTGCAAACACTCTTGGATCCCACGTATCCACAGGAAGCATCGAATCAAATTGGGGTAAATGCTCAAGTATTCGGTCGAGGGTTTGCAGCTGTCCTGCAACTTTTACAAAATGCAATCGGAAAGGATTTAGTGGCAGCACCTAGGGTGACATTGGCTGATGGGAAGCAGTCGAAAATCGTGATTTCTCGTCGAATGTACTACCCCACGACGTACACACAACCGAATGTGCCGAATAATGATCAAGGTGTGGGAGCGGGTTTCATTTTGCCATCGAATCCAACGGGATTTGAGTACCGTGATATTGGAACTACCTTAGAGGTGAAGGGGGAATCCACATCGATTCCTAAAGCGGTGGATTTGGATTTCACGAATTTACTAGTTGAGGATTTTGAGGGATTTGTGGATTACGGGGTGTTAATTTCGGCAGCTCCAATCGATCCTACGACAACTTCTAATACAACGGTCGGGGCCGCGCCATACCTTGTGCCTATTTTTTCTAAAAAATCTCTTCAGAGTCGCGTTCGTTTGATTGATGGGGAAACGGTAGGGATGGGTGGATTGATCTCGGATGTGGTTCAGTTGGTTGACGACAAAGTTCCTATGTTAGGAGACATTCCTATGTTGGGTCGACTTTTTCGGAGTGAGGCGTCGCAGAAAATTAAGAGTAATCTGGTAATCTTTTGCACTTTGAGAATTATTAATCCTGACGGCACATTGGTCTTCCCTGAAGATGAGGAAAATCCTGAATTTGCCCAAGGTGGCAGTTCGGAAATGATGCCCTCCGTGCCATGAAAACGTTTCTACTCATTTTCTCTCTTTGCTTAGGAGCTTCAGTAAGTTCTGTTGTTCGTGCAAGCACGGTACAAGAACAGATCGAGGCTGAGACGGGAAAAAGGGAGCAAATGTTACAGCCTTTGAAAGAGGCTTATGGAGTGAGTCGAAAGATGGTGGCAGATGGCAAAAACTCAGAAGCTTGCGAACTGCTTGAGAAAGCGTACGAAGCTCTTCCGGAGGTGTTAAGGGGCTCATCCCTTGCTTTGGAGGTAAATCGGACTCTCAGCAAGCTTCAGGCATCTCTTGCGGAAGCCGCCGCCCAGCAGAATCACTGGCCTGAAGCCCGTCGGAGAGCCTTAGCTTCTCTCCAGCATGATCCTAAAAATGAGTTGGCTCTCCTGCAGTTAAAGAAAAGTGACGAGGTATTGCGGCGGGGTGTATCGGGTACGGAATCGGTCAACCCCGCCCTAACGACAAAGTTTTTTGACCGGCTTACGGCTGTTCGAAGTGGGTTGGAGGAGGCTCAAGCTTATCGTGAGACGGGTCAGCTCGCGAAAGCTGAGGAGAGGTATGAGGATGTTTTGGAGGCCGATCCCTTTAATCAGGTGGCAACACAAGGAATCCAGAAGATTTATGAGGAGCGTGCGTTAGTGGCAGAAAAAGCCCGTGATCTATCCAACCTTGAAAGAAGGAGGGAGGTTCGTGAGGCATGGAACAATATTTACCCCAAAAGCGGGACGACGGTAGGTGGAATCGAAATTACAGGGGCTATGACAGCTTCTCCGGCCTACGCATTAGAGAAGAAGCTGCAGAAAACAGTCATTCCGCAGGTTGATTTTTCGGGTGCAGATCTGGAGACGATTCGTCGAGCACTCATCAGTCTCAGCAGAACGTATGATCCAGAGGCTGCTAAAGGGGGGGTTAACTTTGTTGTCAGCACCGATGTTGCGAATCCGCAGCCCGTAACCTTGCGCTTACGTCAGACCTCTTTAGCGGAGGTGGTTCGATACATCTCACAAATTGCAGGGGTAAAGGCAAGGATTACAGACATTGGTGTTACTTTTGGACCTTTGGTAGAGAAGAGTCCTGAGTTGAATTCGCAGAATTTTACCGTAAGTCCCTCCTTCTTTAAGGGAGCTGATGGAAAAGAGGATGTAGGAACCGCTGAACCGAGGGGTGCAGCAGGGAGTTCGGCCGCAGCAGGATCGGATGGAGGAGGAAAGAACGAGCAGAAGAAGCTGGAAGATCTCGGGGTAGTTTTTCCGACTGGGGCTTATGCGGTCTATAATCAGAAGACCAGCCAGTTGAAGGTGGTGAACAATCAGGAGATGCTGGATTTAATTGGGCAGTTGATCAGTGCGGCTGAGGAGCAGACCCTTTTGATTCAAGTAGGAGTGCGGCTGGTGGAAATCAATCAATTGGATTTGGACTCTATTACAGTGAATTCGACCTTGGGTGGGTCAGGGATTAATTTGCTCTCACCAGTACCGGTAGGTCTGATTACCAACGGCGGGGGAACAACTCCCTCTGCCTCAACACAACGGGGTGTAAACGCTCAACTCAATCAGATTCAAGGTGTAGGACTTCTTCCAAATAATACTTTGCAGTCATTTCTCCAGTCGGGAGTTCTGGCAGGTACAAATCAGCAGAGCTCGTATGCATTAAATACAATGGATCTAGGGGGAACAATTTTGAATGGAATGCAATTTAGGACGCTCATCACAGCTGTTTCACAGAAAAACAGTGCGAATGTGTTGGCAAATCCTTCGATTATTTTAAAAAGGGGGCAAAAAGGAGTAGTCGAAGTCACGCAGGAGTTTAAGTACGTGAAGGAGTATAGCGATCCGCAGTCATCAATTCGCACGATTCAGAGCACTAGTACAAATGCGAACGTTATCTCATTGGTAGATGTCCCTGGACCTGAGACAGTGATCGGATCTTTCCCCTCTCAAATCAGCGATCCAGTCCCCATTGGGGTGAAAATGGGGGTTAAGCCTGATGTTACAGGGGATAATAGCAGGGTGCTTCTCGAGCTTGAGCCAAGTTTTGTGGATTTTGAGGGTTTTATTAATTACGGAACACAAATTAACTCGGCTTACACATTGTCCTATTACAATACCTCAGTCACGATTCTCACTAACATTATTCAGCAACCAGTATTTATTCGTCGTGACTTAACCTTACCTGCGGTTGAGGTCAGCGACGGATACACGCTGCTGTTGGGAGGCCTTTTGCGGGAGGATATTCAAAAGATTGATGAAAAGGTGCCGATCATTGGTGATATACCCATCTTTGGACGAGCCTTTCAGGGTAAAACGGAGCAGGCGATTAAAAAGAATACGTTGATTTTTGTGACTCCGAGAATCTTAGATGTGAGTGGGCAACCTCTGAATCCCACAGCTGGATCGCCAACCACGGCTTCAGCTAGCGGGTCACCCTAGATCTTATTTTCTGACGAGGCGGTAAGGGAAGTCGACGGGGATCTCTCTTACATTGCCCGCCGACCAGCCAGCTAAGTTTGCCACGGTGTATCCAGCACCTCCAAAAACGAAATAGAACAGGGAACTCCAGGTGTCCGCTGTTTCTGACTTGGCATACCAGAGTCGAGGCTTGAGATCCGTGGGGCTGTTCACAGGCAGGTCAATTCCTCCACGGCGCTCTTCACCGCCTATTTTTATTTTTTCAAGTGACTCGTATCGGATCCACATAGGTTTTGTGTTGGGCGCGGGTTTTGGGGGAAGGACAGGAGCCGCCTTTACCTCTTGGCCTCTTTGAAGTCGAATTTGATTGGCCGATTGCATTGTCGGTGAGTCGATTGGGATTTGTAGAATTTGTCGATAGGTACCCGCAGGGAGATAAAGAACTTTTTCAGGATCTTCGTTGGGAACTTCGACCTCCGAAGGGAGATTTAAATTAGCGATTTCAGGTGTGAGGGGAGGTTTGGGTGGGGTGAGTGCTTTTATTTCGGCTGAAGGTTGGGATGCTGACGCATTCACTGTGCCTCCCATGGGGTCGGAGGGTGTGGAGGATTCCTCGAGGGTTCCGTGATTTTTATTCGTAGTTGTGTCTGATGCGGGGACAGTGCCACCTCCCATAGGGTCGGCGGCAGGCATTTCTTTTGCAGAAGTAGAAGTAGGTGAGTTGGTTAAGACGGGGTTTCCACCTCCCATGGGATCAGGCTCGACTGACTCAACGGGATCGCGGGCAAGAGCAGTCATTGAAGTCAAAGCTAGGATGAGAAGAATTCTGTGCTTCATGTGATGAGCCCTACCCTGCGAAGCCAGACTGCGGCACGGGGATGATGTTCGCTCCAGCCTTGAAGTTCCCACAGCCATCCCACTTTTTCCGCAAAGAGATAAAGGCCACCTGCTCCAAAAAGAATGATGGAGCTCGTTCCGGCCAAGAAAGAGGGAATACGGTTTCCTTGCCCAAGGGCAATTGACAGGCGGGTCCATACGAGAAAACCGAAAAGAACAAAGACACTGCTAAAAATAGTGGCGGCAACATTCCGTCTGGCATCGGTCATGCCGAACGCGATGCCAAAGAGGCAGAGGAGAGGACAAGCCAAAGGATAGGCTAAGCGATTCCAGTGCTCTGTCTCGTAGGGAGCGCGAAGACGATCATTCAGGCGTGAGCGATCGGAGGCGAGACGAGCGACATCGGGCCAAGGGAGTTCATCGGGGGGGAGAAGACGTGCGGCTAGTGTTTCGGGCGGAGCTGTGCACTCGGGTAGAACAAGCTCGTCCAGCAGGGGGCCGAGCATTTCTTGGCCGTTTGTGGTGGCGCTGTAATCGGCCCGCCGAACCCCTTGAAAGTGCCAAACCCCGCCTTGGTAGACGGCAGAAGTGGCAAATA
>JASGCJ010000096.1 GCA_030054195.1 Minisyncoccota bacterium
CATTCCCCAAAAACCAAATATCCACGTTCTGACGAATGATCAGCAGGGGTCTACAGCTGCGAAGAATTTATATCGAACTTTGCGGAATGCAGACCAACGAGCCTCTTCCGCAATTCTAATCGACCCGATTCCAAACTCTCCTTGGGCGGCTGCCCTAAGCGATCGTTTACAACGCGCCAGTACCGGAACCGCAGTTTGGAGTGATGGGCAGTGGCAGTTGATACCACGGGTCAGAAGTTAAATCTGTCCGCCAGGTCCAGCCCCACCCTCGTGATCAAGATCCTTTAACTGCACGAGCCCAAGCACGTGCTTGAGAAGTGCAGCAACTGAATCCTCCACCTTCTCTTTCCCCGTTTCTAAAATAAGGTCAGGATGCGCAGGCTCCTCATAGGGTGAATCAATTCCCGTGAATCCCTTGATTTCACCTTTGCGCGCTTTCTGATAAAGCCCTCGAGGATCTCTTTTTTCGCACTCCGCAATTGAGGCGTTGATATAAATCTCAGAAAAGTTCAGGCCTGCTGTATGACAGGAGGCGCGCACCGCATCACGTTCTTTTCTTAACGGCGAGATCAGCGAACTAATCACAACCAGTCCGGATTCTGCCATGAGTTTCGCAACTTCGCCTGACCTTCGAATATTTTCAGCCCGGTCGCTCATGCTGAACCCTAGGTCAGCGCATAGGCCGTGCCGAAGATTGTCCCCGTCCAGAATCATGGTTCCAATTCCGCGCCTGAACAGAAGGCTTTCCAATGCCACCGCAATGGTCGATTTTCCCGAACCCGATAGCCCAGTGAGCCAGATAACGGCCCCCTCATGTCCAAAATGACTTGCCCGTGCCTCCTGGGAAACTCGGCCCTCGGTCCACGTCAAATGCTCTCCAGTTACCGCCTTGGCAAGCGATGTTGGGTACTCCGCAAACGTAATGATCCCACCACCACCAATCCGTGATCCCCGTTGGAGTGCAAATCTACCCGTTGAAGACACTTTTTCATGGGAGTCATACACCAGAGGTCGACGGCAACGAATCCTAACCTCGGCCACTTCAAATCTCCCCACCTCCTCCCGGGCTTCACTCGCCGCCTCCAACTTCTCCGCATCCACAACTCGATCAATCGCGACCAGTCGTGCCTCAACGGATTGTGTTCCTAGGCGTAATGTTACGGGTGACTGTAAACGCAAAGGCTCGGGATCCAGCCAAAAGATTCTTGCGCGAACCTCCCTAGACTCTACGGGAGGCTGATCTGAAAGAGCCCCTACATGTCCTCTCTCGACAAAGATCTGCTCCTCGAGCGTTACAGCTACGCTTTGCCTAGGACCAACCTCCCGCAATGGCGTCTCCTCACCCCATGATTCAATCGATTTAATTTTACTCGTTTTTCTGTCCGGAAAGAAAACTACAGGATCCCCGACTCGTATTCTTCCGCTCTCAAGCTTCCCTGCAATCACCCTGCGTGAATCAAAGCGGTACACGTCTTGAATGCTAAAGCGCAATGGTCCTTCACTCTTGGACTGCACTTTTCCAGCACCTGCTAAAAGGGCTTCCAGAAGCGTCGGTCCTTTCCACCAGGATAGATGTTTTTCGTCCATACGCATCACAGTGGCCCCCTCCCGTGCTGAAATTGGGATGACCTCCCTCGGTATTATTTTCAGCCCCCCCAGATACTCTCGAATCTCTTTTTCTAAGAAACGGAAGCGCTCCTCTTTCCATCCCACTAAATCCATCTTGTTCACGGCTACGATCACACGAGATACCCCCAAAAGAGAGAGCAGAAGACCATGTCTTCTTGTCTGCTCTTTCAATCCTTCGTGTGCGTCGATCAGTAGGATGGCTTCTTCTGCAGCCGCAGCACCCGTGACCATATTCTTAATGAATTCACGGTGGCCTGGAGCGTCGATAATTTCGAAAGATTGTCCCATGTATCGGAATCCGATCCGTGTGGTGTCGATCGTGATGTTTTGGGCCTGTTCCTCAAGAAAAGCATCGAGGAGGAAGGCATACTCCAAAGGCATCCCCTCTTCTCGGGATGCTTTTTCTGCTGCCTCCAATTTACCCTCAGGCAAGGAGCCAGTATCAGCAAGAAGCCTCCCAATCAGAGTGGACTTCCCATGAT
>JASGCJ010000050.1:0-8254 GCA_030054195.1 Minisyncoccota bacterium
AGGTAAAAGTTCCAAAAGAATTTCCATGGAAAAGGAGGAGGATTGAATTCCAGCAGGGCAAAGATCCCGCCTGGTTGAAGGACCCGGTGGATTTCCGAAAGGCCCTTGGGGCGGTCGGCAAAGTTACGCAGTCCGAAGGCGAGGGTAGCGGCATCCATCGTTTGATCCCGGAAGGGGAGGTTGAGGGCATCGCCTTCCACGGTTTGTTTTACCCCTCGGGCTTTTGCCTGATCGAGTAGAGGCCGGCAGAAATCCAGGGCGATCACCTCGGCAGAGGGGAATTCTTTATGCAGAAGCAGACTGACATCGCCAGAACCGCAGGCCAGATCGAGGATTTTTTTTGGGGACTGCGGGCGGAGGGAGGCGACCAGTTTTTTTCGCCAGGCAACATCGAGGCCGAGGCTAAAGAGCCGATTGTAGCGGTCGTAGGAGGGTGCGAGATCGCCGAAAAGAGTGCGGATCCGCGTGGCGTGATCGGGCGTGTTCAGCTGGCGGTAGATTTGGCAGGGGACGAGGGGGAAGTCGTCGTAAAGGTTAGATTTTCCTTATCTGCACCCACTTTGACGCGGTCTCCGGCTTTAATTTTTCCGCGAATGACTTCCTCGGCGATTGGATCCTCCAGATATCTTTCGATCGCTCGGCGCAGCGGACGGGCGCCGTAGACGGGCTCGTAGCCTTTCTCGATAAGGAAAGTAGAGGCTTCGGGGGTAAGTTCGATTTCCACGCCTTTTTCGCGGACCCGGGCGGCAACTTTGGCAACCTCGAGGGAGACGATCTTAGAAAGGTCTTCGCGAGTGAGAGAGTGAAAGACGATCTGATCGTCGAGCCGATTGAGAAACTCCGGTTTGAAGATCTTTTTCGTTTCTCCGAGAATCTTTTCCTTAATCGCGTTGTAGTCCTGCTCGTGAACAGGAGTGCCGAAGCCCATCACGTTGCCCTTGCGAATCAACTCCGCTCCCACGTTGGAAGTCATGATGATGATGGTGTTTCGGAAATCGACCTTTCTGGCAAGGCTGTCGGTGACTTGCCCGTCTTCGAGGATTTGGAGAAGCACATTCCAAACATCAGGATGGGCCTTTTCGATTTCATCAAACAGAACAACGCAGTAGGGGCGACGACGGACTTTTTCGGTCAACTGGCCACCTTCCTCGTAGCCTACATAACCCGGAGGGGAACCGATCAGACGAGAAACGTTAAACTTTTCCATGTATTCGGACATGTCGAGTTGAACGAGCGCATCTTTTTCTCCAAATACTTCTTCCGCCAAAGCTTTTGCAAGGTGGGTTTTACCGACTCCAGTCGGACCCAGGAAGATAAAGGAGCCAATGGGGCGTTTCGGGTCTTTGAGGTCAGCACGAGAGCGGCGGAGCGCTTTCGCAAGGGCCTGAACGGCTTCGTGTTGTCCAATGACACGAGATTGGAGGGTTTCTCCGATATTGAGGAGTTTTGAGAGATCGCCTTCTCCCATTCGCGTGAGAGGGATGCCTGTCCACTTGGATATGACGTGTTTGACATCCTCCTCGCCGACATCGACAACAATCTCATCGCGCTTCTTGCGCCATGCATTCAGATCATTTTCCAGCTTTGCGGTAGACTCTTTTTCGCGATCCCGAAGAGCAGCGGCTTTTTCAAAGTCTTGTGCCTTGATGGCCGCTTCTTTTTCCGCACGGATAGTCTCGATTTCGCCTTCGGCCAATTTGAATTCTGCGGGGCGAATACTAGCGGCAATCCGGCATCGCGAGCCCGCTTCGTCCATAACGTCGATCGCTTTATCGGGCAGGTATCGGCCTGTGATGTAGCGTTCGCTGAGGCGAACCGAGGCGGCGATGGCCTCATTCGAAATCTTGGCGTGGTGATGTTCCTCATATTTCGCTCGTAGACCGTGGAGAATGGCAATCGCTTCATCGATGGATGGGGCATCTACCCGAACCGTTTGGAACCTGCGCTCGAGGGCGGAGTCTTTTTCGATATATTTGCGGTACTCGTTCATGGTGGTGGCCCCGATACACTGCAGTTCGCCTCGGGAGAGGGCAGGCTTGATGATATTCGAGGCATCCATGGCGCCCTCGGCCGAGCCCGCACCTACGAGCGTGTGGAGCTCGTCGATAAAGAGGAGAACGGATTTCAGTTTCCGAATTTCCTCCATGACAGCCTTGATGCGCTCTTCGAACTGGCCACGATATTTTGTGCCCGCCACCATGAGAGCGAGGTCGAGAGTGATCACTTTTTTGTCACGGAGAATTTCAGGGACATTGCCTGAAGCGATCTCTTGAGCCAGACCTTCCACAATCGCGGTTTTTCCAACTCCTGCTTCGCCGATTAGGACGGGATTATTTTTGGTTCTACGGCAAAGAATTTGCACTACGCGTTCGATCTCATTTTTGCGACCGATAACGGGATCCATCTCTCCTTTGCGGGCGAGCTCTGTGAGGTCGCGACCGAAGGCTTTAAGGGCAGGGGTCTTGATGTCTTTACGAGCGCCGGAGGAGCCTGTGGAGGCCGCGGCTTCTCCATTTCCAGCGGGGGACTCTTCCATTCCACCTGCGGGTTCTCCCCCCTCCTCGAAATTAGGATCGAGTTCCTTGAGAACTTCTTGTCGGGCTCTTTCGATATCGACCTCGAGAGATTTCAGAACGCGGGCGGCCACTCCATCACCTTCGCGAAGAAGGCCTAAAAGAATGTGTTCAGTGCCGACATAGGAGTGATGAAGGGCTTTCGCCTCTTTGCTGGCTAGGGCGAGAACCTTTTTGACTCTTGGGGTGTAGGGAATGTTGCCTGTGACTTTGGTGTCAGGACCTGTTCCAACCTGTTTTTCTACTTCCATCCGGACCGTTTCGAGATCCAACCCCATTTTCTGGAGGACATTGACGGCGACACCTTGGCCCAGCTTGATCAAGCCGAGGAGAATATGCTCCGTGCCCACATAGTTGTGGTTAAAGCGGTCGGCCTCCTTGCGGGCAAGGGCGAGGACTTGTTGTGCGCGGGGGGTGAAATTGTTCACAGGAAGGATCTTAACCCAAGTCGGTTAGAGGTGCAATTTACGCATCGCGGGTTCGGCAATGCCCTTGAGTTTCTCGCGAAGAAGATCGGCACGGAAGGCGTCCCGTTCCTCTGCCCCCAGTTTCTTCTGTGAAGCCTGCTGGAGATGGGCGGGTTGAGTGGAAATAAGGAGAGTATCGAGCTTGGGCTTGAGAGTAGCGGGGAGGAGGACGAGGTCTGCCGCTAATCTGAGTAGGCTGAGAAGATTGAGGGCTTCCTTGGAGGAGATGGAGTAGGAGTGAAGGACTATGCCGTAGGAGCGGCCAACCTGATCGGCAAGCATCCGACCTTTTTCTTGGATCAGTTTTTGGCGGGCGTTGTTTTCGAGCTCGGTAAGTTGGCGGACTACTTTGACGAGACGATCTAAGATCTGGCGTTCTGATTCGCCCAAGGTTGTCTGGTTGGAAATTTGGAAAAGATTTCCAAGAGCTTCGGTTCCTTCGCCGTAAAGACCGCGGACGGCTAGGCCTAGCTGATTGACCGACTTAATGACCTGGTTGATCTGCTCGCCCAACACCAGTCCAGGAAGATGCAGCATGGCGGAGGCGCGCATTCCGGTGCCGACATTCGTCGGGCAGGCGGTGAGGTAGCCGAGGGATGGGGAGAAGGAGAATTCGAGTTTGTCTTCGAGGGCCGTGTCGAGCTTGTCGGCCGCATCCCACGCTTCGAGAAGGTGGAAACCTGGGCGGAGGGCTTGGAGGCGAATATGATCCTCTTCATTGATCATTACGGAAAGGGATTCGTCCCCATTTACAACGAGGCCACTTCCGGCGTTTTTTGCGGCGTGCTCGCGACTGATGAGGTGTTTTTCGACCAAGAGTTGTTTGTCGAGCGGAGTTAATGTTTCCATCGCGACAGAAACTTTGGCAGGGCGCATGCAGGTGAGGTCTGAAACGGCAGGCTGAATGGTTTCTAAAAGTTTAAGGCGGTCAGCTTTTTTCAGCCAACCTGGGAAGGCGAAACTTTTTACATTTCTGGCAAGACGAACCCGACTGGAAATGACAATACCCGAATCGACTTCGGGGGCGGGGGTGGCGGCGGAGTGTCCGTTTTCCGCTTTCATAGAAATTGAGATTACCTTTGGAAGGTGGGGTTGGCAACGGGTTGCGCGGAAGCGCGGGTTGACGAAGCGAATAACCCTCGGGACGATGGTGGGATGGCAGCAACTCGGACAACAGACTATGCGGTGAGGGCTCTGGTGGCTTTGGCCCTGGAGGGGGGAAGTGGAAGGGTGAAGCAGGCCTCGGCCCTAGCGCAGGTTTCGGGCACTCCTGGAAAGTTTATGGAGCAGGTTTTGCGGTGGTTGAGGCAGGGCGGATTTGTAACCAGTCGTCGTGGGTCGGGGGGTGGATATGAGTTGGCGCGTCCTGCGGAAAAGATACGAATGAGTGAGGTCGTGGCATGGGTGGATGGAGGGAGGAACGCCAGAGGAGTTGCGCGAGGAGATGCAGTGGGGGAGGCGTGGGGAAAGTTGCAGAGCGATGCGGCGGGTGCGGCGAGCAAGGTATTGGCGGCGGAGACCTTGGCGCGCCTCGTGGAGAGAGTGCGTGCTAAGCTGGCGGCCAAGGGAAGAACGACGGAGTATCAGATCTAAAGGGGCACGGCTTGCCCTGCCCTGCGTTCCGTTTCATACTCCAAAGCTATGGCTTGGGGAAATTCCTGGAATCGATGGCAAGGTGCGGAGGGGCCTATTTTCATGGTTGGTAATTTCCGTGTGGATTTAACGACTCTTTTGGTTGGGCTTCATGCCATGTCTATGGCGGTAGGGGCTGTGGCGATGGCAGCGGGTTTAGGGGCGTGGGTGAACGCCGGGGTATTTTCTTCTGCCCAACTTGCAGAAGGGCATGTGTGGACGTTGGTGACGTATCCGTTTGTCCACGACATTCGTCAGGAGGGAATTTGGTTTGCGTTCGAAATGCTGATGTTTTTCTGGTTTGGGCGAGAGGTGGAATCTGCGATGGGGAGAAAATCCCTAGGGCTTCTTTATGCGGGGTTGACCGTAGGACCCGCCTTGCTGATCGCGGGTTTAGCTCCGTGGCTAGGTTCGGTTGTTCTGGCTGGATCGGGTACGATCCACTTTGCGGTCTTTTTAGCGTTTTGCGCTTTGCATCCTGGTGCTCAGTTTGTCTTTGGGCTTTCGGCCAGGTGGGTGGGGTGGATCCTGATGGCCGTATATAGTTTAACGTACTTTGCAGGTCGAGATTGGCTGGGAGGAGTTCAGCTTTGGACGACGGGGCTCATCGCGGTGGCCTGGGTTCGCGCTGGAGGGGTCAGTTGGCCGCAGATTTCTTTTGGAAAGCGTCCGAAAAACACTGCCAAGAAAAAGGCGGCTCCCAAAAAGACAGGGTTGGTCCCATTGGAAAAGGTAGATCCGATTTTGGAGAAGATTTCGCGGGAGGGAATGGACTCCTTGACGGCGGCAGAGAAAAAACTTTTGGAAGAGGCTCGGGCCAAGCTGATGCAAAAAGATCGCTCCAGCGGTTCGATGCGTTGACGGAGCGGAATGGCCCTCAATTCCACAAGTGAAGTTGTCGACCGAGTGGATGGGGCGAACTGGAGGCCAAAGGAGGAGGGGACGCTCTGTTTTGTAATTCAGGGCGGAGAGATTTTGTTGATTGA
This sequence comes from Minisyncoccota bacterium, assembly GCA_030054195.1. Taxonomy (GTDB): domain Bacteria; phylum Verrucomicrobiota; class Verrucomicrobiia; order Methylacidiphilales; family Verrucolacustridaceae; genus Verrucolacustris; species Verrucolacustris abundans. The sequence continues at coordinate 5,659 of JASGCJ010000050.1, forward strand.
GAAAAAGCGGGGATTGGGCGCGGGGAAGGTGAATGGGCCTGGGGGAAGACTTGAAAAAGGGGAGACGGCGGAGCAGGCCGCGATTCGCGAGACGCAGGAGGAGGTTGGAATTACGCCCACGGGAGTGCAGTGGGCGGGGGAACTACGCTTTCAATTTCGCGACGGGTACTCCTTGCACTGTACGGTGTACCGAGCTTCGGGTTGGGAGGGAGAGTTGATGGAGACGGTGGAGGCCAAACCGTTTTGGGTGCGAACGGATCAAATTCCCTACGATCGGATGTGGGCGGATGACGAGCAGTGGATGCCCCGTTTGTTGGCAGGGGAAAAGTTCCGCGGGTGGTTCGAATTTGATGGGGACCGGATGGAGTGGTCGAAAATGGAGAAGGCATGAGCCGCCGAGTGCTGGTAACGGGGGCGGCGGGGTTCATTGGGTATCATTTGAGCGAGCGGCTCCTCCAGCAAGGGGACGAGGTCGTTGGTCTGGACAACCTGAACGATTACTATGACGTGAGCCTTAAGGAGGCACGTCTGGCGCGGTTACAAAAGAGCAAGGCCTTCCGGTTTTTGAAGACGGACCTTGGGGACCGGACGGGGGTGGAGAAAATTTGGCATGAGGTGAAGCCCGAGGTGGTTGTGCATCTGGCGGCGCAGGCGGGGGTGCGTTACAGCCTGACGCATCCCCATGCCTATGCTCGTAGCAACCTGGAGGGGATGTTGGACGTGTTGGAGGCGTGTCGAGCACAGAAGACACCCCATTTGATCTTTGCGAGTTCAAGCTCCGTGTATGGGCTGAATCAAGGAATGCCGTTTTCCGAAAAAGATAATGTGGATCACCCCATTTCTCTGTATGCCGCAACGAAGAAGGCAAATGAGTTAATGGCCCACTCGTATGCGCATCTGTACGGAATTCCGTGCACGGGCTTACGATTCTTTACGGTGTATGGTCCGTGGGGTCGGCCCGATATGGCCTATTACAAATTCACTCAGGCAATTTTAGCTGGGAAAGAGATCGAGCTTTTTGGAGAGGGGAAGATGCGGCGGGATTTCACGTATGTGGATGATATTGTCGAGGGGATCGTTCGATTGACGAAAAAACCGGCAGCTGGAAACGCGCGATGGGATGGGAAGAAACCGGACCCTGCCACGAGTCCCGCCCCGTATCGGATTTATAACATTGGAAATAGTGAGCCTGTGGAGTTGGGCAGATTTGTGAAGGCGATCGAGGTAGCCACGGGGAAGGAGGCGAAGGTGATCATGAAGCCCGTGCCTGCTGGGGATGTGATGGCGACAGCAGCGAAAGTCGATGACTTAGGGGAGGCGGTGGGCTTTCGGCCGGAAACTTCGATTGAGGACGGCATCAAGAGGTTTGTGGATTGGTACCGAAGCTACGCACAGGTTTAGTGGCTGCTTGAAAAGGAGTCTTTCCAAGGGCAAAGAACAGCTGAACCTCAAAATTGAGGTCTAGCGAAGCTGATTCGGCAGTCGCGTGAAGTCTGGATCGGAACATCCAGACTCAAGGGCCGAGACTGAGTTTATTTAGCTTTTTTGAGGAGAGGCAGACCGGTGCGTTCGTTCTCGGTCACGACATAGCCTTCGGGAAGGGCATCCACAGCACCAGCGCCGGGGGCGGAAGCGAAATAGTAAAGGGTGACGGTCGCTCCGCCACGGAGGGTCTGCTGGCGACTGTGAAGGTAGTACGTTTTTCCATTTTTCTTACTGGCGCTGCTGAATGACATAAGAGGTTTCTCCTTTGGTTGTGCGACCGAACTGGCCGCTAAGGAATAGATTGCGTTCTGGTTGGGATTTGAAAACTCTTTTATTTCACTTCCTCACAACGAAAGGGGGATGGTTTCTCGGCTTGCCGAGGTCGATTAGAGGAGCAGAATTGACTCATGATCACACGTCGCGGATTCCTAGGGTTAATTCCAGGGTTGGGTTTGGCGAAGAGCTGGGCGGTTGGCGGGGGGGTTCCAACCCGGAAGTTCGGCCGGTATGACGAGAGGGTGAGTGTTCTTGGCTTCGGAGGTCATACTTTGGGGTTGGCCAAAGACATTCCCGAGGCGACAAGGATTGCGCATGAGGCGGTGGAGTGTGGCGCAACGTTTTTTGATAATGCCTGGTGTTATCATGGGGGCCGGGCTGAAGAGTGGATGGGACAAGCTCTGCAAGGAATTCGGGACAAAGCATTTGTCATGACGAAATGCTGCACCCACCACCAGCCTTTGCCCGAGGGTGGGAAAGAGGGGGCGATGAAGCATTTGGAGGATTCGCTCCGCCGCCTCAAGACCGATCGGGTGGATCTATGGATGTTGCACATGATAGAAAAAGCGGAGGAGGTAGATAAGTTTTACGGACCAGGCGGGGCAGCCGAAGCGTTTGATTTGGCGAAGAAGCAAGGCAAGGTGCGTTATTTGGGATTTACGGGGCACACCAATCCTGCGGTTCACCGAAAAATTTTAGATGGGGGATATCCCTTCGATGCATCCCTTCAGCCGGTTTCGGCTTTGGGAACCCTCGATTCACGCAAATTCGAGACCGAGACAATTCCTGAGCTGGCGAAACGGCAGATCGCGGTGATCGGGATGAAAGGGTTTGG
>JASGCJ010000050.1:8354-9614 GCA_030054195.1 Minisyncoccota bacterium
AGAGAGCCAACGGCCAACGCGACGGCCGCCAGAAGAAGTGCCGCCCCTGTGAGGCGGAGAATAAGAATGCGGCGATCGTTTGCGGCAGCCCCTCCCCCGGCGGCTCCTTCTAGTAGAACGGCCCAGAGACCTCGGGCGGCGTAAACGACGTTTGTGGCAGTGGCATGACCAAAAATTCCAATGACCAAAATCACCAGTGAGGTTTGAAAACCGATGACCGCGGAACCGCCAATCGTACTTGGGCGTGAGGAAGCAGGAAGAAGAGCCTGCAGCGAACTTGGGTGACGAAGGCGGGAGATAAACAGCAAAGGGGTCAAGAGGGCAAGGGTGGAAAACATCAGGGGTTGAAACCAGCCAACGCCGAGTAGGCGGGCAAATTTTTGAACTACGATGTCGGTTAGGGCGAAAAAGAAGGCGGCGAGGAGAGCCCAGAGGGTTGTGGCCCGGTCGAATTTTCTAGGCCACCAGGATTTCGCCATGGGAGTGGGGGTGATGGAAAGAAGCGCCACGGCAAGGCTGGTGAGAACGGCTCCGGCCATGAGTCCTGGGGTGATCGGATCCTCCAAAAACAAAGAGGTTAGAACGGCAACAAAAACGGTTTTTGTGCCCAGAAGAGGTGTGGCATGGGATAGGTCGCCATGAGAAAGGGCGCGGATGGCGCAGATACGGCCCAGAAAGAGAGCGGTTCCGGCAAGAATAGCGCCCCAAAATCCGGAAGCGTTGGGTTGACCTGGAAAAAAGAAAATGAGGGGGGCGGACCAACCGGCCATCGAGAGATTGGATAGGGCGGTGACCATGCTGGGGCGGGCTCCGCGACGGAGGCCCAGTTTCAGCCCCCATGAGCCAACGGCGTAAAGCAGCGACGCGAGAAGAGGCAAGGCCAGAGGCATTCGGGAAGAATGCACCCAAAGGCTTTGGGGTGCAAAGGGCGAGACTTGATTGTGGGGGCCAGTGTCGTTAGGACAAGAGGGTGATTCGCGAATTTATCCCCGTCCTTTTTTCCTTAGGAATGGCCTTAGCCATTGCCTTAGGAGGAATTGGTCTGGGCATCCTGATTGGGAAAGTGGGGCGGAGGAATAAGGGCAAAGATATGGCGTATGAGTGTGGCAAAGACCCGATCGGATCTCCCTCAGCCCGTTTTTCAGTGAAGTTCTATCTCGTTGCGATGATTTTTATTCTCTTCGATATCGAGGTAATTTTTATGTATCCGTGGGCTGTCAGCTTGATCGGATTTAAGGAGAGCGGTTTAGGGTGGCAGGT
>JASGCJ010000097.1 GCA_030054195.1 Minisyncoccota bacterium
CGGCTTTCTTGGCGGCCTCTTCCACGGCGGCGCATCCTGCGAGGACGATCAGATCTGCGGTGGAGATTTGCATGCCACTTGGGGCGGAGGCGTTGAACTCGGCTCGGATGGGCTCGATTTTTTGAAAGGCTTGGCAAAGTTCCCTGGGTTCATTCACTTCCCATGCGTTTTGGGGTGCTAGACGAAGGCGTGCTCCGTTGGCGCCGCCACGCAGATCGGAACCGCGGAAGGTGGAGGCCGAAGCCCAAGCGGCCTTGACCCACTGGGTGAGGGGAAGACCGGAGGCGAGGATCTTGGTTTTGAGGGCAGTAATTTCCTTTTCGCCGATCAGCTTGTGGTCGACGGCGGGAACGGGGTCTTGCCAGATCAGAACTTCCTTTGGAACTTCCGAGCCGAGGTAGCGGCAGCGGGGGCCCATGTCGCGGTGGGTCAGTTTGAACCAAGCGCGGGCAAACGAATCGGCAAACAGTTCGGGATTTTTGTGGTACCGCTGGGAGATGGGGGCGTAGATCGGGTCCATGCGGAGGGCTAAGTCGGCGGTGGTCATCATCGGGCGATTTTTTTTCGAAGGATCGTGGGCATCGGGAATCATGTCTTTTTCCTGAACGTCTTTTGCGAGCCACTGCCAAGCCCCGGCTGGGCTTTTCACCAGTTCCCATTCGTAGCCGAGAAGTGTGTTGAAGTAGCCCATGTCCCATTTCGTGGGATTGGGTTTCCAAGCTCCTTCAATTCCGCTGCTGGTGGTATCGACTCCGACACCCGTGCGAAGTTTGTTTTTCCAGCCCAGACCCATTTCTTCCATGGGGGCGCCTTCGGGTTCGCGACCGACGAGTTTGGGGTCGCCCGCTCCGTGACATTTTCCAAAGGTGTGGCCGCCTGCAACGAGAGCCACCGTTTCTTCGTCGTTCATGGCCATCCGGGCAAAGGTTTCGCGGATATCGCGACCGGACGCGACGGGATCGGGCTTTCCGTTCGGGCCTTCGGGGTTCACATAGATCAGTCCCATCTGAACTGCTCCGAGAGGTTCTTCAAGTACCCGATCGCCGGTGTAGCGGCTGTCGCCCAGCCATTTGGTTTCGGATCCCCAATAAATGTCGTCTTCGGGTTCCCAGATGTCTTCGCGACCGCCCCCAAAGCCGAAGGTTTTGAATCCCATCGATTCCAAGGCCACGTTGCCTGAGAGAATAAAGAGGTCGGCCCAAGAGAGTTTGTTGCCGTACTTCTTTTTAATAGGCCAAAGGAGGCGGCGCGCTTTATCAAGGTTGATATTGTCGGGCCAGCTGTTGATCGGGGCGAAGCGTTGGTTGCCAGTTCCGGCGCCTCCGCGACCATCATAGGTGCGATAGGTACCAGCGCTGTGCCAAGCCATTCGGATGAAAAAGGGGCCGTAGTGTCCCCAATCGGCGGGCCACCAGGGTTGGGAGTCGGTCATGAGGGTAACGAGATCTTTTTTGACTTTGGGGAGATCCAGTTTCTTGAACTCTTGGGCATAGTTAAAGTTCTTCCCCATGGGATTGGTCTTCTCAGAGTGTAGGGCGAGAATCTTTAAATTGAGGCGATTCGGCCACCAGGAGTCGTTCGATGGGGCGACGGGTTCGGTGCGGGCTCCGGTGCTGCCGAGGAAAGGACATTTGGACGAGGTGGACATGGCTAAGAGCGTCAGAAAATACTATCTCCCTTGCTCAAGGTCAAATAAGGGGTTGAAAAACTTGGCGGAAGTAAATGTCATTGGATTGAAGCTGGAAGAAAAGGGGGGTTTGGGTAGGGTGGAAGGTTCATGATTGGATGGGTTTTAAAGAAAATCTTGGGGACGCAGAACCAGCGGGAGGTTCGGCGGCTGACTCCTTTGGTAGGGGAGATCAACCGGCACGAGGAAGCCCTGCGAACATTATCGTTTGATGAGCTCCGAGGGAAAACAGTGGCGTTCCGGGAGCGTTTGGCAAAAGGAGAGTCCTTAGACCAGCTGTTACCTGAGGCGTTCGCGGTAGTGAAGAACTGCTGCCGGCGTTTCACCGAGGAAAAGAGACGGATTCGGGTGCGCGGACAGGAGATTTTGTGGGAGA
>JASGCJ010000098.1 GCA_030054195.1 Minisyncoccota bacterium
GGGTGAGGAGTCAGACGACGTACTATATTCTCTCCCGAATGAAGGGAATTTGTAAGGTTTGGTCCGATCGGAAAAGGGCCAAGGGAGAATAGAGTAAGATTGGCTCTCCGTTGCTCCTAGCGTTGGAGCCATGTCGGAATATTTAAAATTTGATTTAGAATAATTCTAAACTATGTTGATGGGCTAATGAATAGCCTCAAACAGATGGATCGGGGTGCTTTGAGCGATGCTCTGGATCATTTCGGTCAAAGAACTACCCCCCAAAGGGAGACGGTGTTCGGCGTTCTCTTGAACCAGAGGGATCATCCAACGGCCGATGAGGTGTACGCCCGGACGAAGTCCCAGATGCCCACCATCTCCATGGCCACTGTCTACAACTGTCTGGAAACTTTGGTCAGCTGCGGTTTGGTGAAGCAGGTCAATATTGAGCGGGAACCCACCCGCTACTGCCCGAATCTTTCTCCCCATGCTCATTTTCACTGTCGCGAGACGGGCCGGGTGTATGACGTTCCGGTGCCATCAGGCATGATGCAGGAGCTGGCCGGAGTTTTGCCGGGGGAGTACGAGGCGGACTCGGTGGAGTTGGTCTTCCGCGGCCATTTGTCGAAAGGAAAAACAAAATGAAGAACTCACTCGAAATCAAAGGACTGAAGGCAGCAATCAACGGAACCGAAATTTTACATGGGTTGAACTTGACGATTCCGAAGGGCGAAGTGCATGCGATCATGGGGAAGAATGGGTCGGGCAAGAGCACCTTGGCTAAAGTGATGGCGGGGCATCCTGATTATGAGGTGACGGGAGGAGATGTGTTGTTGGATGGAAAGACGATTTTGGGTCTGGATCCGGATGTGCGGGCGCGGGAAGGGCTTTTCCTTGCCTTCCAGTACCCGAGCGAAATTCCTGGAGTGACGATTGCCAATTTCATGAGGGCGGCGCTCAACGCCAGGCGTCCAGAAGGACAGGAGATCGACGCGGTGGAGTATTATAACGAGCTCTATAAGAAGATGGATCTGTTGAAGATTGATCGTTCTTTCACTTCCAGGGCCGTGAATGACGGTTTTTCGGGAGGGGAAAAGAAAAAGAACGAGATTTTACAAATGGCCATGCTGGAGCCGAAGTATGCGGTGCTGGATGAAACCGATTCGGGGTTGGATATCGATGCGCTGAAGATTGTCTCCCATGGGGTGAACAGTCTCCGTGGTCCGAAGATGGGGATTCTGGTGATCACCCACTATCAACGATTACTCGACTATATTGTGCCGGACGTGGTTCACGTCATGGTGGATGGGCGGATCGTGAAGAGCGGTCCGAAAGAGCTGGCATTGGAAATGGAAAAGAAAGGGTACGACTGGGTCGAAAACCTGGTGACGGCCTAAGGAAATATTATGAGTGAAACAAACACGTTAGAAAAACCGGACCTGAAGATTGATCAGGATCAGGGAAACTTTTCCTATCCGGAGGATTACGCTTTTGATGCAGGTACGGGTCTCACAGAGAAGACGATCGATTACATTTGCGATGCGAAAGAAGACCCGGATTGGGTGCGTGAATTTCGAAAGAAAGCATTAAAAGTTTTTAAAGACAAACCTCTTCCGACCCATTGGGCCAGCAAAGATCTGGAAAGCATCCATTTTGATGATTTTCGTTACTACCTCTCGAAAGGGGCAAAGCCGAAGCGTACGTGGGATGAGGTGCCGGATGACGTAAAGAAGACCTTTGAAAGATTGGGAATTCCAGAAAAAGAGCGGGCATTCTTGGCGGGTGTGGAAGCGCAGTTCGACAGTGAGGCGGCTTACTCGAACATCAAAAAAGCCGTGGCAGAGCAGGGGGTGATCTTTGTGGGAAGCCGGGAAGGTCTGAAAGACCATCCTGAGATCTTTAGGAAGTGGTTTGGGAAAGTGATTCCGACGGCGGACAACAAGTTCTCTGCCTTAAATAGTGCGGTATTTTCAGGGGGCTCCTTTATTTACGTGCCCAAGGGCGTGAAGGTGAAGCACCCATTGCAGGCATATTTCAGAATCAATGCGGAGAATTTTGGCCAGTTTGAGCGGACCTTGAT
>JASGCJ010000099.1 GCA_030054195.1 Minisyncoccota bacterium
TTCATCGATTTTTTCTTTCATCGAAAGCGGAGGGCCCCGTGGCCTTGAGGATGGCTCGTTGTTCGCTCTTTCTTGGCCACTGGATTCGACATGGTGACTGGTATCCGGATTGGCAGATACGGCTTTGGCGTGCCGGGAAGGCAAAGTGGGGCGGTACCGATCCGCACGACAGGCTTCTCGTGGAAGGGAAAGTCGGAGGGCTCTCTGGGGATATCCTCCACTACTCGAATCCTTCCATTTCCCGCTATGTATCGAAGATCAACTACTTCTCTGATCTTTATTTGGAATCGCGTTTAAAGAAGAGATCCCGCTGGCTGCCGGCCGAAGCAACCTTTCGTGCGTTCTGGAGATTTTTCCGGGCCTATCTGTTTCGGCTTGGATTTCTCGATGGGTACCCTGGTTTTTATATTGCCGCCTCGACCTTTTACTCGACCCTCGTCCGCCACACCCGGCTTTTAGAGCATAAGCTTTCCAAAAAGCCCCTCCCGCCCAAGCCTTAGAGCCGTAACTGGCGCGTGATTTCAGCCCCAATCGCCAAGCTGGCGGTGGCCGCTGGGGAAGGAGCATTTACCACGTGTAAAATGCCCGGTCCCTCAACAAACGAAAAGTCCTCCACCAAAGATCCATCCGCAGACATGGCTTGTGCCCGAACTCCGGCCGAACCTGTTTCCAGATCGGCATCGCAAATTTCTGGAACCAGTTTTTGCAGCGAACGGCAAAATTCTCTTCGGCTAATCGACCGCCAAATCTCGTAGCTGCAAAGGGAAGGGTATTTCAGCATGAATTTCCAGAGCCCCGGGAAAGAGAGGCTTTCGCTCAAGTCCCTGATATTGATATCGCCCCAGGTGTAGCCTTCTCTGGCCATCGCCAGAACAGCGTTGGGGCCCGCCTCTACCCCTCCTTTCACCATCCGGGTGAAATGGACTCCCAAAAACGGAAATTGCGGGTCGGGCACGGGATAAATTAGATTTCGAACAAGGGACTGACGCTCTTTCCGAATCATATAATACTCTCCTCGGAAGGGCATGATTTTTGCAGAGGGCTTCATTGCCGACTGTGAGACCAATCGGTCGGAGTGAAGACCGGCACATGCCACCACCTGGGTGGTTTCATAAGTTTCGTTAGAGGTCTCAACCCGCCACATTCCACCTAGCCCCTTCAGCCTTTGCACCCGCTCGCCAGTTTTAATTTCACCCCCCAAGTTTCTTATCTCTTTCGCCATGGCTTCCACTACTCCGGCATAGTCTACAATTCCTTCTTCGGGGACATGAATGGCCGCCAGTCCAGCGGCGTGGGGTTCAATTTCCCTGATCTCATCGGGAGAGATTTTTCGCAATCCCTTGAGACCGTTCGCGACTCCTCGCTCCATCAGTTTTTCCAGTCTTGGCAACTCGCTTGGTTCGGTTGCCACAACGATCTTCCCGCACTGCTCGTAGCTGACTTTATGCGTTTGGCAGAAAGAGACCATTTGCCGAAGTCCTTCGACCGCCAATTTGGCCTTGAGCGACCCCGGCTTGTAATAGAGGCCCGCATGGAGCACTCCGCTGTTGTGCCCCGTCTGGTGTTGTCCTAAGGAATCCTCTTTTTCAAGCAACAGCAACTTTACCCCAGGCCTTGCTTCAAGGATGCGCAGCCCGGTGGCCAAGCCGACGATACCCCCGCCGATAACTATAAAGTCACGTCTCATCAGAATTGAGGCTCGGGTTTATACCATTTCGGATTTGGAAATTCGAATTTCGGAATCATCGGAGTCCTTTCGATGTCCGCCCGGCTGCGGTGAATATCGCCAAAATCTCCCTGGCCTCCTGTAAAAGCTTGGCAACATCCTTGCGGTCGCCGATCCCAGCCTCTGTCATCAATTCCAGCCTATAAACAGTCTCCGAAGCCTCCATTTCCGCGATAGCGAGCTTGTGGATGAAGTCCGCTTTGGATTCCGCACGATTCGCTTCCCGGTAGTTTGCCCCGATGGAGGTGCCGGATTTAAGCAGCTGTCGGCCCATCGCTTCACCCAGATAGTTTTTTGGGAGACTCTGTAAAAA
>JASGCJ010000100.1 GCA_030054195.1 Minisyncoccota bacterium
TCGTTGTGCCAGAATAAGTATTGGCGCCACTTAAGGTGAGTTGACCCAAACCCAATTTCTCCAAACCACCGGTTCCAGTGAGCACTTGGCTGGTGCTCACATTGAAGCCGTTGCTATCAACTTTGATCCCACTGCTTTGTACATTAGCCACGTCGAGGTTTTCGATAAGGTTGCTCTCGTCCCGTTTGGCTTTAATCACCCCGCCATTGAAGTTGACCGTCGCACTGCCGTTTCCCCCCGAAATCTTAGTCGCATTCACGGTGCCGCCATTCAGGTTGAAGGTGCCCGTGCCGTTGTCCCGACCCACGATGACCTCGTTGCCCACGTTGACCACCGCTGCATCGCTGAGGGTGTAGGTTCCCGCGGGCGGAAGGGGTGGGACAGCCGAGGTGAAGTTAATCACGGGGGCATCCCCTTCGAGAGCGGCATTGCGAGTCGTGAAATTGTAAGCATCCCAGCCAGTGGGGAAGGTGTCGGAGCCATAACTGACGCGTAGGATCACAAATTTGCCCGCTCCTGCTCCGCCGTTGTAAGCGGAGTTCAGATAGGCGCGGAGGGCCGCACTTCCCGCAGCATCCGTGAGGTTGTTAGGTCCGCTGAGGCGGTCAGTGGTGCTTGCGGGAGTCAGGAAGCTTGCCTGAATCAGCGTGGCATTTGGGTCGGGTGCGGATCCGTTATACCAGTCGGTCGTGGCAATCTGGGGGGAGGCGCTGACTCTCACCGCATAGAGGTCGAGGTCGGTGACCGTGGCACCTCCTTTACTGTAAAGGTTCACCCCGAAGGTGGCACTGGCAAACGGATTCGCCACCGCGCCGAAGTTGGGCAGTTGGAAAGGCAGCACAACCGTATTCAAACCAGACCCATACCATTCCCCAACGTTGACGTTCCAATTCACTGTATCTTGGACTGTCACAGTTCCTAGAGCCCATTCAGAACGCTTTTCCAGTTGTCCGTCATTGGCATTGGAAAGAATCCTTGTCCCCTGGGCGGGGGGAAGACCGTTGCCGATATAGATTTCGTTCTGCACATTCATGGTGCCAGCGCTCTGGTTGAGGACACCCGTAGCACCATTGTCGCCAATAATTAGCTTATCGTGCCCCATGATAATTCCGCCCGTCATTGTCATGGTTCCGCGAGAGGCTCCTTCTTTGCCTACAAACATATTATTTGTCACTGCCAACGACCCGCCACTCAGATTACAGGTTCCGATTCCATCTTGATTTTGATCACGAGTTCCCAAGGCAAAATCCCCATCGACGCTAATCTCACCCCCGTTTTGCTCCAAAGCCCCAAATCCACTACGACGTCCAATATACAAGTGGCCATTAACGGTGTTGGTCGCTGGCCCATTCGTTGTCTCACTAACAATATATTGCCTCTGGGTTGCTATCGTGCCGCCATTCACATTGATAGTTCCTGCACCAGTTTCGCGACCCACGACGATTTCATTGGAAACAACGAGCGCTCCCGTTCCGCTGAGCGTGTAGACTCCAGATGCGGCTTTTTCGTTGCCGATGTAGAGTTCGTTGTTCGCGCTGATCGTTCCGCCGCTTTGCACCACGGTCCCCACACCATTGTTTTGCCCGACGAGAAGCTTCCCCCCGCCGGTTTTAGTTATCGTACCACTAGTCATCTTGAGGCTGCCCAACCCTTGATTGTTACCGATCGTGATCGTGTTGCTCAGTGTCAGTGAACCCGCTTCAAGATTCAAAGTCGCCTGACTACCTCTGGAATCCCCCAAAAATAACTCGCCGGATACCGCGAGGGTTCCAGCGGTGTTGATGTTCATCGTGGCCGTGCGATTGTCACCGAAAGCCGCAATGAGGAGATTCCCCGTGGCGTTGAGCGAACCGGATCCTTGGGCATAGCCGGTAATGCCCTGGCCTGGGATGTCCGTGTTGGCCAAATTATAAATACCGTTGTCAACTTTCATCCAAGCGCCACCAAAAGTACCGGCCACACCAGCCAATTGGTCGATCCGCCCTCCCGAGTTCACAATGATGTCGTTTGGGGTATATAGAATATCTGCAGTGATCGT
>JASGCJ010000008.1 GCA_030054195.1 Minisyncoccota bacterium
TCAGCGTTCGGCGCTCTTTTTCAGGGCGACTCCGATACGGCACCTTTCCTGTTCCGCCACGCAATGCCTCCAACTCCTCGACCGCTTCATCATGTCGGGCGCTGTTTTGACGAATGTCCAGTGCTGCCAAATGGAAACCAAATACTTCGACAAGCCGAATCATCGGATCCACTTCCGCAGCAGCCAGTCGACTGGCCCCTACCGCAATCAAGGAGCGCCGGATTACGCCCAAATCCAAAATAAGATCCTCGGGTTGGAGGTAACCGTATTTACCCTCTCCTGGTCTGGGTAAATAGTGCCGCATCAGAAGTACCGCCTCCCGCCACGGCTCCTCCTGATAAACGCCCACCGCCCTCTGCTTTTCAGGAGACACTCTCTTTCTCCAATCCCCCAACCACTTCTCTAACTCAGGCGGGATCCCGTGGTATTTACGACTTAACGTTAAATGTCCTGCCAACTTTTCCAGCGAGGAGGAGAGCAATCGGAGGGATGCATCGCGATACTCGCACAAGCTCAGCTTGGTTGTGTCAGGGGTAACTAAAGGATGCCCATCCCGATCGCCACCCACCCACGTTCCGAAACAGAGTGTCGGTCGTACTGCCGGATGGACTGGCCCACCTTTCCCCAAGCCCGCAAGGATCCAGGCGTCCTGCAAACGCCGATCCGTCAGAGCAATCGAATCCGCCATCGATCCCGCCAAACAGTGAATCACCCCCTCTCGTTCCATATCCACTGTGGGGCGCTGAGTGCGCACTTCTTCCGTACGCCACCATCTTTCCAACACAACTTTTAGCTTATTTCTTCGGTCTTTCTCGCCTGGATGCCTATCACCGTGCCCCGACCTCTCCATTAAGATCCCGTAAATCTCCTGCATGCACGCCAACACAGAGCGCCGTCGAGCTTCTGTGGGGTGAGCCGTTAAAACTGGTTCTATCCGTAATGTGGGCAACTCTGCAGCCACCAGATCTGGATCGGCATTCTCGGTCTTCAATAAATGCAGCGCCTGCGCCCATGAACCAGGCTCGTGGGCCGGTCCGTTCATCGCTTCATTCATGCTGCGCATCGAAGCGGCCGAAGCCTCTTCCGCAACATTCAGCAGACCAAAAGCAATCGAGTAAGCCCGAGTGACTTTTCCCTTCTCAATCTTCGCAAGTCTCTCTGTTTGGCCTCCCTGAAAAGGAAGTGCCCTCTCAATATTCTCCTCCCCAATATCGTGCAGCATTTCGCAGAACGACCCCATCAACCAATCCAGATCATTCTGCACTTTCGCAAAACCAAGCTTCAATCGCTTCGCATAAGGAAGCTTCACTTTACCCAGGTGAATCTTCTTTTTGGCTGTCGTACCTTTGCGATGTTTCATGGATGAACTGCCTTAAGTACTAAAGCTATCCCCACATGAGCAGGTAGCCCGTGCATTTGGATTGGTTACACGAAATCCACCCTTGAGCAGGTCCGTGCTGAAATCCACTTCTGACCCGCTAATGAAAACCGCGCTTTTTGGATCGACCGAAATCCTTACCCCTCGGCTCTCCACAAGAATATCCTTAGGACCAGCTCCCGGCACTAACTCCATTTGGTACTGCAAGCCACTGCAACCACCTCCCACAACCGAAACCTTGAGTGCCCCCTCCGAATACTCCTTCTTTTTCAATAAACCATGAAGATGAGACGCCGCGGCTTCGGAAAGCTTTACGAGCTTTTCTGAGCCTATCTTAGGTCCGCTCGATTCAATTCCCGTGGGGTGACTCATATTCTGTAAGATAACTCCAATCTTCCGTCCCAACCAGCTTCTCTTACTTGTCTTGGATAATTGCACTCACGCTCGGTGCTAAACTTCTCTCAACCAGACGAATCAAAGGTCTTGGCTGAAGCCCCAACAGAAGCTGGAGAAGTCCCGCTACCAGCAAAATCCAAACAAGAAACCTTGGGAAGCGACAAATAGGAACCGAATCAGCTTCCCGCTCCCAATACATCGCCCGTATGGGGACAAGATAGAATCCCAGCCCCACCACAGCCATAATCACGCCCACAACTAAACCGGGTATTTCTCCAGCATTCCAGAGGGTCGAGAGAACAGACAATTTAGCGGAAAAGCCTAGTAACGGAGGTAACCCAGCCATCGATAAAAAGCAGAGCGTCAATCCTAAGGCCGTACCAGGGTCTTTTTGAGCCAACCCATCCAGATGACGAACATCTGCGTTTCCATAAATTCTCTCAACCTCTTGGATGGCGATGAAAACAGGAAGGCTCGCAAGAAGATACGCCCAAAGATAGCCCACCACAGTTCCCATCCCAGCTTCCCCAAGTGTTCCGAGCGCCAGAAGCATAATGCCCGCATGGGCGATTCCTGAATACGCCAGCAATCTTTTAAGATTTCGCTGAGGGAGTGCAGCAAGGGTTCCTAAGGTTACAGTGGCAATTCCCAGAGTCAGAAGAACAGGCCGAAACACAAGAGCCACCGAATCCAAGGCAAACGCACCAAATCCAAAAATTCGAACCAATAAGACAAATCCAGCCGCCTTGGAGGCAACCGCCAAAAAAGCAGTGATGGAGGTCGGTGCCCCTTCGTAAACATCCGGTGCCCAAGCATGGAAAGGAACCGCCGCAATTTTAAAAGCTAATCCCGTTACAATGAGGCCCACTGCAAGCAGGAGAGCAAGACTTGCGGGTCGGCCCGCTTGCTCGAGAAGAATTCGGGTAAATTCCGTTGTGCCAGCGGCTGCGTACAGCCATGCAATCCCCATCACAAGAAATCCGGTAGATAATCCACCCATCACAAGAAGCTTCATGCCTGCTTCCAGGCTTCGTACTTGGGTTCGTTGAAAAGCCACCAAGAGATAAAGAGAGATCGCAACAAGTTCGAGAGCCACAAAGATCGCCAAAAAGTCATGGGCACTAGCCAGCAAACACAATCCAGCAGTTGAAAAGAACGGGAGGGCCAGGAATTCAGACCGAACCGCCTCTTCCCTGCCCATCGGCGTTCGCACGGAAATCAGCGTCACACCCACAAGACAAAGAACAAAAAAAGGTTTAAAGACAGACGATAGCCCGTCCGTCACAAAAAGATTTCCCCACGAGGACGGCATCGGTTGACCTGATTGCCAGATTGTTCCTGCCAACAAGACGCAACTCGTCACCAAGGCGATCCCAGGCAAAAGACTTCGTTTTCCCGGAGAAAGCAATGCATCCATGAGAATCAGGGCCACACCCGCCAAAACCAGAAGTACCTCAGGACAAATCCAAGGACTCATGGCTGAATCAACCTTTCAAGGACAGGCCTAGCAGGGCCTAAAACGAGGTTGGGAATGAATCCAATCGCAAAAAGGAGGATTGTGAGCAATGCATAAGGCCAAACTTCCCTAGCACCCTGTAAGTCTGACGTCTGTTGTGCGGTCATGGCAGAAGAAACAGGACCCGAGGAAATGCTTCGTATCGCGCGAAGCATTGCCACAGAGGAAAGAACTACGCCCCATGCTGCGATCCCAACGAGGATCGGATGGGTCGACCAAGCCCCAAAAAAGATCATGATCTCACCCGCAAAATTGGCCATCCCAGGAAGACCAATCGAAGCCATTCCAGCAATCATGAGATAGAACCACAACTTGGGAGCTTTCTTTGCCAAACCTCCCAAATCCTGCATCCAGGTCGTTCCTGTTCGATGTCCAATTTCCCCTGCAACAGCGAACCCAAGAGCCGCACTCAACCCATGCCCCACCATGAGCACCAGGGCACCTCCCAAACCTAAAACCGTGCCCCCAATCAGACCTAAGAACAGTGTCCCCATATGCATGGCACTTGAGAAACCAAGGAGCCACCGGAAATCCCTCTGCGCAAGTGAGGCCATGCCTAGATAAAGAATGTTCCCCGCAAGCATGAGTCCAACAACCCAACTGATCTCTTTCCACCCAAGGGGGGTCATGGACAACGCCAATCGCAAAAGCCCATACAACCCAAATTTTTTCAGAACTCCCGCGTGCAACATGGCAGCAGGTGCAGGGGCTGACGCGTACCCCCCGGGAGCCCAACTATGGAATGGAACCAAGGAAACAAGGGTTCCGAATCCAACTAGAAGAAGAGCCGCCAAAATCGTCTGATGCTTAACGCCCAAGGGCTGGGCTCTCAACGTTTCAGTCAGCACTCGCCAATCCAAAGTTCTTGAAATTTCAGGAACAGCAAAGACCAAGCCCAACAAACCCAGTAAGAGCAGAAGACTCCCCAGCATAAGATAGATAGTCATTCTCCATGCAGCCCCCGTTCGATCCCCCTGCCCCCATATTCCAATGAGAAGGAAACTCGGAATCAAAGCCACCTCGTGAAAAGAGAAGAAGTAGAACAGATCGACCGAAAGAAATGCTCCCAGACCGCCCAGACCTACCAGAAGAAGACAGATAAAGTACTCCTTAGACCTCTTCACCTCTCCTCGAGCGACCCCCATAGCCGCCAAAGTCACAACGAGTGTTAACCAAACAAGCGGCAGACTTAGACCATCACACCCAAGTCGAAACTGAATAGGAAATACTTCACGCAGGGTCGAAACCTCAGGTCCAAAGAGAATTTCTCCCTCCCTCAAAACAACTCCGGAAACAAGGAAAGCAGGAATGAAATTCAGCAAAGATACGCCTAGCGCCGTTTTTCTTGGATCTGACCCTAAGGCAATCGCTACCACACCTAAAGTGGGTAAAAGCAAAAGCAGAGGTAACGCCCAAGTTAGCGTCATCGCAACGCCCCTTGCTTCCATAACCATCCTAGTAGGACCAAGACGCCGAGAATGAAAACAGTCGCATAAACTTGAACCTGCCCACACTGCACAAGACGAAGCCCCTGCCCCGACGCCCTTGCCATCACGCCCGATCCCCTCACCAAAAAGCCCCGCACCACCCACCCCTCAAAAGCATCCGCAAGCCTTCCGAAGGAATCCTGTGTCGACACGAAAACCCTTTGATAAAACTCATCCACGTAAAACTTGTTGCGTAAGACCACAAAATTCAAAGGGTCTTGGGTCGCGCGACGGTAAAAGAAGTAAGCAGGAACAAACCCAGCTACTGCCAGCACAAGCGATAGCCAAAGTGTCCATGAGGCGTGTTCCGACGCATGGCTATACCCCAGAAACTTTTCGACTGGCAGTAGCCCTCCGACTACGGAAAGCAGAGCGAGAACAGCCATCGGCGCGATCATGAAGAATGAGCCCTCATGAGCATGTCGGGCAGCCTCACTCTTCGGCTCCCCACAAAAGGCCACCAAGATCATCCGCAACATAAAGAAGGAGGTGAAAAACCCTGCCGCCATAGAAACTGCAGCCAAACCGGGAGAGTGAACCATTGCAGCAAAGATTGCGTCCTTACTCCAGAAACCCGAGACAGGCGGAATTCCGCACAGAGCGATGGTTCCGAGCAATAGAACAAAAGCCGTAAAAGGCATCCTTTTCGCGAGACCCCCCATTTTCCAAATATCCTGCTCCTCGTGACATCCGTGAATGACGGATCCGGCTGCCAAAAATAGAAGGCACTTAAAAAAAGCGTGGGTCACAAGATGATACATCGCTGGCCCAGTCACTCCCAACCCTACGGCCATCACCATATAGGCGATTTCCGAAAGAGTAGAGTAAGCTAGAATTCTTTTAATATCGTTCTGCTGACATGCAATCAGAGCTGGCAAAAGAGTCATTACACCACCGACCCATGCAATCGTCGTCATTGTCACTTGGCTCAACTCCAAAATCGGGAAAACTCGAATCAACATATAAACTCCGGCCACGACCATCGTCGCCGCGTGAAGGAGGGAGGAAACTGGCGTAGGACCCTCCATCGAGTCAGGGAGCCATACGTGAAGGGGGAATTGGGCAGACTTTCCTAAGCAACCACAAAACAGGCCCAACCCTACAGCAGTTACAGCCCAGCCTGGCGCAACTCCCGCAACACGAGCCGGCAAATCAGCAAAACCCACCGTTCCGAAGAGAGCCCATGCCCCCAAGATTCCAAGAATAAATCCAAAGTCACCCACACGGTTCACCAGGAAGGCTTTATTTGCCGCTGCCCCCGCGGCAGGTCTTTCAACCCAGAATCCGATAAGCAGATAAGAGCTTAGCCCCACAAGCTCCCAGAAAATGAACATCGAAACCAAATTGTCCGCCAAAACAATCCCCAGCATCGAAAACACGAAGAGCGACAACTCTGCAAAAAAACGACTTCGGCTTGGATCCTTTTCCAAGTATCCGATCGAGTAGATGTGGACAAGGAAAGCGACACCAGAAACGAGCGTAGCCATTCCCCGTGCCAAGGGATCCCCCATAAGGCCAAAGTTCGCCTTGAAACCCGCCCACTCAATCCACGGAAGCACAGGCGCGACAACTTCCCCAGATACCGAGCCGCTGAAAAGCATTCCTAAAGACCCCACAAAACTGCCCAAACAAGCGAAGGTGGATACGGCAACAGAGATTCGGGGAAACGGATGAAGAAAGACCCGGATGGAAACTGCCGCAAGAAGCGGAAGAAGCAAAATGAGATAAGGAAGGTATGCGATCATTAGAAGCGGAGGGTGGCCAACTGATCGGCAGCCGTTGTTTTTTTGATTCTAAAAATTGCCACCAAGATAGCCAAACCCAGTGCAACCTCGGCCGCAGCCACGGTGATCACAAAAAAGACTGCGACTTGCGGATCGGGTAGTCCTTGAAATCTACCTACAGCCACTAAGGCAAGATTTGCCGCGTTCAGCAGAAGCTCGAGCGACATCATGATGATAAGCAAACTCCGACGCAAAATCACCCCTGCGAGTCCGATCAGGAAAAGTAAAGAACTGAGGGCCAGACAGTGGCCTAAGGTAATATCACCGAAAATCATGATTCGGGATCCTTACGGCAAAGAACGACAACTCCCACGGTCGCCACCAAGAGTAAAACCCCTGTCGCCAGGAAAAGCGGGCTGTAGGAGGTAAAGAGCAGCTTCCCTAATTCTGCTGCCGAACCACCCCCCTTCCCTTGCCCCCAGTGCAACGTTTTCTGGGTAAATGGAAATAGAGGAACAATTTTAGTCAGTCCCAAGACCGCAACTCCACCCACTCCGAGCACTCCCACAATCTTCACCCAAGGTGGAGTCCGTCGGGCCTCCTCCTTCACATCCAACAGCATGATCACGAAAAGAAATAGAACCATCACCGCGCCCGCATAAACGATCACCTGCACGGCAGCCAGAAAAAAGGCTTCTAGGGTAATAAAGAGGGCCGCCTGGATCACCAGAGCTACAACCAGACACACCGCGTTGGTAACGGGATTTCGGAATGCAACGAGAGCGGATGCCGAAACAACTAGTCCTACGGCCAAGATCCAAAAGAAGAGAGGTTCCATCCGGGAAAGATCCTTGAGTCTACTTGCCGTGCCACTTCCGAATCGGACGATCCATCACACCACCCAGCGCATAAAGTTCCTCTTTATGCCTCACCATTCCCGCTCGACTTGTCCCAACGAAAATTGGTTGCTCCTTGCGGAGGTAGATAGCCTCCTCAGGACAAACCTCCTCACACATTCCGCAGTAAATGCAGCGCAACATATCGATATCAAATTCCCGCGGTTTTTTCTCCACGTTGGCGTTGACATCCGAGCCCGGAATAAAGCCTGGAGTGATTCGAATGGCCCGCGGAGGACAGACAAATTCACAAAGCTGACAGGAAACGCACTTCTCCCTTCCAAACTGGTCTTTCACCAGAACAGGAGCCCCACGATATCCATCCGGCATCGGCCACTTCTCTTCAGGATACTGCATCGTGAGCAATCCCGTTGCGCTCATATCCATCAGGGAACGCGGGCCTTTGGCTTTTTTCGGGAAAATCCTACCCACAATGGTCTCCAGCATATGCCGTAAAGTGATCAGCATTCCCCCGACGATCGAGGGTAAGTAGAGCTTCTCCCACAAGTTCAAATCTGGACGAGGAACGACAATGGCCATAATGGAAGTTAGATTACCGCTTGGGCGGGGCAAGTTGGGACAACGGGATAGAAACCGTCTCCGCCACAGTTCCGTCCGCTCGACGAAGTTCACCGATAATCAAGGGATCGGCAGTAGACCAGTCGATACGGAATGCCCCGAAGTTTTGCCCGTTGACCAGATGACCAACACGACTCGGATTTTCCTCTTCAGTAATAGAAGAAACCTCCGTCAATCCACTCGAAGTGAAGTCGTAGATTGGATAACCGGCCTCAGTTCCCTTTTGGCACGATATCTCTCCGTTGTGACGATCTCCACTGACAAAAAGAACCCCTTTCACGCCAAGTTCCCCGATCAACTTGAGGATCCTACCCTTACATTTTGGGAAGTTGGCCCACTTCTCAAAGCGGTGTTTCTCCGCAACGAACTGAATACTCGAACCGATCACGACAAGATCCGCCCCTGGTTTTGCTAGCTCTTTCTTAAGCCAAAGCCACTGCACCTCTCCCAACATATCCCCGTCCGACGGCCCCTGCCCCTTTTTGGGCAAGGGATCACGTTGAGAACGCAGATCGAGCATGATGACCCGAACACGCTTTCCCGCGGGACCCCAATCTTTCGAAGAATAAACGCCCTCGGCTTGATCCGCGCTACCCCAGAATTTTACAAATGCTTTTCGGGCCTCCTCTTTCCTGGCGTACTCTTTCCCTGCATCATTTTTCCCATAGTCGTGATCATCCCAAGTGGCCATCACCCGATCGGGCATCAGACCTTGAAGAGCCTCCATCCCCTGACTGCTCTTCAACTTTGCGTAGCCTTTTACAAAAGCCTGCGGGTCATTATTGAAAGCGATATACTTTCCATCCACAAAATCATTGTAAAAGTTGTCCCCTAGCCAAAGCCAAAGCTGCGGATCAAACTGCTTCACCGCACTCCAGAGCTCGGTCTTCTTTTCTGGTTTGTAGCAGGAGCCAAAACCTATTCGCTCGATCGCAGTCTGCGACTCACCGAGAACTAAACCTGCAGAAATCCAGAGACCAAGAAACAGCCCAACAAAACTTCTCACGTGCCTAACTCGAGCTGTTCGTCCTCCTCCGTGTCCACCACCCTCGCCACACCCTGGAGCCGATCTCCCTTCTGCAAGCGGACCAGGTAAACCCCTTGTGTGTTTCTTCCGGACTCACGGATATCCTTCACCTTTGTCCGAACCATCTGGCCTTTCTCTGTGATCATCATGATCTCATCCCCATCCTTTACGGAAATGGCACCTGCCACCAACCCAGTCTTATCAGTCGTCTTCATCGTAATGATTCCTTTGCCGCCTCGTGTCTGACTTCGGTAATCCTCAAAGGAGGTCCTCTTCCCGACTCCGTTCTCTCCCACGACAAGCAAGGTGGCTTTCGGGTCGACAACGGCAGCCCCTACCACCTTATCCTTCTTCTCAGGTCGAATTCCAAAAACCCCAACCGTTGCACGCCCCTGATCCCGTAACTGATCTTCATGGAATCGCAGGCTCATTCCCTCAGAAGTAACCAAAACAACCTCCTGCTTCCCATTTGTCAAAGCACAAGCAATCAGATGATCTCCAGACTCAATCTTGATCCCAATAATTCCTCCCTTTCTGAAATTGGAGTAATCCGAAAGGTTGGTTTTCTTAACGATCCCTGAAGAAGTTGCCATGACCAGATGCTGCTTGTCCGTGAACTCCTGCACGCAGATCAGCGCCGCTATCTTCTCCCCAGGCTGGAGGGCCAGTACGTTGGCTATCGACTTCCCTCGAGCCGTCCGACCCATCTCAGGAATCTCGTAGACCTTCTCCACATATACGCGACCCGTGCTCGTGAAGAACATGAGGTAATCGTGTGTGGATGCAGAAAAGAGATGCTCAACGAAGTCGGTCTCCTCATCGTCCCCCTTTTCTTCCTTCGACTTCATCCCAATCACGCCTTTGCCACCCCTCTTCTGCGCCCGATAACTATCCGCCGAGGTCCGTTTGATATAACCCGCATGGGACAGGGTGATGAGGGTGCTCTCCTTTGCAATCAAGTCTTGAACATCAATCTCACCTTCGTCTTTAACGATCTGCGTGCGGCGCTTGTCAGCGTACTTTTCCTTAATCTCTAAGAGCTCTTTTTTGATGATCGAATACACTTTCTTCTCGCTCGCCAGAATGCTCCGAAGCTCTTCGATCTTCTGAATCACCGCCAGATACTCTTCTTCGATCTTGTCCCGCTCCAGTCCGGTCAGCTGATAAAGTCGTAGCTCAAGAATCGCATCCGCCTGCCGGTCGCTCAGCTTGTACTTTGCGATCAACTTCTCCTTCGCTGTAGCCCGATCTTTGGAAGCCCGGATGATCTTTACGAAGTCGTCCAAATGATCGAGTGCCTTCTTGTAACCTTCGAGAATGTGAGCCCGGTCCTCCGCCACCTTGAGATCGAACTTGGTCCGACGAATCACCACTTCCCGACGATGTTCCAAATAGCAAAACAACATATCCCGCATCGGCATTAACTTCGGACGACGCCCATCCAGCGCCAACATGATCACCCCGAAACTGCTCTCCAACGCCGTGTGCTTGTACAAATTATTGATCACTACCTTGGCGATCACGTCCCTCTTCAACTCGAGAACAATTCGAATCGATTCATCCGACTCGTTTCTGGCATCACTGATCCCCTCCAGCTTTTTCTCCTCCACCAATTCGGCCACCCGTTTGATCAACTCCTCCGGGTTCACATTGTAGGGAACTTCCGTAATCACCAACTGCTGCTTACCCGAACGCCCATCCTCAACCGAGACCTTGCCCCGAAGCTTGAGAGACCCACGCCCAGTCTTGTAGTACGACGCGATCGACTCCTTACCGCAAATCAACGCACCCGTCGGGAAATCCGGTCCAGGCATGATCTTCAAGATCTGCTCGGCCGTTAGCTTCGGATCCTCAATCAACGCAACAATCGCATCAATCGTTTCACCCAGATTGTGAGGCGGAATATTCGTCGCCATTCCCACCGCAATTCCCGTTCCACCATTAACAATAAGATTTGGAAAAGATGCAGGAAGAACAACAGGTTCGGTCAAGCGTTCGTCGTACGTCGGGACAAAATCAACAGTGTCCCGATCCATATCGTTCATCAGTGCCGCACCTAAATGATGGAGTCGTGCCTCTGTATACCGCATCGAGGCAGGTGGATCTCCGTCGATGGAACCGAAGTTACCTCTCCCCTCAATTAAGAGATGCCGCGTTCCCCACCACTGTCCCATGCCCACCAAAGTCGGATAGATCGCCATATCACCGTGAGGATGGAAATTACCCATCGTCTCACCGACGATCTTCGCACACTTCACGGGCTTGCGATTTGGCTGAACTCCCAACCCGTCCATCGCGTACAAAATGCGGCGTTGCGAGGGCTTCAGTCCATCCCGCGCATCGGGCAACGCCCTCGAGATAATGACGGACATCGAGTAGTCGAGAAACGACTTCTGCATCTCATCCGCAACATTGATCGGAACAATCTTTTCTTTGGAAATTGCCATAATCGGTAGTCTCGCCCCTAAATGTCCAAGTTGCGGACGTTGAGGGCATTTTCCTCAATGAAAATACGTCGCGGTTCGACCTCGTCTCCCATCAAAGTGGTGAAGATCTCATCTGCCTTTGCTGCATCCACCAGATCCACCTTCAGTAGCTGACGCTTTTCGGGATCCATCGTGGTCGAGAAGAGCTCTTTGGCATCCATTTCGCCTAAGCCTTTGAACCGAGTGATCTGGACCCCCCGTTTGCCGACGCCCTTTACGCCGGTAAGAATTTCAGCGATCGAGAAGATCGGAGT
Source organism: Minisyncoccota bacterium (assembly GCA_030054195.1). GTDB lineage: Bacteria > Verrucomicrobiota > Verrucomicrobiia > Methylacidiphilales > Verrucolacustridaceae > Verrucolacustris > Verrucolacustris abundans. The sequence goes on from JASGCJ010000008.1 coordinate 11,744, forward strand.
CTTTGTAGGTTTGTCGGCATCCCCCTCAATCAGTTCAAACAGGGGTTTGTCTTGAGCCGAGTAGTGATCCATCGCCATTCCCTTTTTGCCCAAACCTTGGAGAACCTTGGAGATGCTACTCGCCTCATAGATTTCATAAATCCTGGCTTTCGGGCGGCTCTTATCCTCTTCCTTGGCCTTATCATCTTTCTCTTTCGAATCCTTTCCCTTTCCGCCTTTCTCCTCTTTCTCATCCTCATCCCCTTCATCCTCAATTCCCATCTTATCCCGGAACTTAGCCACCTCCTTGTCGTCCATCAAAAACTCAAATGTCTCCTCAGTCTGTTTTCTCAACTTCGCAATATATTTAGGCAGGTCGCCTGTCTTGGCGTTACGCGCTTCTAAGTAATCCTCAAACTTGGCTCCCCTGCGAGTGACAGCTCGGGAAAGTTTTTCTAACTCTTGCAAAGAGACCAACACATCCATGAGCTGAGTTTTGTTGTAAGTTTTCTTGTCGGAGAGACGGACCAACGAAACCTCCTCCGTCCCAAGCTCGATCAAAATCTTGTCCAATGTTTCATTGTCATCCACGTACTCCTCCCGCTTCTTCCGCTTGATTAGGAATAAGGGTGGTTGTGCCACGTAGATATGCCCCAAAGCGACCAACTCAGGCATCTTTCGGAAAAAGAAGGTCAGTAGAAGCGTGCGGATGTGGGATCCGTCTACGTCTGCATCGGTCATAAGAATGATTTTGTGGTAACGCAAACGGCTCAGATCAAAACCTCCGCTCCCCTCAGACTCCTTATCCTTATCCCCCGACGTCCCAATCCCGGTACCCACTGCCGTGATGATCGTCCGAATTTCATTGTTGTTTAGCACGCGATCAATCGAGGCCTTCTCAACATTGATCAATTTTCCACGAATCGGAAGAATCGCCTGGGTTCGGCGATCACGCCCCTGCTTGGCAGAGCCACCTGCTGAGTCTCCCTCAACAATGTAGAGCTCGCACTGGGAAGGGTCCCGCTCCGAACAGTCCGCCAATTTTCCGGGCAATCCACCCCCGCTAAACGCCCCCTTACGAATCGTCTCTTTTGCCTTGCGGGCTGCTTCTCGGGCACGAGCTGCCGTGAGCGCCTTCTCGAAAATCTTTTTCCCAACTCCAGGAGTCTCTTCCAGGAAGGCAAGGAGCCCCTCATAAACACAACTTCCGACGATCCCTTCGATCTCCGCATTCACCAACTTCACCTTTGTTTGAGCGTTAAAACGGGGATTCGGCAACTTAATGCTCAACACGCAGATCAACCCTTCCCGCACATCCTCACCCGTAATCTTGGGATCCTTGTCCTTCGCCAGATTCTTTCCCGAAGCGTACTGATTGATCGCGCGGGTCAGAGCCGAACGGAATCCTGAAACGTGAGTTCCCCCGTCTGGATTGGGAATTGAGTTAGCAAAAGGAAGCAGGGTTTCGTCATATCCGTCGTGGTACTGGATCACGCAATCCACAAACACCTCATCCTTCTTCCTCTCCAAAACAATCGGCTTGGGATGGATTGGGGATTTCGCTTTCACCATCTGCTTCACAAACTCCTCAATCCCATCCTTATAGAGAAAGGTCTCTGTTTTTCCGTTCTTCCCCTCATCGGTCAGGGTTATCGATAACCCGGGATTAAGAAACGCCAGCTCCCGCATTCTTTTGGCAAGAAGGTCGAACTTAAACTTGGTCGTATCAGTGAAAATGATCGGGTCGGGCTTGAAGGTGATCTTTGTGCCTGTCTTCTTCGATTTCCCGGTGACACTGAGCTTCGAGGTGGTCTTCCCCTGCTCAAACTCCATGTGATAGAGCTTCCCGTCGCGGGAGATTTCGACCTCAAACCACTCGGATAGTGCGTTCACGCACTTCGCGCCTACCCCGTGCAACCCGCCTGAATACTTATAGGCACCCTGATCGAACTTTCCTCCCGCATGCAGATTCGTGAGAACCAACTCGACCGCAGGCATTTTAAACTTCGGATGCATGTCGACCGGGATACCGCGGCCGTCATCGGAAATACTGATCGAACCGTCGACGTGAATCGTGACTTCGATATGTTCGCAGTGACCCGCTAAATGTTCGTCGACCGAGTTATCTAGAACTTCAAAAACACAGTGATGCAATCCACGTTCGTCAGGATCCCCGATATACATCCCAGGCCGCTTACGAACTGCCTCCAACCCCTCGAGCTTATCAATCTTTGATGCGTCGTACGTTCCTGTTACGACATTTTTTTCCTTGGCTGCCATCCGATGAAGGTAGTGAGAGGAGTTCTTTCGACAACTGAAAAAAGAGTTCTTAACTATTTACAGATAAATACTTATAAAATACTGATAGTGTTTAATTTTTCTGAAATAGGGGCAGGAAAAACAAGCAATTGATCCCGCCTCAGACGATCTCCATCAAGGAACGCGATACGCCTCGTAGAAGCCGGATCCGGCCGAGCCCATGGGATCAATGATCTGAAAGTAGCCATTTGAGTCGGCAGTCTGATCCGTTCCAATGTCCGTCCAGAAAGGAGATGCCAGCGAGGCGGTCTTTTGAACATGCCACTTCGTTCCAGGCATGGCCGAGAAGACAATTACGAAGTTCGTGTTATCCACTCTGGTATCAAGGACTTTCACAGTTCCGGCTAAATCTGTCCCAACAACAAAGCTCACCACTCCAGTCGCACTTTCACCAGCATCAATCGTCCCATTCATATTAATATCTTCCTGTAGGGTATATCGGAAGGCTTCACCAGCCATCAGGCCAGCGGCACGGCTGACCGAAACTACGTTTCCTCTCTGCACTGCGGAATACCCGTTCGCAGTGGAAGTGATCGAAAAGGTCGGGCTCCCCAATCCAAGTCCGTCATTAAAGAAGATGCTCGGCAGCGACACGGTCTGGGTGGTGTAGGCTGCAGCATTTAAAGGAATTATAATATCGTCGTTGGCTGCATTCAGAGGTCCTGCCGTGATGTCGGCCGTCAAGCTGGTGGGTTGAATGACCGAGTAGTTGCCCGCATCCGCACCTGCCAACGTCAGGGCCGCAGTCACCGACTTGCCATTCCCGACGTTTGGAGTCGCAAAGGTGCCTCCGCCGGTAATCGTTACCACATCGCCCGAAACTACCCCAACCAGCCCACTGGTAGTGATCGAAGCTGCGTTGTTCGCATTATACAGCTTGTTGATTGCCGTCGCGCCAGTGACGGTTAGATCTTTCTTGGTGATATTAGCGGTCAACCCGGTGGGCTGGGTGACTGTGTATCCAGCGGCATTCGCACCACCGAGAGCATAACCGGTAACCGTCACGGCCTTGCTGTTGCCCACCAGTTTGTCAGCGGTGCTTCCGGCTGCATTGGCATCCACCAGTGTCACGATATCACCCGCCAACACACCCAGCAGGTTTCCGCCGGAGACCACAACCACCCGACTTCCGTCATAAGCTCTCGATACGGCCGTCGCACCCGAAATTGTAAGAGCCTTCGCGGTGATATCCGCGGTTAGCCCAGCAGGTTGGCTCAGGGCATAGTTGCCGGCATCCACACCCGTCAACGTCATGGCTGTGGAAACCGCGATCGCCGTGCCTGGAGTCGCCTGGGCAAAGATGCCCGTCGTATCATTTGCCAGATTCACGACATCAGAACCGATCTTTCCGACCAAGGTCGCACCGGAGATCGTGGCGTCAGTTGTACTGTCATACTCCTTGTTGGTCGCAAGCGCACCACTCACGGTCAAAGGCGCCGCCGTGATGTCGGCGGTCACGATCGGCTGGGTCAGGGTGTAGTTCCCAATATCCGTTCCGGTGATCGTATAACCCGTAACGGTGACTGTTTTACCGACGCCCACAGTCTTATCAACGAAGGTTGCCGTACCTGATCCGGAATCCAGCACCACGTTTTCACTGCCCACCACCCCCATCAAAATACCGCCACTAATAGAAGCTGTGGTGTTTCCGTCATACTGTTTACTCGGGACGACCGCACCAGAAACCGTCAGAACCTTTCTTATAATATCCCCCGTCAATGTTGGCTGGGTCACGCTGTAATTATCCTTGTCGGCACCCAACAGGGTGAAGGTCGTGGTCACTGAGACATTCGTACCCACTGTGGAAGAGGCAAAAGTCCCAGCCGTATCATTCGCGAGTGTCACAATATCCCCGTTGATCACACCTTGGAGGGTTGCACCGGTAAGCGGTGCCAAGTTGCTTCCGTCATACTGCTTCCCAGTCGTTGTTCCAGTCACCGTCAACGGCTTCGCTGAGATGTTCGCCGTCAGGCTGGATGGCTGTACCAAGGTGTAGTTGGCAGCATTCGCACCGCCCAACGAGTAACCGCTTACAGTCACCGCCTTGGCGGTTCCTGCAATCGCATCGGCAAACGTTGCGACCGCACTTCCCGTGTTCAAAGTAACAACATCCGGAGAAACCACCCCAACCAAGGACGCCGTTCCGCTCAAGCTGGCCGTGGCAGACCGATCATACACCTTGTTGTCCGCCGTCACCCCGCTGATCGTCAGCACGATTCCATTGATATCCGCCGTCCAGGTCGGTTGGGTAAGATCGTAATTTCCGGCATCTGCACCGGTCAAAAGATATCCGGATCCAGTCACCGTCTTCCCTATTCCAACAGCTGCCGTCGCAAAACCGGCCGAAGCAGCACTTGAATCCAGGGTCACTGTATCGCCCAGCTCCACCCCCACCAATGCCCCTGTCCCACTCAAGGTGGCAGCAGTATTCCGGTCATACGTCTTGTTATCAGCACTCAGGCCACTGATCGTGAGTGTCTTTTGACTGATCGTCGCTGTTGCGGTGGGTTGGACCAAACTGTAATTACCAGCATCTGTCCCGGCTAAAGCATACCCACTTCCAGTCACGATCTTGCCCACCCCTACTGCTTCATTTGCAAAGGACGCGCTGGCACCACTTAAATCGAGGCTCACGACTTCGCTTCCCACGATGCCCGCAAGTGTTCCTGTACCTGTCAGCGTGGCGGTAGTCGAACGATCGTAGACCTTGTTCAAGGCGGAAAGGCCACTCACCGTCAACGGCTTCGCCGTAATATTCGCTGTCAGGCTCGGTTGGCTCACGCTGTACTTACCGGCATTCGCCCCGCTCAGCGCATATCCGGTGACCGTCACTGCCTTGCCTGTACCCACACTCTCATTATTAAACGTTCCCGCAGGAGACCCACCCAAAGTCACGACATCCCCGGAAACCAGACCAACCAAAGTCCCTCCACTCACTGTCGCGGTCGTGTTGCCGTCGTAGTTCTTGTCTGCAGCCACAGCACCCGTAATCGTCAAAGTCACTCCCGTGATATCGGCCGTCAATCCGGTGGGTTGTTGCACGCTGTAGTTCGCGATGGCCGAGCCCGATAGATAGTAACCACTCACTGTCACCGCTTTCCCGTTTCCAGGCAACGCATCGCCAAAGACTGCCGTGGCCGAGCTCGTCTCCAAGGTCACGTTCGCGCTATCTGCCGCCACAACTCCTGCCCCCAAGACCGCGGTGCCGGTCAGGGATGCATTCACACTGTTGTCATAAACCTTGTTGGCCACTGCCAACCCGGTCACAGCAAGTGTCTTGGGCGTGATGTCACCCGTTACGTAGGCGGGTTGAGCCAACGCGTAGTTGCCGGCTTTGACCCCGGACAAGGTCAACCCAGTGATCGCAACCGCTTTGCCTGTCCCCGCATTTCCATCAGCATAAAGGGCACTCAGGCCTGACTGATCTAAGGAAACTGCCGCACTGTCCCCTGCCAACACTCCGCTCAAGGTACCCCCGGTGAGCACGACACTCCGATCGGCTGCACCATTGTAACCGCGGCTTGTGGCCGCCATCCCAGTTGCGGACACCGGAGCGGCATCGATCCGAGCCTTCACATCCGTGGGCTGTGCCAAGGTGTACTTCGACGCATCCGCCCCACCCAAGCTCAATCCGGTCACTGTCACACTCTTGTTCGTTCCAACATTTTCATCCGCACAAGTGCCCGTTCCAGGGCCCACCAGTGTCACTGTGTCCCCCGCTTCTACTCCCACCAGGGTTCCAGCACTCAGGGTTACCACTGCACTACCGTCGTAGTTCTTTGTTTGGGCCGACATTCCCGCAACGGTCAACTCCTTCGCAGTGATTGCACCGGTGGTGCTGAGGGCTGAAGCCAGGGTGTAATTTGCCGCATCACCTCCCGTCAGGCTCACTCCTGTGAGTGCTAGCGCCTTCGGACTTCCGACCGTTGGATCGTTAAACAGCCCGGTGGGTGTCCCTGACAGATTCACATCATCGCCACTGATCTTTCCACCCATCGAGTGTCCGGATATCGCCAACGTCCGGGTTCCGTCATAAGCCTTTTGCAGCGTGCCCAAACCAGACAAGGAGATTGGAAGCGGAGTAATATCAGCTGTCAGGTTGCTCGGCTGAACCAATTGGTAATTGGCGCCTTTGAAGGTCGCTGAATCCGCCACCGAATATCCCGTGACCGTAACAGGCTTACTCGTACCCACCGCCCTCGTGTTGAAATTGGCCGAGTAGGAGGTGCCGAAGCCCGGGGTTTCCCCCGTTACCAAGCCACTTAACACCGCGGTTCCGCTCAAGGTAGCACTAGTGCTTCGGTCATAGACCTTATTGTCTGCCGTCAATCCCGTCACATAGAGGTTCTTCTGCGTGATATCGGCGGAAAGTGTGGGCGCGGTAAGTTGATAGTTCCCTGCATCGGCTCCGGTAAGACTGAATCCAGTATTCGCCAAAATCTTTCCGGTGCCGGCATCCGCATCGGCAAAGGAAGCCGCACTCGACCGAAGCTGAACGTCCTCCCCCCCGATGACGCCGACCAAGGTTCCCCCCGTCACCTGCACAGAATCCGTTCCATCATAATCTCGGCTGGCTACCACCGCTCCAGTCACCGTCAGAGTCTTAACCGTAATATCAGCGGTCAATCCGCTCGGTTGAATCAACGCATAATTGGTGGCTTTGAACGCCCCAGAATCGCTGATCGTATACCCGCTGACTACCACCGCTTTGCCCACTCCGATGTTCTTGTCGTTAAAGTCGGCCGTAATGGTGCCGCCCAACACCAATGATTCTCCTCCTACCAGTCCACTGAGCGCCGCCGTTCCAGTTCGGGTAGCGGTTGTTCCCCCATCGTACACCTTGTTGGCAATCGCCACTCCAGAGATCGTCAACGGTGCCGCCGTGATGCTCGCTGTCGGCAAGCTTGGCTGGGCCGAAAGCGTATAATTGACCTCGCTGGATCCACCTAAGGCCACTCCCGAACCCGCCACCGCCTTACCTGTCCCGACATCCTCGGTGTTAAACAGGAATGTCGCTCCACTGACGTCGACCTGTACCGAATCTCCGCTCAATACACCCGAAACGGTTCCGCCGGAAACTATCGCGTTTCGGTTCGTATCATACACCTTGTCGGCCACCGACATTCCGCTGATCGTGACGGAAATCGGCTGGATCGCTCCGGTCACACCGCTTACGGCGTTCAGTTCATAGTTGCCGGAGCGTGAACCCGTCAGGGCCAGGCCTGTCAAAGTCACCGCCTTGCTTGCACCCGCGTTCGCATCGGCAAACTCCGCCGCAATCGAAGCCGTATCCAAAGCGACGTTCCCATTATCTTTTGCCAGCACCCCGGACAAGCCGATCAAACCCACTCCGCTCAAGCTGGCGGTCTTCGACTGGTCGTAGGTCTTGTTCGAAACCGACAACCCCGTCACGGTCACAGTCTTCTTGGTAATATCAGCCGTCAACCCGGTCGGGTGTCCGGCCAACACGTAATTGCCGGCCTTCGCACCGCCCAACTCAAATCCCGCCACCGTGATGGCCTTACCCGTGCCCACGTTATCGTCCGCAAAGGTCGCGCTAAATCCAGAGCCCCTTACCAAGTTCACCACATCCGCTCCTGCCACCCCGACCAAGCTTTCGCCGGAAATAGAGGCACTGTCCAACCCGTCATACACTTTGTTTACCGCCACCACAGATCCGATGGACAAAGACTTCTTCGTGATGGTGAAGCTGGCCGTTTCGATGGTCGTCGAACCGGGATACAGATAAGCCTTCACTGTATAGGTTCCTGCATCTGTGGGTGCATTCGCACTGGTCGCGTAGCTGGTTCCACCCGCCCCCGCATACTCAAAGACAAAGTTGGCCGGAGAGCCCAGTTGAGGATTCCCCGTGTTCAACGGATTGGTGGCACTCGCCGTATACGCCTTAGCGATCCCGTCATATTCCAAATTAGCAGGAGCCGTCAGCGTGATCGTTGGTAAAGGTGTGCCCGAGGGCCACTGGATGTCGAGTGTGCCGTTGGCCGATCCCACATAGTTCGGGTCGGTCACCGTTGCCACCACGGCATAAGGCCCAAGGTTGCTAGGAACCTGAGTGGAACCGTTGTAAGTCACATCCATCGCCAACCCTGCGGGATTAACGGAGGTCACCAATCCCTTCGGCGTGCCATCGTAAGTCGCCGTGGCGGAGGTCACAGTCACCACCGCCGTTGCCTTGTTCACCACCAAGGTGTTGCTCACCGTTGCAGTATTGTAGTTTCTTGTGTCGGTCGGATAGAAGGTCAACTGCAACGTTTGCGTTCCCGCATTCAACACCGTTCCAATCGGTTGATTGTAGTTCATGGATCCCGCCACCGAGCCCGCCTCGGTTGCACTCAGTTCGGTCCCGCTCAAGGCCGTTGGATAGGTAATTGCCGTCAGGGCACCCCAGACAATCGCGGGATCAGCCTTGTTCACCACCAGGGTGTTGTTGACCATGGCTGTGGAGTAGTTGCGGGTATCGGTCGGTGTGAAACTTGCCGTCAGTGAATTGCTTCCCGCCTCCAGCACCGTCCCTGCCGTGATCGCCCCCACAACGCTATCGCTATAGGTGATCGTTCCGGAAATCGAATGCGTTTCGGCCGCATTTAACTGACCAGCTAGCAATCCGATGGGTGTGTAAGCCATCGGTGGCAAGACCGGCCACGACAAGGTGGCGACCGCCTTCTGGATGGTGAAATTCTGACTCTTCTTAACGTCCGTGTTGTTTCTCGTGGTTGCCGTCACCATGTAATCCCCCGCCTCATGCGGAGCTGTGGATGTCGGACCGTAACTGGTGCCGTTGACTCCTTCGTAGCTATAAGTGAATCCAGCAACACCAGTGTCGATCGAGGTCGCCGTTGCTGGTTTCGGATTGGTGTCGTAAACCAAATTCGCATCCGGCGTGATCGTGATCGTCGAAACCATCGTCAATCCCATCACCTTTGCGCCACTGGCCGCCGTCGATCCGCTGAACGCCGTGCCCGATTTGTCCACCGTCGACAACACAAAGGCCGCATCGTACTGGCCAGCGGTCTTCTTCGCGTAATCCGCTAGGCTCACATAAGTGTTGCCGTTATAGGAAACCGTTCCCGTCGCATCCTTAATGAAGTAGTTCATCGTCGCATCCTTCACCGCCGCCAAAAGCCCAGCCCCTTGATCCGCAAAGAATCCACCCTCAAACACCTGGCTACTGCCAAAGACGAAGCTACCTGGCAGATCGATATAAAACGCCAGCACGTTCGCCGCCGTCAGACTGCTACCGAACGCAGTCGGACCCGTTAACCGAACCACGTCGTTCCCACTGTTAGTCGGACTGCTGTACGCAGGATTGAAGCCGAACAGTTCGAAATTAAAGTCCAAACCGCTCGTCGGAATCACCTGCGTCGCCGTCAGAATCCCTGGGCTATTTCCCGCTTCCACCAGACCCGCTCCACCGATCGTGCCGACCGTACCAGATCCGCCCAGCTTGGCGCCCGTCGCAACGGTCACCGACCCAGCGGTGTCGAGAGACCCGTTCACCACCAACTTGCCCGCATCCACCGCCGTGACACCGCTGAAGGTGCTTTGACCATTCAGCGTCGTCGTTCCAGATCCCTTCTGCGTAAAGCCGCCCGAGCCCTCGATCACCCCATCAAACTGCGAATTAACCGCTCCACCGACCGCCAGACTTCCGCTCCCCAGCTTGATCGTTCCTCCAACCCCATTCACGGCCGCAAACTCCTGACTCTTTCCGTTCAGGTCGAGAATGGTTCCAGCCGACTGAATCACCGAGCTCGCTGAATCAAACGATCCACTGCCCACCAACTGCAGCTGGCCACCCTGAAGTTTGATATCCCCAGTGAAGGTGTTGGCAGCGGAAACCGTAGTTGTAGCCGCACCTCTCTTCAGAATTCCGGCCGATTCCGCAAGGAATCCATTCGCCGGATCCGCCACCAGATCCCCGATCACTGAGTTCAACTCTCCCCCACTGCTTTTCACCAAACGTGTCCGTAGAATACCACCTCCATCTAAAATGGAACCCGCAGCTTGCTCAAAGGCACCCACCGTCATGTTCGAATTCACCGTCAAAACTGCTCCTGCGTTGTTTAGTGTCACCACCGCCGATCGATCCAACGATGTGGAGCTGTTCAGAATCAAAGCGCCTGCATCCACATTCACGTCACCCGTAAATGTGTTCACTCCGGAAAGCGCCAATGATCCCGATCCCACCTTCGTCAAGGCGCCCAATCCTGAAATATTACCGCTAAAGCTCGTGGCGCTCGCATCCCCCACGGTCAGGAGATAGGAACCCAAATCGACCAAACCAGCCCCGGCCAGTGAGCCGATCTGGTCGTTGCCGCCAATCTGTAGTGTCGCCGCGTTTGCCACCGTCACCGCAGAAGAGTCGCTCAGGAGATTGTCGCCGGTCGTAAGCAGCCGTCCCGCATTAACCTTGGTCTCTCCCGAATAGGTGCTCGATCCGGACAGAATGAGAGTGCCGCTACCGTTCTGCCAAAGTTGCCCATTTCCACTGATGCCACCTGGAACCGCGAGGGTGTCCGCCCGATTGAAAGCCAGCACACCCTGATTAGCGATTGGTCCCGTACCGATCGCTCCGCTCGTCCCGCCGTTACCAATCTCCAGCATTCCATCGGAAATTGTCGTCCCGCCACTGTAAGTATGGTTACCCGTCAGCGTGACCGTACCACCGGCTAGCTTGGTCACCGCTCCAGTTCCGGAAACCACCCCGCCGTAGCTCAAAGAGCCAGTTCGGTTGAAGGTCAGCACCCCACTGTTGGCCACGTCACCCGTGCCCAAGGTTCCGTTGGCCCCACCGTTACCGATCTGCAGCACCCCACCCTCGATCGTGGTCAAACCAGTGAGAGTGTTAGCCCCGGTCCAAGTTACCGTGTTAGCTCCCTTCTTCGTGACCGTGCCAGCGCCGGAAAGGTTGCCCACCAAGGTAGCCGCGTCGGAACGGTCAAACACCAACGCCGCACTGTTGATCACGTTCCCACTCAACCAACCCGTCGTCCCACCAGCACCCAGCTGCAACGTTCCCTGCGAAATCGTCGTGGCCGTCTGAGCTCCAGTGCCCGTCAAGATTAACGCTCCGCTTCCCGTCTTTGTAAGATCGTACGCACCACTGATTGCGCCGGAGAGCGTCAACGCCGTACCCGTCACATTTGCAAAGCTGTTCGCCCCCAGGGTGATATTTCCAGCAAAGAGACTGGTCGCAGAACTGTTAGCGATCGTCCCACCGTTCAACCCCATCGCCTCAGCCGTGCTGTAGGTAACATTCTTGAAGTCGGTCGTCGCCCCGTTGGCCACCGTGACACCACCAGCTGCCGTACCCAGCGCACTGTTCGCCGTCAGTGTCAGCGTGCCGGCACTGACGGTCGTCGCTCCAGTATAGCTGTTCGATGCCGCCAAGGTCTGATTACCCGTACCGGTCTTGATCAACTGCCCGTTTGTTCCCGTGATCGTGCCCGCATAGCTCGTGCTCGTGTTGTCGGTGCCCATCGTCAGCGTGTTCCCTCCCAGGCTCACCGTTCCGCCCGTGCTTCCGCCACCCGCCAACGATCCGATCGTCTGATTGTTTCCGTTCAGATCCACCAAAACATTCGCCACATTGGAGAGAACCATCGCCGAGGTGATGCCAAACGCATTCCCGGCTACTCCGGCTTTTAGGGTCCCCTTCTCCACCAACGTCGCTCCCGTGTAGGTGTTGCCTGCGGTCAGGAGCAACTCCCCGTTCCCCTGCTTCGCGATCCCACCCGAAACATTGTCCGCCAGTGAAATCAATCCAACCGTGGCTGTCGTGATGAATCCACCCTGCTTCAACACCACCGTGGGAGGCGTGGTGTAGCCATTTCCAGGATTAGAGATAACGATGTTGGTCACCGCGCCGGTCACCTGATCAATCTCCGCATACGCCGTGGCTCCCGTTCCACCTCCACCAGTAATCTCCACGATCGGAGGAGCAATATAACCTGATCCACCATTGGCGATTGCGACAGAAGATAGACCTTTGCCAGCCGGAGCCTGTAATGACTGTCCGATCGTCACATTGAATCCAGCCGTATCGAACTTCGCCCCACCCTGATTAATCGTGATCCGGTCCAAACTATTAATGAAAGACCCGTTGTTGCCGATGGCCTTGAGAGTGCCTCCGTTGAAGTTCAGGAACTGGTTGCCAGCGGTGCGCTCGGACCAGATGTAACCGGTTTCCACCAGCCCACCGTTGAGATTGAGGGATGCGTTGTTGCTGAAATTCCCCCAGCTCGAGTTCAGGGAGATCCCGCGCTGCGCGGTGGCGAAAGATCCGTTAGCACCAACCGTCATTACCGTGTTTTTTCCAGTAGCGTTACCGACTGCGAGGGTTGTGTCGTAGCTGTTATTGAGGGCCCGCACGCTTCCGCCCATCAGATTCACAATGCCGACCTGCCCGTTAACAGAATCTGCCCGGCCAATATTAAAGTAATTCGTAACGGTAATTTCTCCCCCAGTGACAGCCAGCATGCCGTTTCCACCATATCCGGAGCCGACACCAAATTCGGAAAGACGATTCGTTCCCCCGCTCACCTCAAAATATCCATAGCTGTTAGCACCTCGTCCGATGATAAAGTTGTCGACGTCCGCTCCCGACTGGATCAGTAGGCTGCCCCCGTTTTGGTAAAGCGCCCCGGTCCCCCCATTGTCTCCCAGCACCACACCCACCCGGTCTGCGTTATTTAAGGTAGTCACTACATTACTATTACCGATTTCAACACGACCTCGGGCTCCGGCGACATTTCCTACCCACAGTGCATTCGCCGTAAATTTACCTCTTGTACCAAAGTTCACGATCCCATCGTTCACCGTCAGGTTTCCAGTGATGGCATTGTTCGTGCCCGAGAAGGTCTGCGTGCCTTTTCCGATTTTTGTCACAATCCCCCGACCACCATAAGCCGACAAATCCCGCAATGTTCCGGAGAATTCGGAACTCGCGTCCCCATACCCAATCCGCATCACTGGCTGGAAGTTGGGCCAACTATAACCTAACTCAATCAACCCACCTCCAGATAACGCACCTACGGTGACATTCCCCTCGACCTGCGAGAAGGTCGCGTTGGTATTCACAAAGAGGGAGGCTTTGTTGTTATCCCAATTCGCCTGAACATTGTCGTGGGCCTTGATCGTTCCCTCTCTCAAATTAATCCAAGACCCCGCATCCATTGCAATATTGACCTGCCCCGCCCCACCAAAAATGAGCATCCCCTGCCCAGTCTTCTCCAGCGTCCCGGCTCCACTGATGGTCGCACCTTTCTGACGAGTCCCATTGGCGTATCCAGGAGCGTTGGTCAAATTGTACTCCAACACGGCATTGGAGTTGATAAACACCTGGCTAGCTGGTCCCGAACCACCAAGCGAAGCCCCCTGGGAAACCAAACGCCCTTCCATGATCTTGGTTCCTCCCGTGTGCGACACATTGGCTCCTTGAATCGTCAGCGTCCCGCTCCCCTTCTTCACCAACTCCAGCGTTCCGGCGCCAGTTCCTGTATTCACGTTCGGGTTTGCCCAAGTGTCGCGAATATATCCGTTGTACGTGGTGTTCGCTGTCTGGTTGATGGTGAAGGACGCCTTCGCATAGGCCCCGGTACTTAGTCCGGCGACTCCCTCACTGTTTTCGATGACCGCCCAGTCCGAGCGGCTTCCGTTCATCGTAAGGTTTCCGATCTCAAGATTGTTCCCCATCAGGGCGAGATACGAGTAAGGCACATTCACATCGAATTCCAGATCCACATTCGACCCCAACTGCCGGGCTGCCCCAATCTCCACCATGTTGAAGATTCCGTTATAGCCGTTGCCGTTTCCGCCGATGATCAACTTACCCGCACGCCCGTCCGAGTAGATGGCCGATCCGTTGGTGCCCGCCAAGGTAAGAATCCCGCCGTCCACTCTCGTCACCCCGCTGTAGGTGTTCGACCCTGTCAACGTCTGCCGCCCCGCAAACGTCTTGTACAATCCTCCGGTGCCGGTGATCGATCCACCAAATGTGCCGGTCTGTCCTCCACCACCCAACGTCAGATTCCCACTGCCCAAGGTCACAGTTCCGGTTCCATTCAGAGCACCAATCGAATTATTGAAATTATTCAAATCCAACACCACGCCGTTGGAGAGGGTTGTGCCCGAATTCACTCCGAACGCATTACTCGATCCCGCCCGCAACGTGCCCCCGCCCACTGTTGTTGTCCCCGTGTAGGTGTTGCTCCCGGAAACCGTCATGACCCCCGCCCCCTGCTTCACCACATTGCCGCCGCCGCCCCGCTGGTTCAGGTTGGCGGAGACCAGCAGATCCACGTCCTGGGAACCGTTCGCCACCGTGAAGACCGCCCGGTTGTCGATCGTCAGCGCCGAATTTGCACTCACCTTGCTAACCACCGCCTGGTTGGACGAGCTGAGGACGTTGAGGTTCATCACCTCCGTTGGATTCTCCCCGCCTCCTAGCTTCAGTTCGCCACCGGTCATATTCAGCGTGAAGACATCCTCGCCCGCATTGTTGCTGCCGTAGAAGTGATTGTTGATGTCAAAGCCGCCGACCGTGCCCCCGTTGATGTTCAGGACATTGACCGCCTGACCCGTCGTCCAACCGAAGGCGTGCGCCCCACCGTACTTGTCACCCGGAGCGTTGGTGTAGTTCACCGTGGCGCCCTCGTTCACCGTCAGCGTCCCGCGGATCGTCCCCTGCCCATCCACCACCATCCCGCCCAGCGTCAGCGTGCCGGCGTTCACCGTCGTCCCGCCCGTGTAGTTGATGTGCTGACCGCTCAACGTCAGGTTGGCCGCGCCGTTCTTGACCAGGCCCAAGGTCCCGGTGCCGCCCCCGGCATAATCGCGGAAGATACCGTTGTAGCTTCCGTTCGTGGTCTGGTTCACCGTCAACACCGAGTTGCCCGTGGAGGCCCCCACCTGCGAATTCTGGATGTGGGCGATCCCTGCGTTGCCGCTCACGTTCAGGTTTCCGATCGACTGGTTAAAGCCCATCAAATCGAACGTCCCGTAAGCCAGCGAGGAGGCCGTCGGCCCAAAGGTCACGTTCACGTTCGTGCCCAACTGGTTGGCCGCACCCATCCGCAGGATGCTGTAGGTGTGGTTGGCACCGCTGCTCCCGATCACCACCTCCCCGCCCTGCCCGTCAAAGAGGGCCGGCCCATTCGTGTTGGCCAGCACCGTCACGCCCTGCCCCTGGGTGAAGGTTCCGGTGAAGGTGTTCTGACCACGTAAGGTCTGTGTCCCGCTGCCCGTCTTCGTCACCGCACCCGTTCCAGAAATCACCCCGCCGAATGAACCTGTGCCACTATCCGCTCCCACAGTAAGGTTGCTGGAGCCAAGGGTCACGTTCCCGCCGGTAGTTCCTCCACCGGAAAGGGCCCCGATCGTCACATTGAAGTTGTTCAGGTCGAGCGTTGTCCCCGCCACGTTGGATAGTGTCACCGCCGAGTTGGCACCAAACGCCGTGGTCGAGCCGGCTTGCAACGTGCCGCCCGCCACGATCGTCGATCCGGAGTAGGCATTGCTGCCGGACATCTGCATCAAGCCGGCCCCTGCCTTAGTGACCCCCTTGCCTGCTGCGAGATTTCCGGAGTAATCCATGTTCACAACATTCGCACTCAGCAAGAAGTCGGTGGCCGCAGCACCTTCCTCGATAGTAAAGACCGTCATCGTTTGGTTTTCCCGCAGTCGCAGATTCCCGCGCCACTCCGCCGTGTTGCTGCTAGCCAGGGAGCGGAAAGTGCTCGCCGATTGACCCGCATATAGGTCGATCCGGCCCTGCGCACTGCTAGTCACCGTCTCGATCAGACCCGCGCGCATCGTGATCGCCACCCCGTCTAGCGTCAGGTTGTCCGAATTATAGATATCGCGCAGGGTCCCGCCGAAAATGTTCAGGGTGTCTATCTTTTGGGATACCCCGCCGTTATACCAACCCAGCGCATCGTGCGCGTCGGCAATTACCAGACCGTTATCATTGATCGTCAGGGTGCCCCGCAGCGCCCCGCCCACCCCGCCCGCTGTCAGACGCAAACTTCCATTGTTTACGATGGTGTTCGTGTAGGTATTCACAGCCCTCAATTGCAGTTCCCCTGGCCCTTCCTGAATCAGCGTGCCCGTCCCGCTGATGGTGTTGGCAATCACGTTCGTACCGGAACGGTTGAAGATCAGCGTCCCATTGTTCACCACCGCACCCGTTCCCGAACCTAGCGTGCCGCCCGATCCCCCGTTACCAATCTGAAGGGTTCCGGACGAAATCGTCGTGGTGCCGCTCCAACTATTATCCTTTGTCAGAATCACCGTGCCCGTTCCCTGCTTGCCGAAATTACCCTGACCCGAGATCAACCCATCCATCGTTACGGTGAAAGCCCCCGAATCCATCACTGCCGACCTGCCGCTGCTGAGCGCATAGTTGTTCGTTAAAGTCATGCTCGCCAGTGCGAGATTGGTTGAATTTCCAGTCACCGAGACTCCCCCCGTCCCCATCGCCGAGGCATTGCCCAACGCCACCGTCCCTGCCGTCATCACTGTTCCGCCCGAGTAGGTGTTCGTTCCCAAGAGCGTCAACGTCCCTGTCCCCTCCTTTGTCAGACTACCCACCCCACTCACGATCCCGCTGGCCGTCAGGTTGAACGAGTTCGGCGTGTTGATCGTTCCATTGGCGTTGAGCTCAATGTTATTCGTCAACGTCACCGTCGCCCCCGCATTCAACTTCGCTCCCGCCGTGGCAAACTTCACATTTCCCGTCCCCAAGGCCGATCCGTGACCGATCGTCAGCCCGCCCGCATTCAACGTCGTTCCGCCGGAATAACTGCTCGCCGCAGTCAACGTCTGCGTGCCTGATCCGTTCTTCACCAAACCGCCCGTGCCCGAGATGGATCCCGCATAACTCGTCGAGGTGTTGTCCCCACCCACCGTCAGATTAGCTGAACCCATCGTCACATTCCCCCCGGCCGATCCTCCACCCGCCAGCGAACCGATCGAGTTATTGAACCCAGCGAGATCCAAGATTGCCCCCACCGTGTTGGCCAAGGTCACCGCCGAGTTCGATCCGAGGGCCGCATTCGATCCCGCACGTAGGGTTCCGCCATTCACCGTAGTGGCACCGGTATAAAGATTCGTTCCAGAGAGGAGCATCACCCCCGCACCATTCTTGGTGATCGCACCCCCGGCCGCACTCTGCGTGATCGCCGCACTGACGATCAAATCGCTGGCCGCGGCACCATCCGCCACGTTGAAACTGATCGTAGACAAGGAGTCCGTGCGAATATTGACGCGGCCGGAGATTTCCGAGCTGTCTGCGCTGGCGAAGGTGTTCACCGCCGTATTTCCCCAATCCCAATAATTGCCTGTCGTGGTTGAGGAGACGCCGTTATTCATCCGCATCTGCCCACCCGTCAAGTTCACCCCACCCGTGATATTCCAGATGTGCTGCCGCGCATCGGCATTGATGCTGTAACCATCCAACAAACCTCCGTTGATCACTAAGTTGGTCACTTGGGAGCCCGCCAACCACCCTAAGGCCCCTGTCCCCGTTCCCCTGAGGGCCACGGTAGCGCCTTGGTTGATCGTCAGATTTCCCCGGACCACACCGATGCCGGACCAAGCCGGATTATAATTCCAACTATCGTTCAGCACCAGGGTTCCCGCATCGACCGTCGTGCCGCCAACGTAGGTATTCTGAGCCGTCAGGGTTAGGATGCCGTTGCCGGTTTTGAGGATGCTCCCGGCGTTCGCCATCACGGCATTGACCGTCAAGTCACTGCTGGCATCCGTTCCCCGTACCACGTCGAAGGTATTAATGCCGCTGTCGAAATTAAAGAATGCTGCACCGCTATTATTAATCTGATTCCGGGCGCCACCGGAGGTCCGGAAAGTGTTCGTCCGATTTACAAAGTTGGCCGAGGTATTCAGCAGGGTGCCGTTCCCGTTCGTGCCAAACAGGAAGGTCTTCTGGTTGAAGTCATACCGGTCGCCACTGATCTGTGCGGTAGCACCGTTCCCGATGTTCACCGTGCTACCCGAGTAGGTATAGATTCCGCTCGCGGAGTTAAATTGCAAGGTTCCCGCTTCCACCGTTGTCTCTCCCGTGTACGTATTTCGACCTGAAATCGTCAATGTCCCGGCCCCCTGCTTGGTCAGCCCGCCGGAAATGTTATCCGCCAAAGTCGCCGTCCCCAGAGTTGCCACCCGGGTAAAGCCACCCTGTGTCAGTGTTATGGTCGGCGCACTGGTGTAACCCCAACCCGGATTGGTGATCACGATGCTGGTCACTTTGCCCGTCACCGGATCCACTACCGCCCGCGCCGTCGCCCCTGATCCGCCCCCGCCGCTGATGTTCACAAAGGGCGATCCGATATACCCATCTCCCCCATCCGTCACCGAGATTCCCGCCAGCCCCTTGCCCGTCGGTGCTTCCAAAGCCAGGGACGTCCCAATCGAGTTCCCACCCGAATCGATCTTCGCCCCTCCCGAATTGATCGTGATCCGGTCGAGCCCGTTAAAGAAACCGGTCGTGCCGGCAGTGGCCTGTATCGTTCCACCGTTGAAGTTCAGGTACTGCGTGCCTGCCGTGCTGCTGACCCCGATCGAAGCGGCCTTGGTCAATCCACCGTTGAGGTTCAACACTGAACCGCCCGAACCCGCATAATTCATGTCGATCCCGCCGCCGGAAGCGATATTCAATGTCGCCCCGTTCTCAACGCTCATGACGGTGTATTTGTTTCCTCCTCCAGGAAATCCGGTGTTCATCCAGATTCCACGGGCATTGTTCACGTTCACCGTGCCACCCAACAAATTCACCGAGGCCCTTTGGTTCGCCACACTGTCCGAACGACCTGGCAAAAAGTACTGGGTCGTTGTCAACGTCCCGCCGGTGATATCCATAATCCCGCTGCCGCCTGCATAGGAACCGACCCCCAGTTCAGCGATGCTGACCGATCCGCCGGAAAGATTGTAGTAGCCGTAGCTGCCCGCATTCCGTCCGATCATAAAGTTTTCCGCACTCGTAGCTCCCGTGACGTTGATCGTTCCGCCCGACTGGTAGAGCGCTCCCGATCCATCCTGTCCGATGATCATCCCGGTACTGCCACTGATCGTCAGGGTGTTGCCGCTCTGTACCTTCATCAAACCACGGTCGCTCGCCGCATATCCCAGAAACACTGTGGATGGCGTCACGCTTCCCGTGCTGCCAAAATCCACCGTACCGGAATTGATCTGCATCGACCCCGTGAAGGTGTTCGTCCCCGTCAGGCTCAGCGAACCGTTGCCCGATTTGATAAAGCTCCCCGCCCCGCTGATCACGCCGGAGTTGGTCATCGTGTAGTTTCCGTAATCAAACGTTCCCGTCACGCCGCTGTTGATCGCGATCCTGTTTGTGATGTTCAGATTAGCTGTAGCCTGAATGACCGAGTTGGAGACAAAGGTCAACGAGCCCGACCCCAACGCGTCCGTGCTAGCAAAGGAGAGCGTGCCGGCGTTCAGAAGCGTGCCCCCCGAGAAAGTATTCTGCCCGCCCAACACCAACGTGCCCGTACCGGCCTTGGTCAGACTTCCGACCCCACTAATGATCCCATTCTCCGTCAGCGTAAGAGAGGTTGGCGTATTGATCGTTCCGTTTGCGTTCAGCACGATGTTGTTCGTCAAAGTCACCGACGCCCCGGCGTACAGCGTGGTGTTGTTCGCCGCAAAAGTCAGCGACCCTGTTCCCAGCGCCTGCGCATTCCCCACCGTCAATCCACCAGCATTTAACGTCGTCCCGCCCGTATAAGTGCTGACCCCATTCAACGTCTGGTTCCCCGTCCAGTTCTTCACCAGGCCGCCCGTTCCGGAAATCACACCCGAATAAGTCGTATCGGTATTCAGCCCACCCGTGGTCAGGGTGGCCGATCCCAAGGTGACATTTCCACCATTCGCCCCGCCACCCGAGAGCGAACCGATGCTTTGGTTAAACCCAAAGAGATCCAGCACCACTCCAGGGGTATTGGCCAGGGTCACCGCCGAATTGGATCCAAAGGCGTTCGCTGCCCCGGCCTGCAGAACACCCCCGTTCACCGTGGTGGCCCCGGTGTAACTATTATTGTTCGCCAGCGACATCGTCCCCGCACCCGTCTTAGTCAACCCGGCCTGAATACCATTCGCATCCACCAGTTTGGCCGAAATATTTAAATCCGGAGCGGTACTCCCGGTCACATCCGCCACCGCAAAGGTCGTCGTCCCCGTGCGGCTCAATAGAATGTTGTTCAGCGAGTTCACCGAACTGTTGGCCGTAATCGACGATGCACTCGTCCCTCCCACCGTCACTGTTCCCCGCAGCTCATATGCCTGCCATCCACTGGCTGATCCTCCATTCGCCCGTAACTCTCCACCGTTCATCGTCAGATTGTTCAGGTTATTGAAAAACGAACCGTTCTCCACCAGCGCCCCTTGGTTGATTGTGATCACAACGGGACTACTCGCATCGGCGCCGCCAAAGACGTCCTGCCGGTCAAAGCGAAGAGTCGCTCCGCTGTTCAGCGTGATCGATCCTGTCGAAGTCCCATTGTTGTACATCGATCCCGAGCCCGAGAAGATGATCTTCCCACCGTTCACTACCGTCGCCCCTGTGTTCGTGCTGTTCCCGCTCAAGGTCAATTCCCCTACTCCCTCTTTTGTAAATCCGCCCGTCCCCGTCATCACTCCGCTGAAGGTACTGTTGGCGGCAGCGATGCTCTTCAGGTTTCCACTCCCCATGCTGATCGTGCCCGCCCCAGCGATCGAACCCAGCGTCTCGTTGAAGTTGCTCATCGCAAAGGTCGCCCCGCCCGCCACCGAAAGATTGGAGGCATCGGCCAACCGCTCCGCCGCCCCCAAGGTCACCGTCCCCTCGCTGATGGTTGTCGACCCGGTATACGTGTTCGCTCCGGAAAGAATCAGTCTTCCTGCACCAGTCTTCGAAAGGTTTTTACCCGCACCGGAAATAACCCCGGAAATCGTCCCCACGTCTGATCCAGACTGAACGGTCACACGTGTGCTATCGGTCATTGTCACCGGCCCCGAAATAACGCCGGTGGTGCCGGACAAACGCAAGGCCCCGTAGGAAGCTCCCTCGTTCCAACCAATCCCCGCCACCGAGATCGCATTGTTGAACGTCACATTCTCCACCGTAAGGCCGGAACCACTTCCGACCGTCACCGCTCCGGTGCCGAGTCCGCTTCCATGGGTTAGCCAAACCCGGGCACTGTTGATGGAGGTCGGTCCGCTAAATCCACTGTTGTTTTGACTCACCCCAAAGTTCCCCACCGACGCTCCTCCGCTGCCTTCAAAAATCAGATTCCCTGCCCCAGAAATCGTGTTGCCCAGCGGGATCCAGCTCGTGTTCGCACTGTAATATTTCAAGGTCGAACCGCTCGCCACGGAGATATTGCCCCCGGCATTTCCGTTCCCTGCACTGGAACCCAGTTGCAAAGTCCCGGCCGAGACCACGGCACCACTCGTCAAATTCACATTCCCCAATGTCAGTTGACCCGCACCCACTTTCGTGATTTTAGATGCACTTGATCCTTGGGTGCCAGTTGTGTTGTTGAAAGTCAGGTTGGCCGAAGCATTCACAATATCAAAAGTGCCGTCGGAACCATTCTGCCAGAAGACCCTGCTGCTGGTGTCGGTTCCCGAACCCAGATACCGCAACGTTCCACCCTCGACGGCGAGGTAACCGGAGCCTATGCCGCTGCTGTTCATGATTTCCAAAACCCCACCCCGCACGCCGGTTCCGCCCGAATAAGATCCAATTCCAGTCATTCGCATCGTTCCAGCGCCGTACTTGTCCATAACGCCCGCGTTGGCGTTCCGTTGATTCAAATTCCCTGAGACCAGCAGATCCACATCCTGCGAACCGTCCGCCACGGTAAAGTTTGCCTTGGTGTCGATCGTCAGCGCCGAGTTGGCCGAGACCTTGCTGATCACCGCCTGATTGCCGGAGGAAAGTACATTGATGTTCATGGTACCAGTGGGATTATCTCCCCCGCCCAACTTCAGCTCGCCACCCGTCATGTTCAGGGTGAAGGTGCCACCACCAAAGAAGTGATTGTTGATGTCCGCCCCACCCACCGTACCCCCGTTGATGTTAAGGACGTTCACCGAAGTCCCAGAATTCCAACCAAACGAGTTTGCGCTGGAGTAGTTCAACGTGGTCCCGCTGTTCACCGTAACCGTTCCACGGATCGCTCCTTGTCCGGGCGTGTTTCCACCCAACGTCAGGGTTCCGGCATTCACCGTGGTCCCACCGGTGTATTCTATCCGGTTTCCGCTGAGAGTCAGGTTAGCGGAACCCTCCTTCACAAGTCCGATCGTTCCTGAGGTCCCGTTTCGGAAGTAACCTGAGTAGGTCGCATCAGTTGTCTGGTTGACCGTAAGAATGGAGTTACCGAAGCCGGTCTCGTTCTGCGTGTTCTGGATCACCGCCTCCGCGGGTCGGGCTCCAACCTCCAGATTCCCAATCGTCTGGTTTTGTCCCATCAAATTGAAGAAGGCGTTGCCGGTCCCGACATCGAATCGAACCGTGACATTCGACCCCAACTGGTTCGCCGCCCGGGTATGAAGGATACCTCCTCCGTTAATGCTGACCGTACCGGTCGTGCCTACGTAGAGAGCCGGTCCGGAAGTATTCGCAAGCGAAAGGGTTCCCATCGTTTCATAAGAGGTGGAACCGCTGGAGATGATGGTCGAACCGGTGTAGTTCTGTCCCCGCGTCAGGGTGAAGTTGCCTGAACCAGTCTTAGTCATTCCACCTGTCGTGGTGATGATGCCACTGTAACTCGTGGTCGCATTGTTGCCGCCGGTGGTTAACCGACCACTACCCAAAAGAATTTCGCGCTGAACGGGGGTTGTGTAGGAGACGATCACCACACCTGATCCACCGTCGCCACCATAATTGTTCGCGTTGTAGTGAGATCCTCCACCTCCACCTCCACCAGTGTTCGCACCACCTGATCCGCCGGGCGTCTGCGCCCAGACTCCGGTGCCACCCCCGCCGCCGGCCGCTCCCTTGTTCAATCCATCGCCGCCAACCGTGGACCCGATAGCTCCGCCACCGCCGCCGCCATTCCCACCATTACCACCACCCCCGGTGTAGCCGGAACCACCACCACCACCGCCAAAGAAAATGCTCGGTCCCAGAATATCCGAAGAGCGGCCCACACCTCCTGCCGGATTTCCGCCCACTCCACCGGCTCCTCCACCACCGCCGGGATACCATTCGCTGCCGTTGCCTCCAACGCCTCCGCTGTTTCCTTGCCCACTGGTGGCCACACCTCGTGCCCCACCTCGACCCGCGTTCCCACCCATTCCGGAGGCGCCGCCCCCGGAGGCCACGTCATTACCACCGGCCGCCGGAGAGTTGGTGTTATTATGAGTCGACGCCCCACCGCCTCCACCCAAGGCTGTTAAAATAGTGCTGCCATTCACCATGAAGATCGACGGGCTTCCATTACTTCCTCTCGGACGACTTGTCCCAGAGAGCGCTCCTGCCCCACCTGCACCCACCACGGCCGTAATCGTCTGACCCGGCGTGACAGCGATGGTCGTCTCCAGCACGCCTCCTCCTCCTCCACCACCGCCCATATCCGAACCGCCACCGCCACCCGCGCCCACCACCAGTACCCGGATACTTGTCACCCCTGCCGGAACTACCCAGGTGTTTGAGCCCGTGTCGGTGAAGATTTCCGCATTCTTTCTTCCGTCCGCAAGGGCTCCAATCGTCTCTGCCCCACCCAAATTCACGGTCGATCCCTCCGCGATCGAGACCGTGGCCGCATCAGACAACATGTTGGCTGCAGTCGTGACGAGGAATCCGTTGTTCACGTCGACGGCCGCACCGCCGCTCCAGCCCAATCCGCTCAAAGTCAACGTCCCGGCACCATCCTTCCTTAGACTGTTGATCCGGCCAGACGTGGCGTTGGTGGAATTAATCGTGACGTTAACTCCCTCCCTCACGATATCGAAGGCGCTAAAGGTATTGCGATCACTCCAGAAAGTTCCGGTCTTGGTTTCCGAGTTGGCGCCGGTGAACTGCAGAGTACCCCCCGACATACCGAGGTAGCCCGAGCCAATCTTGGAGAATGAGTCGATTGAAAGGATGCCACCGTCAATGTCCGTCCCGCCCGAAAGGGAATTCAATCCGGTCAGGATCCATTTACCCACTCCGTATTTAGTCAGAAAGCTGGAAGTGCCGCCGATAAACTGACCACTCTGGGTGACGCTCCGTCCATCATCACCGCTGCCGAACGAGTTATTCTGAAGATTCACCACACCCGAATTCACGATCGATTGCCGCGTATATTCGCTACCACCAAGGCGGAAGGTTCCGTTTGACCCAATGACGATCCTGGAACTGTCCCCGATCCGATTGGCGGCGGACGTCGCCAGCGTTCCCTCATTGATCACAGTGTCCCCGCGATAAGTCTGGGAGCCGCCAATCGTCAGAGTCCCAGTCCCACGCTTAACAAAACCGAAAGTCCCTTGGGGATTATTGGGATCGCTGGGATTAGCCCATCCAAAAACGCCGGCGAAAGTCACATTGTTGTTCCCAATGTTTAACGTGGGATTCGCCCAGTCATCCATGGCTGCACCGGCGCTGGAACCCACCGTGATATCCTCGGTGTTGCCCACATCCCACGTCAGCGTCGGAGCATTGGCGAATCGCGCCTTGAAGGTTTGGCCGTTGACCCCGTTCCCCAACCCACCAGCTCCGAAGATTACCTCACCACCCCGGATGTAGGTGCCGGCCGTGTTGTTTCCTCCCGCCCGGACCCGCATTGTCCCCTCACCATCCTTTCTGACCATCCCCCAGACCACTCCGTCTTGGTGGGAAAGTCGGCCTGTCACATCCAGGTCAATCGCCGCCGCCCCGTTGGCCACATTGAAGTTGTGCCATCCTCCCATATGTAAGGTGGCCGCAATCGTGGAGGTGGTGTCCCCGGTGACGAAAAGCTGTGTCTCGGTGCCGTTTTCCAAATTGAAGTGGCCATAGTTTCCGTCCGCAGTGACCCCGGCTGCGGCCGAAAGCGTGCCCCCATTTAGGAAAATATTTCCTCTGATCGTTTGCTCGTCGCCTGAGGTGATCACCTCCACCGTGGCGTTGGTGACATAGAGACTTCCCCCATAAATTCGATTGGCAGATCCCCCTACCGACAGCTTGCCGCCAAGAACATTCACTGCACCAGTCAACTGCTGGGTGCTGACGTTGTTGTAGGTCAGCGTTCCAGCGCCGGTTTTGACGAAGGTCTGGTTGTAGGTGCCGCTGGTGGCGTTAAAGATCAGATTCGCACGTGCATCGGCGATATCGATCGTGCCGGTGCCAGAGTTATCACCCCAGAGGCCACGCGAAGTGGTCTCTGTACCCGTGCCAGTGTATCGGAAGATGCCGTTGTTATAGAGTTCTAAGGCTCCAGTCCCCAGAGCGAGCGCCGTGTTCACTTCCAACGTACCGTTGACATTGCTCTGTCCTGTGTGGGTGTTCGACCCAGGGAACGAAATGGCGTTTTCAACAAACGTGGTCTGCCCCTGCTGGACGAGGTCCCGACCATTCCCACTTGTGTCCTTCAGATAATTACTATCCCCGGTGGTTCCTGTGGCGTAAGCCGCCACCAGTCCAGTTTGCGCACCGCTGATCGAACCGAGCGTCATCCCCGCCTGAATCTGGGCAGCCGTCCGGGCCACGTCCCAGATCCGCAGATCCCGCATCGAACCCTGATAGAGCGGCTCATTCGCCCAGTTCGATTTTCCGAAGTAACTCCGCGCCCGGGCGACGCTCGGCGGCATGCTGGCAGCCGTGGCCGTGCCCACCTGCACTCCATTCACATAAAGACGCATCGTTCCCCCGCTCTCTAGAACACCGGCGATATGGGTCCAGCTGTTCAGCGGGATAGGAGTGCTGGTTGTGATAGTGTATTGGATGCCGTTCGCGCCCTTCACCCAAAATGCCGGACCCGTTGTATTGGCTGTGTCGCAAATCTCAAGCCCCAGATTCTGGGTTCCACCGTTTCCAACGCTGGCGTCAGTCGAGAAATCAAACATTCGGGCGAAGTTCGTAAAGCGAGTGGGATAGACCCAGCCTTCGACCGTAAAATCTCCGCCAATCACCGCAGTGGAAGGAACCTCGTACCAGCATTCAGGGAAAGACAGAGTCCCCTGCCCAATCCACAGGGTGGAGGTACCTGAGATGGTCTCGCCCATGGTGAGCGACTGAGTGATCCCAGTGACTCCATTATCCTTAATATACTCCATGCTGCCGTTCTGGGTGAGGTTGTAGTTGTTGCCGCTGACGTCGTCGGTAGGGCCCTGGCCGGTGGAGCCGATCGGGTAAGCCGCGGTCAGACCGAGTGCTGGACCGGAGATCGAGCCGATCGCCATGGCAGACTGGATCTCTGATTGGGTCCGCGCGACGTTCCAGAGTCGCACGTCGGTGATTCGACCGTTCCAGAGCGCGTCGCCGGACCAGTTACTCTTCCCAATGAAGTTACTGAACCGGGTCTGATCACGGGGCAATATCGCCGTCTGGTTGTTGGAAGCCACCAAGGCCCCATTGACGTACAGCTTCATGTTCCCATTCGCCTCCACTACCCCAGCCACGTGGGTCCATGTTTGCAGCGGGATGGCGTTGGGAGACTTTACAAAGGCAGAGGTGTTGCCACTGGCCCCACCGAAAACCTCAAGGTAGATTTTTCCGTTGGTCGATTCCTGAGTGAAAAGAATGTTGTCGACCCCGTTGCTGTTACCAATGTCCAAGATGCGGGCGTAGTTGGCATAACTTTGGATGAAAATCCAGGCCTCCACGGTGATGTCCCCGCTCAACTGGGAACCCGAGATGGTAGGGATGTTAAAAAAGCCGCTATTCCAGAGGCCGGCGTGCATCTCGCCCTGGTTAAGAAGGATCTGACGATCCGCCAGACCCGGGGAGGAGACAGTGAGCACTCCGGCCGGCGATAGGGCGCTGCTAGCCGCCGCGATCCGGACGAAGACGGTGGTATTCAACGTTCCATTCGTCGGCAGAACGGAGAGCGGGGTGGACTGATAGACCCCGCTGGCGGTGGTGCACACCTCGTAACCGGCGGAGGGCGTGATGGTCGCTGGACCGATCATGTTCACGCCGCTGATCGGAAGGCCTTGCTCGGGGGACGGGCTACTCACTACGGCCTTGGTGAACGGAGCGGCCAGCCCATTCGCGTAGAAAAGCATCGGTGCGTAGCTCATCACCACGATGCCCGATCCACCATAACCGCCGGTGCCGTTCGCCCAGTGGGAGCCGCCACCCCCGCCACCACCCGTGTTCGCACCGGCGTGACCTCCGGGAGTCTCGGCCAAACTATTGATTGCACCGCCACCGCCGCCTTGGCCGTTGTTGAGGCCAACACCGCCAGTCGTGGTGTTAATGGCCCCGCCGCCTCCTCCGCCGATACCGCCATTTCCGCCGGAGGCACTGTAACCACCGCCACCACCGCCACCGCCCCAGTAAAGATCGCGACCCAAAATCGGAACCAGCAAGCCGGGTCCACCGTGAGCCGGATTGCTGCTGCCCGCCCCGCCCGCACCACCGCCGCCGCCAGGATACCAGTCACCTGCACTCCCAGATCCGCCAAAACCCTGCCCCGGAGTACCGGCGGCCGCTTGTCCGCTGGCGCGGGCGGTATTGCCAGACCCACCTCCACCGGAACCTCCGACCGCTGCGTTCACCACAGTACCGCCGAGATCATTCCGATGACCGCTACCACCACGCCCACCACCTAGGGCAGTGATGGTCGCACTGCCATTTCCAAAGACGGAGTTTCCGCCGCTCTGCGCCGCCGCAATTTCCTCCGGAATCGGCTGCGGGGCCCCGCCCCGTCCACCCGCTCCCACCACCGCCCTGTACTGCGTGCCCGCAACGACGTCGTAGTCCTGCCGATAGATGACTCCTCCACCACCACCGCCACCGCCCATATCCGTTCCACCACCCCCACCACCGCCGACCACCAACAGGTCTACCTTCGAAACGTGGGAAGGCATGGTGAAGTTGTTGTTTCCGATATTCGTGAAGACCATACGAAACACATTCAAATCCACGCTGGTATTGGCCAGACCGGAGGTGGAGAGGGTCAGCGTTCCCGTCGGGTTGGACGACAGCGCGGCCGCGGCAATCCGTGTGAAGATGGTGGTGCTTACGACACCGGAGCTGGGCGTGAGGGTGAGAGTCGAGGCATAGGAACCGCCGGAGGTGGCCGCGACCTCGTAACCCGTCGGAGCATACACCGTGATGTTCCCCATCAGGTTGTAAGCTATGACGGTGATCCCTTTTGCATCAGAAGGAGTTCCTGTGGTGTGATAGAAGCCGTCGGTTGGAAGGTTGGCCGTAAGCCGGGGGGAAAAGTCCACCACTACCACACCGGTACCACCCGCACCGCCCGATCCGGTGAAACGCCCACCACCACCGCCGCCGCCCGTATTGGCCGTACCCGCCGTGGCCGCAAAACTGTCGTTCCAACGGCCTCCATGTCCGCCACCGCCTCGACCGCCGGTGGTGGTGAACTGTCCGTCACTATGAATGGCGCCGCCGCCTCCCGCAGCAAACCAGCCACTCACACCCAGCGTGGAAAACTGAGGAATGAAAAGCCCGATACCGCCGTAACCGGCCCAACCGCCTTGGAAAGGACGGGGACGACTGCCCGCTGAACCGGCACCGCCACCGCCGCCGCTGGTGTTATTCGGTATGGAATTGCCGGTCTGGCCGTCTCCGCCCGCGTTACCAAAACCTCCGGAACTGCTGGCGGATTGCTGGGCCGCCCCTCCCGCCGCACTTCCACCGCTGTTGTTTTGAGATCCGCCGCCGCCGGAACCTCCGGCAACTCCGGGACGACCTCCGTACAAAGGAGAACCGCTTTCAATGCGCCCACCTCCCGCACCACCTCCCAACGCGGTTAGCCCACCGAAAACGGAGCTTGATCCATTACTGCCGGTCGAATTACTGGGCCCGCCCGCGCCACCTGCGCCGACGGTCACGCTGACGGAAGTTCCAGGGACAACCGCCACATCGTTCCTATAAATCAGTCCACCCGCCCCACCACCACCTCCCAGCGATCCACCACCACCACCGCCACCACCCACCACCAGAACATCCACCCGCGTCACGTTGGACGGCACAGTCCACGTTGTTGCCCCTGCACTCCTGAAGGCGGTCTGATTCGCCGCCTGCGGATATGCACTAGCCAACAACCCGAAACTTAACGCCAAGCCCAAAACGGAGCCTCGCAAACCCTTACTTCTTCCACCTTCCACCTTCAACCTCCCGCCAACAGGAGTATATATTATATCTCCTGCGCCCGACGTGACTACGTCGACCACCCCCCTACGCAGGTCCTCTTTTCTATATCTCATCTTTAATTCAGCCTAAATCTTTGACCATCAGAGTAATTCCATTGTTCAACAAGAGTTACTCCTATCACAAGACCCTCACTAAAAATGACTTAGAATTATACTGTTTTGCATAAAAACATCCGGCATCACTTCCCGAACCCCTTAATCCCTTAAACCCTAAATCCGTACTACTCATCTCACCCTCCCCACATTCATAACAGTTGCACCACCTACGCCGTTCTCTCTCATCTGGCCTCCGCTTAAAGCGCTCACGATGTTCCCCGAATTCGCGATGCTCATCGATGCACTGTTCGCAGTGTTCAAGAAGGTGTTCCCATTCGCTCCCATGAAACTGACCGTTCCGGGCACTACGCTTCCATAGGTCCGATTCACCATTCCGTCACGGGTACGGGCATCGATCACCCCGCCGCTCGTGATGTTGGCGTTGTTAAAGACAATCGTGTGCGAGGCCAGGCTGAGTTGACCCGCGATCGTCGCCGATTGCATTTCCAACACCCGGTTCGGTCCGCTGATAAAACTATATCCGGTGGGCGACGCCGAGTCCTTCACCACTCCGGCCAAAATCTCCGCATTTCCCGCGGATGTCCTGACATCCTTCATCGTCGCATCACTGGCGAAATGCGCCTCTAACGTCTGGCCGGCCTTCACCACCATCTTTCCGATGTTCGGATCGCTCACCAAAGTTCCGCTCATCAACACCTTGTCGTTCAATCCGGCACCTACCTCCACCTCATCCATTCCCTCAAAGATCACGTTGACCAAACGCACTCCAGTCGGTCCCTGAATCAGCGCCTTGGTGTTGTTGTTATATTTCAACCGCACATCTGTGACCTTCCCCTCACCTCCCAAACTCGGATCACTCACCATCACATCCCACTTTCCTGCCGCACCGCCAGAAGAAGTAGCGATATCCAAAGCTGAAGCCGCGTTATCCCCCTTAAATTCGCCACTCACGGCCGAATAGTTCCCGGAATCCACCGCAGTGCCGCTTCCATTCAACGAAGAGTACTCCTTGGTGTTCCACGGGAGGTCCTTCACCTGCGTGGTCGCACTATCACGAATCACCAGATCGGCCGATGGCGCCATTGAACCAAAGCCATTGGGATCATTGGCCGAACCCGGGAAGGAGAATAAGGTAGTTGCCACCTCGTCCCCGGATCTAGGAGTTCCATTCGGATCTCTACGCAGAAGAACCTGATAATCCCCCAACAGCATGAACTGCTTGTTCATATCAACGTTGGCAGGATCGTTCGCCTCCATCTTCACGCGCAACACCGGAGAATTCACCGCTGTAGCCGCCGCTTCAGTGAAGGTGAAGGTTGTCGCACCACCATCCGAGATTGTCTGATTGGGAGTCGATCTCTGCATCCAGCCGTCGAAGCTGCTGTTCTCCAAGAGGACGCTTCCGCTGGCGGAACTGATCGTCAATCCATCCTGCATCCGGGTGGCGGTAGTGTTGCGGATGTGGATATAGTCGGCAGAAGAGACACTAATTCCGACCCCGTTCTGATCTAGGTTGGCGGTTCCGGTGATTTCGCCGGTCAGTCCGGTAGGTTGGGCTCGTAGGCTGTAGTTGTTGTTAACCGCATTCCCACTGGCGAGTTTCACCGTGGTGGAGATCGGAATCATCGTTCCTGGAAGATTTCTTTCAAACGTCCCTGCAGCGTCCACTGCGAGGCTTACAGCCTCTGTCCCGATATAATTGCCGTCGTTCGCACCGGTTGAGTTCCCGGTCAAAGCTCCTAAACCGATCGCGACCTGGCTGGCCGAATTGATAGACGTTCCACCATCATAAACTTTCCCCACAGTGATTCCGACTGCATTCACAACCAGATCCTTGGCACTGATCGCTCCCGTTGCCGATCCAGCGGCCAAACTATAGTTCGAGGCCAAACCTCCGTTCGAACCATCGCTCAATGTGTAGCTAACTGCGGAGCTATAGCTTCCCACGTTCGCACTGCTGTAGTTCGCCGCCGATCCGGCAGCTGTCACCGTCTCTGTTCCGACGAACCCAGAAAGCGTCCCCACCGTCACCACACCGGCGGCGGTCGTTCCATCGTACTTCTTAGATGCGATCGAAGGAGCCGTGACCGACAGCCCCTTCGCGGTGATCGCCGCACTTAGCGTTTCAGTCGGATTGAGGAGATTGTAGTTCGCCGCAAGGTTCGCTCCATCCGTTAGCGTGTAACTCGCCGCAACGTTTCGTGTCCCCACATCCTTGCTAGCAAACGTTCCCACCGCTGTTGTCGTCCCAAGACTTTCTCCGAGCACCAGCCCGCTCAGACTTCCCGCCGTCACAACTGCACCGGTGTTTCCGTCATACACCTTCCCCGAAACCGACCCAGAAGCGATCGTCACATCTTTGGCGGTGATCACTCCAGTGGCCGATCCGGCTGCCAAACTGTAATTTGAGGCCAATCCTCCGTTGGAGCCGTTACTCAATGTGTAGGAGACCGCTACTCCATTGTACGTTCCCACGTTGGCACTGCTGTAATCCGCTGCCGCACCACTCGCCGTCACTATCTCACTACCGACAAAGCCGGAAAGTGTTCCTAGGGTCAGCGACCCCGCCGTGGCTAAACCGTCATAAGTCTTGGAACCAATCGAGGGCGCTGTAATCGACAAACTCTTAGCCGTGATCGTCGAAGCCAAGCTGTCATTGGCCAAGCTGTAGTTGCTGGCCAACTCTCCATTCAAGCCATTCACCAACGTGTAAACCGCTGTCACCGTATTGGCCCCCAGCACATCCTTACTATTGAAAGTTCCGACCACGGTTGATGTGCCGAGGGTTTCACCCGCAACCTCGCCACTCAAAGTTCCCAATGTCACAGATGCTGATCTACTTCCGTCGTATACTTTACTCGGCGCACTCGATCCAGTCATCGTCAACGCCTTGGCTATAATCGTTCCGTTCAAGGTTGGCTGTGTGTTCAGCGTGTAGTTGCCTGCATCCACCCCACCCAGGGTCATCGCAGTTGTCACCCCTTGGCCCGCACCCACGTTCTTGCTCGCAAACGTTCCAGCCGTTCCCCCGTTCAAGGTCACCGATTCCGTTCCGATAAACTTGCCGTCAATGTCAGTCGTTGAGTTACCCACCAACACCGCACCGGTCACCACTGCTGCATCATTGCCGTCATAAACTTTGGTTGTCACCGCCGCACTAAACACACTCAGATCCTTCGCCGTGATGGTTCCAGTCAATGTTTCCGCAGCCAACGTGTAGTTGCTCGCCAGCTCCCCATTAGACCCGTTCACCAAGGTATAAACCGCTGCAACGTTTTTGGTTCCGATATTCTTGTCCGCAAATGTTCCTACTACTGTTGTTGCTCCGAGAACTTCAGCACCAACCAACCCATCTAACGTACCAACGGTTACCGCCGCATCCCGAGTTCCATTGTAAACCTTGCTCGCCACGGTCGAAGGTGTCGCAACCGAGATCGTCAACGCCTTGGCTGTGATCGTCCCACTTAAGGTCGGTTGTGTGTTCAGCGTGTAGTTGCCCGCATCACTGCCACCCAAGCTCATCGTCGTCGTCACCCCTTGGCTCGCACCCACGTTTTTGCTGGCAAAGGTTCCAGCCGTTCCGCCGTTCAAGGTTACCGTTTCCGTTCCGATAAACTTTCCATCAATGTCGGTCGTCGAGTTCCCCACCAGCACTGCTCCGGTCACCACCGCCGCATCGTTGCCGTCATAAACTTTTGTGGTCACTGCCGCACTAAACACACTCAGATCCTTGGCCGTGATGGTTCCCGTCAATGTTTCACCTGCCAACGAGTAGTTGCTCGCCAGCTCCCCATTGGATCCATTCACCAACATGTACACCGCTGCCACGTTCTTGGTTCCGATATTCTTGTCCGCAAACGTTCCCACCACGGTTGTTGCTCCCAGGGTCTCACCAGCAACTTCGCCACTCAACG